>LWDI01000053.1:0-1189 GCA_002083475.1 Proteobacteria bacterium SG_bin5
TGATGGGCACCAACCCCGCGCACCGCTTCGCCTTCATCCAGGAAAACGCGGCGCGGCTGGACGAGGAAGCGATCGACGCGTGAGGGCCGGCGCTATTTGCAGCGCAACATCGCGCGCGCGATCGTCACTCTCCCGAGACGACGAAGCACTTGTTCCAGCCTGCAAAAATGGGTCGAGCCGCATTGTATTCAGCCAAGGTTAAGGCCAAATAGGCGCAAATCGGACAGTCCCCGAGCGAGGAGATTTCGAGATGCGCCTTCTCCCTTTCCTGTTGGCCGGCACCGCCTTCGCGCTCGCGCCCGTCGCGGCCGCGGCTGAAGACAATGGCAAGGAGGTGGTCGTCACCGGCACCCGCCTCGCCGATAGCGAGCGCGCGCTGAAGGAATGTATCGCGCGCAAATGCCCGCCCAAGGAGGACATCAAGGCGACGCTCGCCCATGCCGAAAATCAGTTCGTCGCCGGTGATTATCACGGCGCGCGGCGCACCTTGCTCGCCGGACGCGGGCGCGATCTGCGCTATGGCAAGGATTATCCGATCGAAGTCGCCGATCTGCTGCGCGCGACCTCGCGCATCTCGGCGCATGTGGGCGAGAGCGAGGATTACCGGCTGAACGCGATCGTCGCGCTCGACGTGCTGCGCAAGGGGCTGCCCGCGGACGATCCGCGCGTGCTCTACCAGCGGCTCGAAGTCGCCGATGCCGATGCGCGCACCAGCCGGCTCGAACCCGCCAACAGCCGCATCGATCAAGCGCTTCGTACCTATGCCGATGTCGCGCGCCAGGCGCGGGCGATCGGCGATGCCAAGGCCGAGGGCTATGCCCTGCTGCGCCGGCTGATGACCTTCCACCAACTCGCGCTCACCGGCACCGGCGGCTATGACGATGTAATCAAGCAGGCGACGCGCGCGCTCACCGAAAGCGACAACCCCAAGCTCGCCGAATTCGCCTCGGCCGCGCGGCTGGTGAATGCGCAATATGCGGCGCGGCGGGGCGACACCAAGGCGCTCGACACCGAACTCGCGGTGCTGCGCCGCCAGGGCGGCACCGCGCAGCCGGTGCTCGTTTACGCCCCGCCGATCACGACGAACACCAGCCCGATCAGCAACACCTTCAACGGCAATGTTCTCAACCGGCTGACCACCAACAGCGAATTCGACGATCAGTGGATCGACGTTTCCTTCTGGGTCGAG
>LWDI01000053.1:1204-1517 GCA_002083475.1 Proteobacteria bacterium SG_bin5
ACGCGCAGGTGCTTCGCCGCAGCAAGGGGTTCAGCGGCGGCTGGGACAAGGAAATCCTCAATTCGGTCGCGGGGCGGCGCTATCTGCCGCTCAAGGCGGATGCGCGCACCCCGGGCCGATTCCGTGTCGAGCGCTACTCGCTCACTGCTTATTGGGGCCAGGTCAGCGGCACCCGCCTGCGCCAGCGCGAGCCCGAGGCGCGGATCGAAATGATCGACCTGACCGCCGAGCCCGCCGCCGCGATCCCCAGTTGAGGCGGATCAGCGCGCGACCCCCGCGCGCCGCGCCGAGGCGAGCGCGATCGCATAGCAGC
>LWDI01000053.1:1583-2520 GCA_002083475.1 Proteobacteria bacterium SG_bin5
AAGATCGGCGCGCCGAGCATGAAGCTCAGCGTGACGAGGAAGGTGCACATCCCCATCAGCCCGCCGAGCAGCGAGACGCGCGGCGAAAAAGCACCGATCGCGAGCGCGGCGCCGGTCGCGAGTTCGATCGTGCCGATCACGTTGCTCGCCCCGCGCACGCCCCAGAGCGGATACATCCAGGCGAACAGCGGATAATGTTCGGCGATCTTGGCGACGCCTTCGGCTTCATAGCCCGCGAATTTGGCGGTACCGAACAGCGCGAAGATGAGCACCAGCGCCCAGCGCAGCGCCTCGATCCCCGAACGCTCGGCCGGCAGAGTGACTTTCGACATGATTGAACCCCCATTCGATGAAACCGCCTAGGGGTTCGTGGCGGCGGGCGTTTCGGTTACACGCGCGCTCGCCCGGCGCGTCACGCCCCGCGCCATTCCTCGCGCAGCATCCCCCAGATGAAACTGTCGCGCACGCCGATATGCGTTTCCCANNTTTCCCACTCGCCGCGCAGCCGCCCTTCCAGGGTGAAGCCCAAATCCTTGAGCAAGGCATTGGAGGCCGCGTTTTCGGGATCGACATCGGCCATCACCCGGCGCTGGCGCTCCTCGTGGAACAAGAGATCGAGCAGCCGCGCGACCGCCTCGCGCGCATAGCCCTGCCCCCAATGCCGGCGGATCAGCAGATAGCCGAGCGAGGCCACCCCGTCGCGCTCGCGGCACGCGGCGAGCGTGCCGAGCACAGCGCCATCGCTCGCCCGCGTGATCGTCCAGCCGCGGAAATCGCCATCCTCGGCGCCGTTGGCCAGATAATCGCGGCTCTCGGCGACCGAACGGTGCGGCGCGCTCGACCAATAGCGCATCAGCGCGTCGTCGCCATAGGCCTCGAACAAAGCCTCGGCATCGGCGACCTGCTGGCGGCGCATCACCAGCCGCGCGCTGGCGAA
>LWDI01000053.1:2584-2785 GCA_002083475.1 Proteobacteria bacterium SG_bin5
CAGCCAATAGCCCTCGCCATGCGGGCGCGGTTCGCCGACCAGCGCCAGCCGCCCCGCCTCGAGCTCGCCGGCGGCAAGCAATTCGGGGACCGTCGCGCGCCCCAGCCCGCAAGCGGCGGCGTCGATCGCGAGCCCGGCGTCGCCCACCCGCATCGTCGAGACCTCGGCCGCCTCGGGGCAGCCGGGCCAGGAGATGCGCGT
>LWDI01000053.1:2880-3046 GCA_002083475.1 Proteobacteria bacterium SG_bin5
GATTGGCCTCGGTGAAATCGATCGCGTCGTCGGCGGTCATCAGCGCGAAGCGGAGATCGGGGTCGCGCGTGGCGATTTGGGCGAGGCGCGGCAGCAGCCATTTCTCGATCAGCGCGCGCGGCGCCGCGATCGCGACCGCCTTGCTGCTCTGCCCCGCCTGCATCGC
>LWDI01000053.1:3116-3261 GCA_002083475.1 Proteobacteria bacterium SG_bin5
CCCTTGGTGGTGCGGCGGAACAGCACCACGCCGAGCGTTTCCTCGAGCGCGCGGATCTGCTGGCCGACCGCCGCCGGGGTGACGGCCAGCTCGTCGGCGGCGCGGGCGAAGCTCAGATGGCGCGCGGCGGCGTCGAGCACGCGCA
>LWDI01000053.1:3278-3471 GCA_002083475.1 Proteobacteria bacterium SG_bin5
CGCTTCATCGCGCCTCAGCCATTGCCCCGGGGCGGCGACCGCTCGGCGCTGCCCGGTTGAACGGGGGCGATCAGCGCGAATTTGGGGATGTCGACGTCGAACCCGCCGCCATCCTCGCCGATCACATGATAACTGCCCTGCATATAGCCGCTCGGCGTCGGCAGCGGGCAGCCCGAAACATAGTCGAAGCTCG
>LWDI01000054.1:0-136 GCA_002083475.1 Proteobacteria bacterium SG_bin5
CATTCTCGCCCTGATAGATCACCCAGCGGCGCGGGATGCCATTCGGATCACGCCCGCCTTCGAAATAGAGGTTACCCGCGCCATCCTCGCCGACGCGGGTCTTGCCGCGCAGCTGCCAGCGGGTGCCGATGGTGGC
>LWDI01000054.1:209-378 GCA_002083475.1 Proteobacteria bacterium SG_bin5
GCGGCGCGGAATGACGGCCGACGGCTCAGCGTTCGGCCCAGCGCACCTCATCCCCTTCGGCGATCCCCAGTTCGCCGGCGCGGCCCCCGCGCAACTCGAGCACCGCGCTCACCGGCTCGCCCGAGGGAATCGGCGTTTCCGAAAATGGCGTGGTGTTCTCGGCGATGCG
>LWDI01000054.1:401-2678 GCA_002083475.1 Proteobacteria bacterium SG_bin5
TGATGTCGAGCGGGCTCGGCGTGTCCTTCATCCAAAAGCTCGCCTCGCGCGGCGGGCCGCCGTCGGGGGGATAGGGCGCGAAGAGCATCCCGCCATCGGGCGCGATTTGGGTACGGAACATCAGCCCGCGCGCCTGCTCGGCGGTGGTGCGCGCGCGCTCGACGCTGAAGCGATGCGCCCCGTTCGCGCTCTGGATGGTGAGCGCGAGCCGCGCGTTCTCGCTCGTCTCGGCCCGATCGCCGCCCCCCGAACAAGCCGCGAGCAACAGCGCCGCGCTACTCGACCACCACCGCGAGCGGCCCCTTGCGCGCATCGACCACGCGCGCGCGCAGCGGCTGATCGGGCACGACCTCGCCGATGCCCGCGCGGCGCAGCGTCTCCATATGGACGAAGATATCCTGCCCGGTGCTGCCGCGGACGAGAAAGCCATAGCCCTTCAACCGATTGAACCATTTGACCTTGACCGCTTCGAACGGCCCGGCCTGTTCGATCAACGCGATCGGATCGATCCGGTCAAGCGGCTTGATCCTGGGCGGGTGCTCGATCGCGCTCGATAGATCGATGGTGATGATCTGGCGCGCCTGATAGCCGCGATCGCGCTTCACCGCGAAGCAATCGATGCGCGCGCCCTCGGGCAGGCTGCGGCGGCCGTGCGGCTGGAGCACGGTGAAATGGACGAGAATATCGCCCAGCCCGCTCCCCTCGGCGACGACGAAGCCGAAGCCCGTCACGTCGAACCATTTGACGGTGCCGATCACGCGCTGCGCATCGTCTTCGGCCTCGGGCACCGTCATGCCCGGCGTGAAGCCGCTCGATTGGCTGGAAACTGGTTCGAGGCGCATGCGGCATCCTCCCTTGCCTTGGCGATGCTAACACGATCCGCGAACCGAACAAAGAAATGTTATGGATAATTGACGTCTAAAAAATTGGACACTTCGTCCTCGTTCATTTTCAATATCTTAGCAACGACATCCGGTGCATGCCCGGCGCGCAAGAAAGCGGCGAACTGGCGTTGGCGCGCGGCCGGATCGAGAGTTTGCGCACCAAAGGGGCCGAATCGTCTCCGCTTGGCGAAAGCGAGCGCGGTCGCGAGCGCTTGCGCCTCCGCTTGGGCTTCGCTCACCAACGGCGCGCGCACCTCCGCTGTCAGGCCCGCCGCGCCCAGCGCTTGCGCGACTCGCCGGGCGCCGAGCCCGCGCCGCGTGAGCGCGCGCGCGCGCGCCGCGCCGAACGCCGCGTCGTCGATATAGCCGAGCGCCACGAAGCGATCAGCGATCGCCACGGCGTCGGGGGCGTCCGCGCCCGCCCATCCTCGCTCGCGCAGCTTACGCGCGAGATAATCGAGCAGCCGCGCGCGGCTCGTCGCGAAACGCTCGACATAGCGCAGCGCCAACCGCTCGAGCCCGGCCTGGTCGAGCGGGGCCGGACGGCGGCCCGCGCGAGGAGAAGCAGCGGCCATGCCATGATTNNTGCCACAGTCAAACCCGATTTTGAACGCTTGCGGGCAGCAGGGGAGCGCGCAACTTGGAACGGTGCTGTCCGTTCAGCTGAATTGAGGTTTTCTATCGATGGGGATCGCGTTGGGGCAATCCGGATCCGAATCGCCCGCCAAGCCCACGCCGACCGAATGCGCGCTGCCGCGCCGCTTGTCCGATTTCGCGACGGTGGGCGCGGCGCTCGATTATGCGGCGCGGGGCGCGCGCGGGCTGAATTTTCATGACGCGCGCGGCACCTTGGTGCGCGCTTATGCTTATGCCGAACTGCGCGCCGACGCGCGCGCCATGGCGTATCGGCTGATCGCGCGCGGGATCGCGCCGGGCGACCGGGTCGCGCTGATCGCCGAGACCGGCGCCGATTTCGCCGCCCTGTTCCACGGCGCGATCTATGCCGGCGCTTGGCCGGTGCCGCTGCCGCTGCCCACGTCGTTCGGCGGGCGCGAAAGCTATGTCGAGCAGATCCGCGTCCAACTCGCGTCGAGCGACCCCANNGCTGCTGATCTTCCCGCCCGAACTCGCCGAAATGGCGGGCGACGCCGCGCGCGCCGCGGGGGTCGAGGGGCTCGATTGGGCGCGCCTCGCCACCGAACCCGCGCCCGAGGCGCCGCTGTTCGACGCCCAGCCCGACGATATCGCCTATCTGCAATATTCGAGCGGCTCGACGCGCTTCCCGCACGGCGTCGCGATCACCCACCGCGCGCTGCTCAACAATTTGGCGGCGCATGGCCATGCGATGGCGCTGCAAGAGAGCGATCGCTGCATTTCGTGGCTGCCCTGGTAT
>LWDI01000054.1:2754-3070 GCA_002083475.1 Proteobacteria bacterium SG_bin5
CGCGCCGCCCGCTCGCCTGGCTCGATCTCATCACGCGTAACCAGGGGACGAGCGTCAGCTATTCGCCGACCTTCGGCTATGACATTTGCGCGCGGCGCATGTCGAGCCAGACCAAGGCCGCCGATCGCTTCGATCTCTCGCGCTGGCGGCTCGCGGGCAATGGCGCCGACNNTGATCCGCCCCGATGTGATGCAGGCGTTCGTCGACGCCTTCGCCTCGGCCGGTTTCCAGGCGACCGCCTTCCTGCCGAGCTATGGCCTCGCCGAGGCGACGCTCGCCGTGTCGATCATGCCGCCGGGCGAGGGCATTCGCGTCG
>LWDI01000055.1 GCA_002083475.1 Proteobacteria bacterium SG_bin5
TATCGCCCTCGAACCGCTGGGGACACCCCTCCGACAGCCGCTCGCGCAGCTGCCAGTTCCGGGTAAACCGTGCCCCGCACGGTTTAGGATCGTCCGGGGGACGATCCGACCCGGAACTCCCCTTACAGGGGAGGAGCGAACTGGTGTGATCGCAAACAGCTCTACACGAGCGCCCCGTGGCAATGCTTGTATTTCTTGCCCGATCCACACGGGCAGGCGGCGTTGCGGCTCACCCGGCCTTCCCAGCTCGCCGGATCATCGCTCAGCGGCTCGGCGAGCGCCGCCTCGCCGCCCGCCGCCATGAACGGCGCGGGCGCGAGCCGCGTCGTCACCAGCCCCAGCGACTGCGCGTCGAGATCGAGCGGCGCGTCGAGATTGCCCAAATTCGTCAGGAAATCGGGGAGCGGCGGCAGTTCGGGCGGCGCCTGGAACTGGAATTGCGCGTGGGCGAGCGTCTTGGTCACGTCCTCGCGGATCGCGCCGAGCATCCGCTCGAACAGCGCGAACGCCTCCTGCTTATATTCGTTGATCGGCGTCTTCTGCGCATAAGCGCGCAGATGGACGACCTGCCGAAGCGCGTCGAGCGTCGAGAGATGCTCTTTCCAATGATGGTCGAGATTCTGGAGCAGGATCGATTTTTCGATCGAGGTCCAGGTCGCCGGCTCGAGTTCCTTGGCCTTGTCGGCGATATGGCTATCGGCGAGCGCGCGCAGCCGTTCCTCGATCAATTCGGGGTCGACCGCTTCTTCCTTCATCCAATCGTCGAGCGGCGGCTCGATCCCGAGCAGATCGCGCGCACGCTCGGCGAGGCCCGCCACGTCCCATTGCTCGGGATAGCTGCCGACCGGGCACGCCGCGCCGACGATCGCGTTGACCGTCTCGGCGCGCATGTCGGCCACCACGTCGCCCACCGTCTCGGCGTCCATGATGTCGGCGCGCTGTTCGTAGACGACCTTGCGCTGATCGTTCATCACATCGTCATATTCGACGACTTGCTTACGAATGTCATAGTTGCGCGCCTCGACCTTCTTTTGCGCGGTCTCGATCGCCTTGGAGAGCCATTTCGAGCTGATCGCCTCGCCGTCGGACAGGTTCGAGCGCATCATCTTGGCGAACATCGTGTCCGGCCCGAAGATGCGCAGCAGATCGTCTTCGAGGCAGAGGTAGAAGCGGCTGAGGCCCGGATCGCCCTGGCGCCCGGAACGGCCGCGCAGCTGATTGTCGATGCGGCGGCTTTCGTGGCGTTCGGTGCCGAGGACGAACAGCCCCCCGGCGGCGAGCACTTCCTGCTTTTCCGCCGCGACCTCTTGCTTGATCCGGGCGATCGCCGCCTCGCGCTCGGGCCCCTCGGGCATGTCGGCGAGTTCGTCGGCGACGCGGAATTCGACATTGCCGCCGAGTTGAATATCGGTGCCGCGCCCGGCCATGTTGGTCGCGATCGTCACCGCGCCCTTGCGGCCCGCTTGCGCGACGATATGCGCCTCCATCTCGTGGAAGCGCGCGTTGAGCACCTTGTGCGGCACGCCGTCTTGCTGGAGAAATTCGGACAAAAGCTCCGATTTCTCGATCGACACCGTGCCGACCAGCACCGGCTGGCCGCGCTCGGCATGGTCGCGGATCTTCTTGGCGATCGCGCGGAACTTGTCTTGCGTGTCCTTGTAGAATTCGTCTTCCTCGTCCACCCGCTTCACCGGCACGTTGGTCGGGATGGTGACGACGTTCATCTTGTAGATGTCGTAGAATTCGGCCGCCTCGGTCGCCGCGGTGCCGGTCATCCCGCCGAGCTTGGGGTACATGCGGAAGTAATTTTGGAAAGTGATCGAGGCGAGCGTCTGATTCTCGGGCTCGATATTGACGCCTTCCTTCGCCTCGACCGCCTGGTGCAACCCGTCGGACCAGCGCCGGCCGTCCATCATGCGGCCGGTGAACTCGTCGATGATGATGACCTTGCCGTCTTTCACGATGTAATCGGTGTCGCGCTTGAACATCACGTTCGCGCGCAGCGCCTGGTTCAAATGGTGGACGACTTGGGTGTTTTCGAAATCGTAAAGATTGCTGCCTTCGAGCAGCCCGGCGGCTTCGAGCAACCGCTCGGCCTTTTCGGTGCCGTCCTCGGTCAGGATGATCGAGCGCTGCTTTTCGTCGAAATCATAATCGGCGGGCACCAGCTGCTTCACGATCGCGTCGACCGCGAGATAGAGATCGGTCTTGTCGTCGGTGGGGCCGGAGATGATCAGCGGGGTGCGCGCTTCGTCGATCAAGATCGAGTCGACCTCGTCGACGATCGCGAAGTTGAACTTGCGCTGCACCATCGACTCGCGATCATATTTCATATTGTCGCGCAGATAATCGAAGCCGAACTCGTTGTTCGTGCCGTAGGTGATGTCGCTGTGATAGGCTTCGCGGCGCTGTTCATCGGTGAGATTGGGGACGATCACGCCGACGCTGAGCCCCAGGAAGCGATAGACTTGGCCCATCCACTCGGCGTCGCGCTGGGCGAGATAATCGTTCACCGTGACGACATGGACGCCGGTGCCGGGCAGCGCGTTCAAATAAGTGGCGAGCGTCGCGACGAGCGTCTTGCCCTCGCCGGTGCGCATTTCGGCGATTTCGCCGCGGTGGAGGACGATGCCGCCGATCAGCTGCACGTCATAATGGCGCTGGCCGAGCGTGCGCCGCGCCGCCTCGCGCACCGTCGCGAACGCTTCGGGGAGCAGCGCGTCGAGCGCTTCGCCCGCCGCCAGCCGCTCGCGAAAGCGCAGCGTTTGGGCGGCGAGGGTCGTATCGTCCATCGCCTGGATTTGCGGCTCGAGCGCGTTGATCTTGGCGACGAGCGGCGCGAGCGATTTGACGTAGCGATCGTTGGAGGAACCGAACAGGGTTTTGGCAAGGCTGCCGAACATCTTGATTTCCTATGGCAATAGCGGCGCCGCCGGGCAGCGCGAACGAGACGGGAATAGGGGCGGGAGCGCGCGCTATTCGCGGCGGCGCCAGGCCCAGCGCGGCTCGCTCGCGAGCGTGCCCGGAACCGAGACGATCCCGCCGATCACGCGCGGCGCGACGGGCGCCGGCGGCGTCGGTCGAATGGCCCGGGCGGCGCGGGGGAGCGCCGCCTCGGCGATCACCGCGACGTGCGCGACCTGCGCCACCCCCGGCCGCGACGGCGCGACGGCGCCGCCGATCGCCGAGAGCAAAGCCGACAGGAGCAGCAAAAAGGTCACGTTCGTTCCGTTCAGGGTGTAATGTTCGGCGACATAAGCATTTGCGCGCGCAACGTCTACTCCGCGCTCGCCGCGCCTTCGACCAGCTGCCAGCGCATCGATCCCTGATAGCGCCCCGGCACCGGCTTGCCGCCCGCGTCGCGCGCCGGGCGGAAGCGACCGTTCGAGATCACTTGGGTGCAGGTGGTCGAATCGAGCAGGTCCGAGCCCGAGGATTGGACGATATTGCAGCGCAAGACGCGCCCCTGCGCGTCGAGATCGACCGCATAGACCGTTTTGCCCTCTTCCGATTTGGCGCGCGCCTTGGGCGGATAGCTATCAGCGGGGAACCATTCGGCGACGCGACCGATCGGCTGCGGCGGCGTTCCGGCGGGGGCGGCGGGCACGGGCGCATTTGCCAAGCTCGACTCGGTGCCCGCCTGGCTGGGGCCGGGGCGCGGCGGGGCGCCGGCGGGCTTGGGCGCGCGCCGCGTTCGGACCGTGCGCGCCTGGGCCCCTGCCTTCGCCGGGGAAGCGGGGGAGGATGCCGCGGTCGGCGGCGCGCTCGCGGTCCGCCCCGTCGGCACCTGCCCGAACGTGGGCGCGCCGAGCGCCATCACCAGCACCGTCGCGCAAATCTTGCCTTCACCCGAACGCACGCTATCGCCCCTTGTTGACCGCCCGCTTCTAACCGAAAGCCTCCGCATGTCACACCCCTCCCCGCTCGCCCGGCCTTTTCCGGACCTGCCGCCGATCGGCGGCGTCGCGCTGCGCGTCGCGCGCGCGGGGTATAAGGCGTGGGAACGCGCCGATTTGACGCTCGCGATCTTGGCCGAGGGGACGAGCGTGGCGGGCGTGCTCACGCGCAGCCGCTGCCCCTCGCCCGAGGTCGAATGGTGCCGGGCCGCGCTCACCCTCGGCCAGGCGCGCGCGCTGGTGGTGAACGCGGGCAATGCCAATGCCTTCACCGGCGCGCGCGGGCGGGCGGCGGTCGAGGCGATCGCGGCGCGGGCGGCGCAGGCGCTGGGGTGCCAACCCTCGGACATATTCGTTGCCTCGACCGGGGTAATCGGCGTGCCGCTGCCGATCGACAAGGCGGAAAGCGGGCTCGCCGCCGCTTTACCCGCGCCCGAGGCGAGTTGGCGCGAGGCCGCCGAGGCGATCGGCACCACCGACACTTTCCCCAAGGGCGCGATGACTCAAGCCGTGGTCGATGGCCGGATCGTGACGCTCGTCGGCATCATCAAGGGATCGGGGATGATCGCCCCCGACATGGCGACGATGCTCGGCTTCATCTTCACCGACGCCGCCGCCGAGCCCCTTTTCTTGCAACGCGCGCTGGCCGAGGCGAGCGACGCGAGCTTCAACTGCATCACCGTCGATGGCGATACCTCGACCAGCGATACGGTGCTCGCCTTCGCAACCGGGGCGGCGGGGAATGCGCGGCTGGAGAATGACGAGAGCAGCGGCGCCGACGCCTTTCGCGCCGCGCTCGCCGATCTGTGCCGCGCGCTCGCCCAATTGGTGGTGCGCGACGGCGAGGGCGCGCGCAAATTCATCACCATCGACGTGAGCGGCGCCGAAAGCGACGCGAGCGCGCGGCAAATCGGGCTTTCGATCGCCAATTCGCCGCTGGTGAAAACCGCGATCGCCGGCGAGGACGCCAATTGGGGCCGCGTCGTGATGGCGGTCGGCAAGGCGGGCGAGCCGGCCGAGCGCGATTTGCTCAGCATTCGCTTCGGCGAGACCGAAGTCGCGCGCGGCGGGCTGGTGGTCGAAGGCTATGACGAAGCTCCTGTCGCCGCGCATCTGAAGGGCGAGGAGATCGAGATCGGCGTCGATCTCGGCCTGGGCGAAGGCCGCGCGACGCTTTGGACGTGCGACCTGACCCATGGCTATATCAGCATCAACGCCGATTATCGGAGCTGAGGAGCCTCGGCCGTCAATTACCGCCATCAGATCCTCCCCTGCAAGGGGAGGTGGCACCCGCGTAGCGGGTGACGGAGGGGTATCCTCAGCAGTTCGAGGGCGATACCCCTCCACCATCCTTCGGATGGTCCCCCTCCCCCTACGGGGGAGGAGTTTTCGATCGCGATTCTTGGGTGAGCCCAGAAAGATTACGCCAGCGCGCCTTCCAGCCACGCCTTGAGCTGACCCTTGGGCGCCGCGCGGCTGAAGCGGGCGACTTCCTCGCCATTTTTGAACAGCACCAGGTTCGGGATGGTGCGGATGCCATATTGCGCCGCCGCATCGGGCGCGTCGTCGAGATTGGCCTTGGTGATCGTCACCTGATCGGCGAGCTCGT
>LWDI01000056.1:0-652 GCA_002083475.1 Proteobacteria bacterium SG_bin5
TTCACCCGGCGCGGCGCCGGCACGCTCGTCCATGCGCGGGGGCTGGAAAAAGCGGGTGTCTGATCCTATTATAACACCGGTCGCGAGGGAGAAACACGCTTGATCACGTTGCTCGGCATTTTGCGCATCCTGCTCGACGTGGTGAGCTGGATCATCATCGCCCAGATCATCCTGTCGCTGTTGATCGCCTTCAACGTGATCAACACCTATAACGANNAACGACGCGGTGCGGCAAATCTACGCGGGGCTGACGCGGCTGACCGAGCCGCTCTATCGCCCGATCCGGCGGGTGCTGCCCGATTTCGGCCCGCTCGATTTCTCCCCGGCGGTGGTGCTGATCGGCATCCAAATCCTCGACTATGTGTTCGCCCGGCTGCAGGCGAGCCTGAGCTATGGGGTGGCGTTTTAGGCATAAGCCTCGGCGTCACCCCGGCCTCGAGCCGGGTCTCGTGCTGCTTCGCGCGCGCGTCGCGCTCCAGAACGGGGAGGCCCCGGCTTTCGCCGGGGCGACGCGGCTAGGGCGATTTCAAGGCGGATGGAATCGCCTGCCGCCTCGGGTAGCGAAGGGCTGGCGCCTGCTCCGTACCGCCCCTAAGGTCCCCGCCCATGAGCGCTGACATCATCGACGGCAAAGCCTTCGCCGCCGCCCTGC
>LWDI01000056.1:698-1496 GCA_002083475.1 Proteobacteria bacterium SG_bin5
CGGGGCTCGCGGTGGTGCTGGTGGGGGACGATCCGGCCTCGGCGGTCTATGTCCGCAACAAGGGCAAGGCGACGATCGCCGTCGGCATGGCGAGCATCGAGCACCGCCTGCCCGCCGACGTCGCCGAAGCCGAACTGCTCGCGCTGATCGACCGCCTCAACCAGGATGGCGCGATCGACGGCATTCTCGTCCAGCTCCCGCTTCCCGCCCATATCGACGGCGCGCGCGTCATCATGGCGATCGCGCCCGACAAGGACGTCGATGGCTTTCACCCGCTCAATGTCGGGCGGCTCGCGATCGGGCTGGAGGGGTTCGTGCCGTGCACGCCGCTCGGCTGCCTGATGCTGCTGCAAGACCGGCTCGGCGATTTGAGCGGGCTCGACGCGGTCGTGATCGGCCGCTCGACCATCGTCGGCAAGCCGATGGCGCAATTGCTGATCGGCGCGAACGCGACCGTCACCGTCGCGCATTCGAAGACGCGCGATCTCGCGAGCATCGTCCACCGCGCCGATATCGTCGTCGCCGCCGTCGGCGTGCCGCAGATGATCAAGGGCGAGTGGATCAAGCCCGGCGCGTGCGTGATCGACGTCGGCATCAACCGCACCGAGCTAGGGCTGGTGGGCGATGTCGATTTCGCGGGCGCGGCGAGCGTGGCGGCGGCGATCACCCCGGTGCCGGGTGGGGTGGGGCCGATGACGATCGCTTGCCTGCTCCGCAACACGCTGATCGCCGCGCACCGGAACGCGGGCATCGCCTATGAGAAGGGCGCGTGGTGATCGCCGCGCTCCTGCTCGCCGC
>LWDI01000056.1:1508-2067 GCA_002083475.1 Proteobacteria bacterium SG_bin5
CTGGAGGCCGAACGCGCCTTCGCCGCGCGCGCGCAGGCGATCGGCCAATGGGCGGCGTTTCGCGAATTTGCCGCGCCCGACGCGGTGATGTTCGTGCCCCAGCCGGTGAAGGCGCAGGACTGGCTCGCCCAGCAGCAGGAGCCGCGCGCCGCCGTGCAATGGTGGGCGGCCGAGAGCTATCAAAGCTGCGACGGGCGGATGGCGGTCAACACCGGCCCTTGGGCGATCCCATCGGCGAAGCTGGTCGGCTATTTCACCACCGTCTGGCGCCAGGGCGCGGCGGGGTGGCGCTGGGATTATGACGGCGGCACCGCGCTGAAGGCGCCGATCGCCGCCGGCGACGCGCCCCGCCGCGTCCGCGCCGCCTGCCGCGGCCGGCCCGCCGCGCCGCCGTTCCTGTCGTTCCCCACCAGCCAAAGCGGCAAAGGGACGAGCGCCGACGGCACGCTCGCCTATCAATGGCACGTGCGCGACGCGAAGGGCTCGCGCGATTTCCGGGCCTGGCTGTGGAATGGCAAGGCGTGGCGGCTCGTGCTCGACCAGACCATCGCCGAATGAT
>LWDI01000056.1:2161-2306 GCA_002083475.1 Proteobacteria bacterium SG_bin5
GTCCGCGCGATGGCGGGGCGGGCGGTGCTGGTCGCGGGCGGCATATTGGTCGTGTTCGCCTTGTTCGGGCAGGATATTTTGCGCGCGCTTGGGATCAGCCTCGATGGGTTTCGCATCGCCGGCGGGATCATGTTGTTCCTGATCG
>LWDI01000056.1:2319-2615 GCA_002083475.1 Proteobacteria bacterium SG_bin5
TCGAAAAGCGCACCCAGCGCCGCGAGGACCGCGCCCAGAAGATGATCGAGGCGCATGAGGTCGACGATGTTTCGATCTTCCCGATGGCGATGCCGATGATCGCGGGGCCGGGCTCGATCGCCTCGGTGATGCTGCTGATGTCGCGCGGCACGGGGATCGAGCGGACCTTGGTGATCTTGGCGGCGCTGGGCGCGATTTTGGCGCTGACTTATTTCGCGCTGCTGCTCGCCGGGCCGATCATGCGCGTCCTGGGGGCGAAGGTCGAGGCGGTGGTGACGCGGCTGCTCGGCGTGCTG
>LWDI01000056.1:2627-2902 GCA_002083475.1 Proteobacteria bacterium SG_bin5
AATTCGTGATCGACGGGCTGAAACGCGCGTTCGATCTTTAGGGCAAGGCGCGCGAATGTGAAACGCGTGCCTGCACTTCGACCAAAGTCATCTCGTCGCGTCCGACGATTAGCGTGCGGATGAAACGGTCGATTGCTCGGATCGCGCCAGCCTCGACACCGACGCTCGGCCCCGCTGACCCCGCTTACGCGGGTGCCGCAGCTGAGGCGTCGGCGCATTGCCAAATAGATTGGGCTATGATAACGTTCGCGGCGGCTCGACGAGCAAGACTTAGG
>LWDI01000057.1 GCA_002083475.1 Proteobacteria bacterium SG_bin5
GCCTTCGGAGGGCAACGCTCTATCCAGCTGAGCTACGGGTGCGTGGGGTCTCCCCCTAGCAAAGCCCCCTGGGCGGCGCCAGCCTCTTTCGACGGCGCGGGCTTGGCGCAAGCGGCGGGGGCGAGCGAGGGGTCGAGCGCTTCCATGAAGGCGATGAACCCGCGCTCGTAGCGGCTCAGCCAGCGCGTCGCGCGCGGCAGGCGCAGCCGCTCGCGGAATTCGGCCTGGCCCGATTTCACCAGATCGAGCAGCGCGGGGTGGACATAGGATTTGCGCGCGATCGCCGGCGTATTGCCGAGCGCCTCGGCGACGGGGGTCAGCACTTGCTTCAAGCTGAGCGGCGCGGTCGCCTCGGCGAGGGTTTGGAACGCGAGCACGCTCGCCCCCCAGGTGCGGAAATGCTTGGCGGTGAAATCCTCGCGCATCGCGCGGCGGATATAGGCGTTGACGTCGCTCGAGGTGACGGGATGGGCGGCGCCCGCGGCATCGACCCAAGCGAACAAATGCTGCCCCGGCAAATCCTGACAGCGGCGCACGAAGCGCGCCAGGCTGCGGTCGGTGATCGTCAGCCGCTTGAGCTTGCCCGATTTGGCCTTGAACTCCAGCTTCAGCCGCGCGCTGCTCACCCGCGCGTGGCGGCGGCGCAGCGTGGTCGCGCCGAAGCTTTCGTTGGCCTTGGCATAATCCTCGTTGCCGACGCGGACATGGCCCAGGTCGAGCAGCCGGATCACCGCGGCCACAGCGCGATCGAGCGACAGATCGCGCCGCGCGAGATCGGCGGCGACGCGCTTGCGCAGCCGCGCGAGGCGCTCGCCGAACAACGGGCAGCGGCTGTATTTCAGCGCCTCTTGCGCCGCGCGGAAATCGGGGTGGTAGCGATATTGTTTGCGCCCGCGCTCGTCCCAGCCGGTCGCCTGGATATGGCCATCGGCGCTCGGGCAGAACCAGGCGCGGGTGTAAGCGGGGGGCAGGCCGATGCGGTTGAGCCGGTCGATCGTCTCGCGATCGGTGATGCGCGCGCCATCGGGGGTGAAATAGGCCCAGGCGCGCCCGCGCTTGCGGCGGGTGATGCCGGGCTCGCTGTCGTCGGAATAGCGGAGCACGAGCGGGGCAATGCGCGCGAGGCCCTCACGGTTCCGGAACACGGTTCCGGAACACGGGGCCGGGGCGCGTCGTTGGGCGGGCGACTGTGGAGACAGCGATATGACCGATCTCACCCAAGCGCGCGTGCTCATCATGGCGACCGACGGCTTCGAACAATCCGAACTCTTCCGCCCCCGCGAGGCGCTGATGGACGCGGGCGTGCACGTGACGCTCGCCTCGCTCGGGACCGAGCCGATCCAGGGCATGCGGCACGATCAGCCGGGGCAGACGATCACCCCCGACGCGACGATCGATCAGGTCGACGCGCAGGATTATGATCTGCTGCTGCTTCCCGGCGGGGTCGCCAATCCCGATACGCTGCGCATGCATCCGGAGGCGGTCGCGCTGGTGCGCGCCTTCGCCAGCGCGGGCAAGCCGATCGCGGCGATTTGCCACGCGCCCTGGCTGTTGATCGAGGCGGACGTCGCGCGCGGCAAACGCATGACGAGTTGGCCATCGCTGCGCACCGATCTCGCCAATGCCGGGGCCGAGGTGGTCGACGCCGAAGTGGTGATCGACGGCCAGTTCATCACCAGCCGCCAGCCCGACGACATCCCCGCGTTCAGCGAGGCGGTGCTCGATCGGCTGCGCCATCTGGGCGAAGGCTGACGTTGCGCGGCGCGGCCGGCGCGCTAGATTGGGTGGGATGAGCCCGCGCCCCTTCCATCTCGCTTTCCCGGTCCATGATCTCGCCGCCGCGCGCGGCTTTTACGGCGGGGTGCTGGGGTGTCGCGAGGGGCGGTCGAACGCGCATCGGGTCGATTTCGATCTGTTCGGCCATCAGATCGTCGCGCATCTGGATCCCGCCGCGCGCCCGGCCGAGCATCACAACGCGGTCGATGGGCATGACGTGCCGGTGCCGCATTTCGGCGTGGTGCTGACGATGGCCGATTGGCACGCGCTCGCCGCGCGGGTGGCGGCGGCGGGCATCGCCTTCGGCATCGCGCCGCACATCCGCTTCCAGGGCCAGCCGGGCGAGCAGGCGACGATGTTCTTCCGCGATCCCAGCGGCAATGCGCTGGAGTTCAAGGCCTTCGCCGACGACGCGATGATTTTCGCGACCGGGTGAGAGGCGCATCGCGCGGCGCCGCGACCTTTGCTCGGGCGGGGCGGCTCGGTGCTTTCGCCCGAGCGGACGCCGTGCCGCTCTAATCCGCGCGCACTTCCAGCACCCCCAGCCGCACCAATTGCTCGGCGGTGCGCGCGAATTCGGTGAGCATCGGTTCGAGCGTGCCGACCAGCCCCAGCCGGTCGATTATCCCCGGCGGCGGGGTGACGCCGCCGCGCGGGTCCTCGATCAGCAGCCCGCGCTCGATCAGCTTTTCGATATGGCGCCGCACCGTCTCGCGCGGCAGCCCGGTCGCCGAGGCGATCGCGTTGCGCGAGATCGGCACCACCCATTCGCGCGGCAGCACTTGGGTGGCGCTCAGTTCGAGCGGGACGACGCGCTCGCGCATCAATTTCTGCACGTTGGCGACCGCGACCGTGAGATAGATTTGCAGCTCGACCGGCCCCAGCTGCACATTGCCCGAGTTGAAGGCCTGATGCGTCGTCAGGAACAAATTGGTGAGCGCGAACGAAACCACGCGCCAATTTTGCGCGGCGCGTTCGGCATTGGTCGCGACAAGGCAGGTCATAGCGCCACCGAAACAACTCCTTCCGGCGTACAGCTATCCCGAGGAAGTTACCAGCGTATCTACGTAATGCTCCGGCTCAGCGCGCGATCACGCGCCACACGGCGTTGCCGACGTCGTCGGCGACGAGCACGCCGCCCCCGCGATCGACGCTCACCCCCACCGGGCGCCCCTGCGCGCGCCCTTGCGCATCCAGAAAGCCGGTGAGCACATCCACCGGCTTGGCGCCGGGCGCGGGAAAGCCGTTCGCGGCGAAGGGCACGTAGACCACCTTATAGCCAGACACCGGCACCCGGTTCCAAGAGCCATGCTGGCCGATCAGCGCGCCACTCGCGAAGCGCGCGCCGAGCCGCGCGCCTTGGGTGAAGGCGAGCCCGAGCGAGGCGGTGTGCGGCCCCAGCGCATAATCGGGGCGCTTGCTATATTCCTGCAGATCGGGGCGTTCGGGCTGGACGCGCTTGTCGATATAGCCGCCCCAATAGCTATAGGGCCAACCGAAGAAATCGCCGAGTTCGACCGCGCTCATATAATCGGGCGCGAGGTCCGATCCGAGCATGTCGCGCTCGTTCACCGTCACCCACAGCCGCCCGCTGGTCGGCTCGAAGGCGAGCCCTTGCGGGTTGCGCAGCCCGCCGGCGAAGACGCGGAAGGTCTTGGCGCGCGGATCGACCTCGAGGATCACCGCGCGGTTGCGCTCGACGTCGAGCCCATTCTCGGCGATGTTGCTCGCCGAGCCGACCGTTACGTAGAGCGTCCCGCTCTTGGGATCGGCGAGCACGGTGCGCGCCCAATGATTGCCGCCGCCGGGATAGCGCACCACCACTTCGGGCTTGGCGGTGATCCGGGTCTGCCCCGGCGTGAAGGGCACGCGCACCAGCGCGTCGGTGTTGGCGATGTAGAGCGTGGTCCCAACCAGCGCCATGCCCTGGGGCGAATTGAGCCCCTCGATCAGCACCGATCGCGTCTCGGCGACGCCGTCGCCATTCGCGTCGCGCAGCAAGGTGATGCGGTTGGGCGAGGGGACGGCGGCGCCGGCGCGCTCGAACAGATAGCCCATCACCAGCCCGGTCACCCCACCCACGTCGCGCGGCGGCGAATTGCTCTCGGCGACGAGTACGTCGCCATTGGCGAGCGGCAGCAGCCAGCGCGGATGCGCGAGGCCGCGCGCGAAGGGCTGCACCGTCAGCCCAGCCGCCGGGGTCGGTTGCGCGCCTTGCGGCCAGCCGACGGCCTTGGCGACACCGATCGTGGGGAAAGTCTCGGGCCGGGGCGGGGTGATCGCCGGCCGCGCGCCGGAAACGGCCGCGACGCTCAGCCGTGCCTTATCGGGGCGGGTGAACCAATAGCCGAAGGCGACGAGGGCGACGAGCAGAAGCCCCGAGAAGATCAGGATATGGCGGCGCATGGGGCCTGATTAACGCTTGGGCGGGTGGGGGGCAAAGCTTATTCGGGCGATCGGTTCGACCGTGCGCGTCCCGGTTGCCAACGAGACGTCGCCCTGGCGACGGTCGGGGCCTTGATGAACGGCCGCGCGTCGGTTGCCCGAGGCTTTCGCCAGGGCGACGCCCCATTCGCTTAGCGAAACCGCCGCGTGTCCGCGTGAAGTCCTTCCTCGAGAGCGTCCCTCTCGCGAAGGCGGGAATCCAAGACGGCAGGCCTCAGCCAGAATGGATCCCCGCTTCCGCGGGGATGACGACCAGGGCAGGGCGTGGGAGCGGGACCGAGCGCTGACGCGCGCGATCAGCCGCCCGAGGTCAACCGGCAGGGCTTGATCGCCCCGGGCTCTGGCCGCGCCCCCACCGCGCGGAACGCCGCGAGATAGCCTCCCGCCGAAGGCATCTCGTCGGTGAAGGCGAGTTCATAACCCACCGCGCGAAATTCGCAGGCGAGCAGCGCGGGCGGGGTGCCGTGCTGCTGCGTCGGGCGATTGGCGTCGACCACGATCACCAGCCCGCCGGGCTTGAGCGCGGGGCGCATCCGCCAGAGAAATTCATAAGGCTGGGCGATCTCATGATACATATGCACCATGAACACCCGGTCGAAGCTCGCCTCGGGCAGCTTGGGATCGGCGGGGGCGCCCAGGCGCACGCTCACGCTTTGCAGCCGTTCGCGCGCCACGCGTTCGGCGAGCGCGTCGCGCACCTCGGGGAAAATATCCTCGGCGAGCACGCGCCCGCGCGGCCCGACGCGCTGGGCGAGACGGATGGTGTAATAGCCCTCGCCCGCGCCGATGTCCGCCACGGTCATCCCCGGCTTCATCCCGGCCTTGTCCATCACCGTTTCGGCCTCGCGCAGCCGGTCGCGCTCTTCCTCGTTCGACCAGCGCGCCGAGACGATCTTGGAGACGGGACGATCGGGCGCGGGGAAGGGGCCCGGCTCGCGGCGGAACGCCGCCCCCGGATCGCAGCCGCCGAGCAGCGCCAGCGCCGCGAGCAGCGCGGTCGAGGCCGGCGGGCGCTTAATCGACGTCCTCCACCACCACCTTCTCGCCCGTCACCCGCTGGCTGAGCGCGGCCGCCATGAAGGGATCGAGCGCGCCGTCGAGCACGTCGCTCGGCGCGGTGGAGGTGACGCCGGTGCGCAGGTCCTTCACCAGCTGATAGGGCTGGAGCACATAGGAACGGAACTGGTGGCCCCAGCCGATATCGGTCTTGGTCGCGTTCACCGCGTTCGCCTCTTCCTCGCGCTTGCGCAGCTCATGCTCATAGAGCCTGGCGCGCAGCTGATTATAGGCCTCGGCGCGGTTTTTGTGCTGGCTGCGCTGATTTTGGCAGGCGACGACGATGCCGGTCGGCAAATGGGTGATGCGCACCGCCGAATCGGTGGTGTTGATGTGCTGCCCGCCCGCGCCCGAGGCGCGATACGTGTCGATCCTGATCTCGCTGTCGTTGATCTCGATGTCGATCGAATCGTCGATCACCGGATAGACCCAGACGCTCGCGAAGCTCGTCTGCCGCCGCGCGTTCGAATCGAACGGGCTGATGCGGACCAAGCGGTGCACGCCGCTTTCGGTCTTGGCATAGCCATAGGCGTTCTCGCCTTTGAGCAGCAGCGTCGCCGATTTGATGCCCGCTTGCTCGCCGGCGTGATAGTCGATCAGCTCGACCTTATAGCCGTGGCGCTCGGCCCAGCGCGTGTACATGCGCTGGAGCATTTCGGCCCAATCGTTCGATTCGGTGCCGCCCGCGCCCGCGTTGATCTCGAGATAAGTGTCATTGGGGTCGGCTTCGCCCGAAAGCAGCGCCTTCACCTTGTCGCCCTCGGCGCGTTCGGCGAGCGCCGCCAAGCCCGCGACGCCCTCTTCGGCGAGCGCCTCGTCGCCCTCGGCCTCGGCGAGTTCGATCAGCTCGACCGTGTCGTTCAGCTCCTGCTCGATCGCGCGCGTGGCACCGATCGCCTCGTCGAGCCGGCGGCGCTCGCGCATCACGTCTTGGGCGGCCTTGGCGTCGTTCCAGAGCGTGGGGTCCTCGACGCGCGCGTTGAGTTCGTCGAGCCGGCGCAGCGCGCGGTCCCAATCGAGGAAGCGGCGGAGCAGCGCGAGCGATTCGGCGATACGGTCGGCATGGGCTTGCGCTTCGGCGCGCATGAACGGCAAAACCTTCTTCTATGCGTCACCCCGGCGAAAGCCGGGGTCTCCCCGATCCATCGAGACCCCGGCGTTCACCGGGGGGACGAGAAGCGGGATATGTGTGCCAGGCGCTAGTAGATTCCGCCCTCTCTTTGCAAGAAATCGCTGTCGCGCGGGCGGTCGCGCTTGGCGGCTTCGGCGCGCTGCTGCGCCTCGGCGGCCTGGCGCGCGCGTTCGGCGGGGGTCGGCGGCGCGGCGCGGGCGGTGGCGCGGCGCGCCTCGCTTTCGGGCTTGAAGACTTCCCAGATCACCGCCGCC
This sequence comes from Proteobacteria bacterium SG_bin5, assembly GCA_002083475.1. Classification (GTDB taxonomy): domain Bacteria; phylum Pseudomonadota; class Alphaproteobacteria; order Sphingomonadales; family Sphingomonadaceae; genus Sphingomonas. Next base: position 6,664 of record LWDI01000057.1, read on the forward strand.
TTGGGATCGGCCGAGGGCCAACCGCCGAACACCGGCTTGCCCGAGGCGCGATCGATCCGCACGAACCGGGCGCCGGCCGGCGCGCGGAAGGGGAGCGCCGGCAGCCCCGCGAACGCTTTCTGCGCGAATGCCTTGTAGATCGGCGCGGCGAGCGTGCCACCTTGCGCATAGCCGCCCAGGCTGCGCGGCTGATCATAGCCGATATAGAGCCCGCCGACGATTTGCGGGGTGCCGCCGATGAACCACACATCGGTCGGCCCGCTCGACGTGCCGGTCTTGCCCATGATCGGTCGGTCGAGATCCCGCAGCACGGTCGCGGTGCCGCGCTGGATCACGCCTTCGGTGATGTGGACCATCTGGAAGGCGGTGATCGGATCGATCACCTGGCGCTGGCGCACCACCGGGCGCGGCATCGGCTTGCCGTTCCAATCGGGCGCGTTGCAGCGATCGCACGGGCGCCAATTTTCGGGCCAAATCACCTTGCCATGGCGATCCTGGACGAAGTCGATCAGCGTCGAGGGATGGCCGCGCCCCTGGTTCGCCAAAATCGAAAAGGCGTTGACCATCCGCTGCACGGTCGTCTCGCCCGCGCCGAGCGCGATCGAGAGATAAGCGGGATATTTGCCGATCCCCATACGGTCGATCACGCTCACCACCTTGTCCATGCCGATGGTGCTCGCCGCGCGCACCGTCATCAGATTGCGCGATTGCTCGATGCCCCAGCGCATCGTGTGCGGGCCGGAGCCTTGGCCGCCGCCGAAATTGCGGAAGCATTTATTGCCCAGCCGCGCGCCCTGATAAACGCAGAACGGCCCGTCGACGATGATCGAGGCGGGCGTCATCCCGTTTTCGAGCGCGGCCGAATAGACGATCGGCTTGATCGTCGAGCCCGGCTGACGCAGCGCCTGGGTCGCGCGGTTGAAGCTATCGATCCGCGAATCGAACCCGCCCTGCATCGCGAGCACGCGGCCCGTTTGCGGTTCCTCGACGATGAAGCCGCCCGAGATACGCGGCACCGATCGCAGCGCGAAGCCGCTCCCCTCGGGGGCGACCGCGATGATGTCGCCGGGCTCGAGCTTGGCGAAGGCGGTCCCGCCCTCGCCGCGCGGGGGCATTTGCGCGGCCCAGCGCGGCAGCGTGCCGGTCTTGCCGTCGGCGAAGCCGAGTTCGACCGCGCTCGCGCCCACCGAAATCACGATGGCCGCGCGCCAATCGCTATAATCGAGCCCGATATTGGTGTTGAGCAGCGCCTGCTGCCAATTGTCGCCCTCGATCGCGACCGACTTGAGCGGCCCCGACCAACCGCGCCCGCGATCATAGCGCAGCAACCCCTCGCGCAGCGCGTCCTGCGCATATTGCTGGAGCCTGGCATCATAAGAGGTGCGCACCCACAGCCCACCCGAATAGACGCTGAAGGGGCCGTCGCGCTCGCTTTCGCCGAATTTGTCGATCAGCTGGCGGCGCACTTCCTCGACGAAATAGCCGCCGACGCGCTCGAAACGCGGGGTGCGCCGCCGCACCGCGCCGATCGGCTCGTCGCGCGCCGCGTCATACTGCGCCTGGGTGATGAAGCCGTTCTCGAGCATCTCGCGCAGCACATAGCCGCGCCGATCGAGCGCGCGCGCGCTGTTGCGGAAGGGATCGAACAGCGCCGGCCCCTTGGGCAGGATCGCGAGATAAGCGAGCTGGCCCAGCGTCAGCTCGTTCAATTCCTTGTCGAAATAGGCATGCGCCGCCGCCGCGACGCCGAACGCGTTGCGCCCGAGCGGGATTTGGTTGAGGTAAAGCTCGAGGATTTGCTTCTTGGTGAGCGCATCCTCGATGCGATAGGCGAGGATCGCCTCGCGGATTTTGCGCGTCGGCGAATATTCGTTGCCGATCAGCAGGTTCTTGGCGACCTGCTGGGTGATGGTCGAGCCGCCCTTGGCGCGCCGCCCGGTGCCGAGCTTGCTGACGTAATCGAACACCGCGCCGAAAGTGCCCGGGTAATCGACCCCGTGATGTTCGAAGAAAGTCTTGTCCTCGGCCGCGAGGAACGCGCGGATCAACAGCGGCGGGAATTCGTCATAAGCGAGTTCCACGCGGCGCTCGCGCGCGTAGCTGTGGATCGGGGTGCCGTCGATCGCGCGGACGTTGGTGGGGAGCGGCGGCTCATAGGTGCGCAATTTGTCGACCGACGGCAGATCGCGCGCGAAGAGCAGCCAAACGAGCGCATAGCCGATCGTCGCGAGCAAGCCGATCACGACCAGCAGCTTCACCCACCACCGCCGCCAAACCCCCGCGGCCCAATCGCGCAGGCGGGACTCGCGGTGCAGGCGGAAATTCACAGTATCCGCATCAGCCATGGGGCGCGTCTAGGCGAATTTGGCCCATTCTGCCAGCGCGGGGCGCGCGGTTTGTCGCATGGCGGCGCGCTTCGCCCGTGACGGCGCGCGTCTTCGGGCGGGGCGCGCGGCGGCGAGGCTTTTTGGTTCGCGCGGAGACGCGGAGGCGCGGAGCGGATGCCGAGCGGCTGCACCGCGCCGAAGGCGCCTCGATTGCGACGGTGCAAAGCGCTGCGCGCGGCCAACGCCCCCTCCGCGTCTCCGCGTCTCCGCGTGAACCCCTTGGCAGTCGATCGGAAGAGCTACCCTCGATGATCGGGAGGCCCCGGCCTGCGCCGGGGCGACGCCCTACTTTGACGATTTAGCGCGTCGCCAACCGCCGGGCGAAGTGGATGTCGACCGCGCGGCGCACGGCTTGCGCGATCGCCGCTTGCCCCCGCGGCGAGCCGATGAAGGCCGCGTCGCTCGGGTTCGAGATATAGCCCGTCTCGAACAGGATCGAGGGCATGTCGGGCGCCTTCAGCACCATCAGCGAGGCCATGCGGTGGAAATTGGGCTTGACCGGGATCAGCGGCTTGGCCTCGCGCCCCAGCAGCCGAGCGAAAGCGGCGGACTGGTTCATCGTCTCGCGCTGGGTCAGGTCGATCAGCAGCGAGGAAATATCCGCCTCGGTGCTCGCCAGATTGACGCCCTGGATGATGTCGGCCTTGTTCTCGCGCGCCGCCAGCCGCGCGGCTTCCTTGTCGGAGGCGATTTCGGACAAGGTGTAGACCGTCGCCCCGCTCGCCTGGCCGGCGCCGGCGCTGTCGCAGTGGATCGAGATGAACAAATCGGCGCGCAGCCGGCGGGCGATGCCGAACCGGTCCTGCAGTGCGATGAAGCGGTCGTCCTCGCGGGTGAGCGCGACGCGCACCCGGCCCGAGGCGAGCAAGGCGTCGCGGATCGCCTTGGCGATGGCGAGCGTCACGTCCTTTTCGCGCAAACCCGTCTCGGCGCCGATCGCGCCGGGATCGACCCCGCCATGCCCCGCGTCGATCACGACCAGCGGCCGGCTCTCGTCCTCGCCATAGATGCGCGGCAAGGGGCCGGGCGCGCGGCGCGCGGGCGGCACCGGCACGGTGACCGCATAATCGGCGCGCACCACCCCGGCGCCATAGCGGAACGGCGGCAGGAAGCGCAGCCGCCCGTCGGCCGCCGCGCGCGCGAAGGCGGCGTCGTCGACCGTGCGCAGCGCGAGCGTCAGCGTCCGGCCATCCTCGCCGAAGCTGCCTTCGGTGACGATCGCGGGCTGCGCGAGATCGAGCACGATGCGCGCGCCCGCGCCGTTCCGGGCCTGGCGGATGCGCGCGACCGGGCCGTCGCTCGCCGCGTGCGCCGGGCCGGGGGCGGCGCCCGCGACGTCGATCGCGATCCGCCGTGGGTCGGCGAGCAGCAAGGCCGATACGGCGGCGACGCGCGTATCGAAGCGCAAGGTGACGTGATCGGGCGCGACCTCGACGGCTTCGACGCTCGCCGCCCAGCCGGGCGCGCCGCCCAGGATCAACGCGACAAGAGCCAGAAGCAATGACACGCGTCGCTTCTGCCGCGCCGGCTGCCCGCCGGTCCAGCGAAAAGGCATGAAGGGGGTTTCCCCGATTGATTACTTCCCTGCCGCGCCGGCTTAGCGGCGGGCGCGATAAATCGTCGCTAAACGATCGGGTTAACAGGCTGTTCGGCATGATCTTGCCGGGCGCGCGGCAAGATCATGCCGGTTGCATCGATCATCGAATGAGTGCTACGCCCCGCTATAGCGCCACGCGCTTTGCGCGTGGCCCCGAACATCGCCGCGCGCGGGGCCAGCCATGGCCCGGTGACAAGCGCGGCACAGTATCAGGTCGATGCGCGCATGAAGGCTTTTTCCCGCTCCGCTGTCCGCCCGGCTCGCGCCGGCGGCGTCGCGAGCGCGTTCCGGGCGCTTCGCCCGGTGGCCGAGCGCGCGCCCCGCCGCTTGATCCCCCTCGCGTCGCTGCGCGGTGAGCCCGGTTCGGGTCCGCGCGCGGCGCCAACTGATCGCGCGCCGCCGCACGGCCGGCGCGCCCGGAGACACTTTGATGACCACCAAAATGCTGATCGACGCACGGCACCGGGAAGAAACCCGCGTCGCCGTCGTCAAGGGAAACCGAATCGAGGAATTTGATTTCGAATCGGCCGAGCGCAAGCAACTCAAGGGCAATATCTATCTCGCCAAGGTAACCCGGGTCGAACCCTCGCTGCAGGCGGCCTTCGTCGATTATGGCGGCAACCGCCACGGCTTTTTGGCCTTTAGCGAAATCCACCCCGATTATTATCAGATCCCCAAGGAAGATCGCGACGCGCTGCTGCGCGAGGAAGCCGAGCACGCCGCCGAGGAAGCGGCGCTGCGCGAAAACGATGACGACGACGATGCCGACACCGGCGAAGGCGATGATCTCGGCGACGACGAACCGCGCGACGAAGACGGCGGCGAGGGCGATGACGGCGCCCCGCGGCGCGCCAAGCGCGGCGGTGGCGGATCGGACGACGCGGTGGAGGCGCTGCGCCAGCGCCGCATGAACCTGCGCCGTCGCTACAAGATTCAAGACGTGATCCGCCGCCGCCAGATTCTGCTGGTGCAAGTGGTGAAGGAAGAACGCGGCAACAAGGGCGCGGCGCTCACCACTTATCTGTCGCTCGCTGGGCGTTATTGCGTGCTGATGCCCAATACCGCGCATGGCGGCGGGATCAGCCGCAAGATTCCGAACGCGGCCGATCGCAAGCGGCTGAAATCGATCATGGCGGATCTGAAGTTGCCGCCCTCGATGGGCTGTATCGTCCGCACCGCCGGCCTCCAGCGCACCAAGACCGAGATCAAGCGCGACTTCGATTATTTGGCGCGGCTGTGGGACGAGATTCGCGACAAGACGCTGCAAAGCTCGGCCCCCGCGCTCGTCTATGGCGATAGCGACCTCATCAAGCGCGCGATTCGCGACATCTATAATCGCGACATCGACGAGGTGATCGTCGAAGGCGCCGAGGGCTTCCGCCACGCCAAGGATTTCATGAAGCTGCTGATGCCCAGCCACGCGCGGCGGGTGAAACATTATGCCGATCCGGTGCCGCTCTTCCAGCGCCACCATGTCGAGGATCAACTGGCGGCGATGTATCACCCGGTCGTCCAGCTGAAATCGGGCGGCTATCTGGTGATCAACCCGACCGAGGCCTTGGTCTCGATCGACATCAACTCGGGGCGGGCGACGCGCGAGCATAATATCGAGCAGACCGCGACCCAGACCAATTTAGAAGCCGCCGAGGAAATCGCGCGCCAATTGCGCCTGCGCGACATGGCGGGCCTGGTCGTGATCGACTTCATCGACATGGACAATGGCTCGAACGTCCGCAAGGTCGAGAAGGCCATGAAGGAGGCGCTGAAGAACGATCGCGCCCGCATCCAGGTCGGGCGGATTTCGTCCTTCGGCCTCATGGAAATGAGCCGCCAGCGGCTGCGCACCGGCGTGCTCGAGGCCTCGACCCGGCAATGCCCGCATTGCGAGGGCACCGGGCTGGTGCGCACCGCTTCGTCCGCCGGCCTTTCGGCGCTGCGGCTGCTCGAGGACGAAGCCGCGCGCGGGCGCGGCTCGCAATTGCTGCTGCGCGCGAGCCAGGAAGCGGCCTTTTATCTGCTCAACCGCAAGCGCGCCGAACTCGCCGAGATCGAGGCGCGCTATGGCGTGACGATCGAAGTCGCGCCCGATGGCGAGCGCGAGGGCGCGCGTATGTCGGTCGAGGCATCGGGGCCGCCGCCGGTTCATGCGCCGCGCTTCGACCCCGTGCTGGTCGAGCCCGAGGAGGACGAGCCCGAGAACGAGGCGTTCGACGAGGAAGAGGAAGAAGAAGCCGCCGAGCGCGAGCCCCGCGAGGCGCGCGAGCCGCGCGAGAGCGAGCGCGGCGACCGCGATGGCGCGCGGCGCAAGCGGCGGCGGCGG
>LWDI01000058.1:0-190 GCA_002083475.1 Proteobacteria bacterium SG_bin5
TCGAGCATCATGTCCTCGCGGTTCCAGCGTTCGAGCTGGGCGAGGCTGGCGCGCGTGTTGAACTCGGTCTCCAGCTGGCGAATGTCGCGCAGGGCGCGCGCGATCGCGCGGTCCATGTCGGCGACCTTCTTGCGCTCGGCCGCGACCTGGAGCGAGACCAGATAACACCCCAGCACCACCACCACACAGC
>LWDI01000058.1:262-7271 GCA_002083475.1 Proteobacteria bacterium SG_bin5
CGGTTCTGAGTGTCGCCGAGCGCGCGCGCGGATTACGCGCGATCTCGGCTTCCGTGGGGCGCCGTCCCCGCCCGACCTGATCGAAGGTCGGTTCGGGCCCTTTCGGCGCCTGCGGTAAGTGGCGCGAGCCGGCGGGGACGTTGCCCGACCGCTCACGCAGGAAATTCTTGACCAGCCGGTCTTCCAGGCTGTGGAAAGTGATGACCGCCAGCCGCCCGCCGGGCTTGAGCACCCGCTCCGCCGCGTCGAGCGCGGCGCGCAGTTCATCCAGCTCCTGGTTCAAATGGATGCGGATCGCCTGGAAGCTGCGCGTCGCCGNNNNTTCTTGTCGTGCGGCTTGTGGCCGAGCGCGCGGCGGACGACCTCGGCCAGTTCGCCGGTGCGCGCGAGCGGGCGCGCGGCGACGATCGCGCGCGCGACGCGGCGGGCGCGCGGCTCCTCGCCATATTGGTAGAGCACATCGGCGATTTCGGCCTCGTCGGCGGTGTTGAGCCATTCGGCGGCGGTGACTCCGGCTTGCGCCATCCGCATGTCGAGCGGCCCATCGCCCTGGAAGCTAAACCCGCGCTCGGCCTGATCGAGCTGCATCGACGAGACGCCGATGTCCATGACGAGCCCGTCGACGGGGGCGAGCCCCCGCGCGGCAAGCTCGGCGGCGAGCGTCGAGAAGGGTGCCTCGATCAGCATCAGCCGCGGCCGTTCGGCGGCGAGCGCGCGGCCGAGCGCGGCGGCATCGGGGTCGCGATCGAAGGCGATCACCTCGGCGCCCGCGTCGAGCATGGCGCGGGTGTAGCCGCCGGCGCCGAAAGTCGCGTCGACATGACGCTCGCCGGGGCGGATGGCGAGCGCGTCGATCACTTCGGCGAGCAGGACGGGGACGTGGCTCATAGCGCTTCGCCCCGCTCTTCCATGAAGAAGCGCGCGGCGTCCTTCATCCAGTCGGCGGCGGTCTCGCAGGCGACCAGCGTCGCCGGGTCCCAGATTTCGAAGCAATCGCCCATGCCGCAGAAAAAGGCGAATTTGCCGATCTTCATCCGCCGGCGCGGGAACGGCGGCAGGATGAACCGGCCCGAGGCATCGAAGGGCACCGGATCGGCGGCCATCCCGGCGCGCAGGATCTGGGCGCGCGGCGCGCCATTTTCCCCGGCATGGGCGCGCGCGCGCTCGGCGAGATCGGCGTGGAGCCGCTCGGCATGGCCGGCGTCATAGCCGATCAGGCAGGGGTCGCTTTCGTGCAGGCCGATGATGACGGTGGCGGCGTCCTTGGGGTCGACGCCCGCGGGGTTGCGCGCAATCAGGGTGCCACGCAGCGTCGAGGGGATCGCGACGCGACCCTTCTCGTCCACCTGCTGCAAGGCATAGCCCTGATAAATGCCCCTGGTTGACACGCACACCCCTGCCCAGAGGCAACGCCTCCCCGGCCCCGAAATCGGCCTGCCCGCCGGCTTCGGGTTGCTGCTGCCACAGCTGGGAATAGGCCCCTGTTAACCAAAGTCATACATGGGGATGCGTGGGGAGACAACGGGAGAAATGGGGATTTAAGGGGAAATGCTGGGTATGGATGCCCGGCTAGTGGGGAACGGCCGCGCGAGTTCTTGGCTTGTTCTGGTTAACCGGAGCGGGCATGGGCTGGGACGGCGGCAACGCGCCGCGATCGGCACGGTTAGCCGCGCGCGGTGCGCGGTCCGACGCGTCGATACGGCGAGACTCGGGGCGACGCGATGAGGAAGCGGGTCAGGGCCGGGGTTTGGCGGGGGGCGTGGGCGCCGGCGTCGGCGCGCTGGTGCTCGGCGCCACGCCGAGTTCGGCGAGCGGTTCCTTGCCGGCGCTCGCCATCGGATCGGCGGCGTTGGCGTTGGTGAGATTGGCGACGACATCGGGCTTGGCCGCGCCGATCGCGGCCACCGGGCGCTCACGATTGACCGAGCTGAAAATCGCGCTCGCGAGCCCGATCAGCAACAGCACGAACGCCAGGCCGGTCATCCCGACCTTGACGCGCTGGATCGCCTGCGCGGATTCGATCGCCTTCTTCATCGCACCCGCCACGACTAGCAGGAATCGCGACCTTTGTCGAACCGCGCTCAGCCGCGCGCGAGTTGGCGTGGGATCGGCAGGCCCTTCGCCGCCAGCCAATCGCGATTGTAAAGCGTCGAGAGATAGCGCAGCCCGCTGTCGCACAGGATCGTCGCGACCCGGCTGCCGCGCCCCAAGGCGCGTGCGAGCGCGACCGCGCCGGCGACGTTGATCCCCGACGACAAGCCGAGGCACAGCCCCTCCTCGACCAGCAGTCGCTCGACCCAGTAAAGCCCCTCGGCATCGCCGATGCGGAATTGCGTATCGATCGGCGCGCCATCCAAATTGCCGGTGATCCGCCCCTGGCCGATCCCTTCGGCGACCGAAGACCCTTCCGCCTTCAATTCGCCCTGCGCGTAATAATTATAGAGCGCGGCGCCGTGCGGGTCGCTGAGCGCGATCGTCACCCGCTCGTCGCGCTCCTTGAGCCCCAGCCCCACCCCCGCGAGCGTGCCGCCGGTGCCGACCGCGCAAGTAAAGCCGTCGATCCGCGCCTCCATCTGCGTCCAAATCTCGGCGGCGGTGCCGTTGATGTGCGCGCGGCGGTTGGCGACATTGTCGAACTGGTTCGCCCAAATCGCATTGGGCGTCTCCTCGGCGATCCGGCGCGACTGATGGACGAAATGGCAGGGCGAGGCATAGGGCGCCGCCGGCACGGTGATGAGCTCGGCGCCGAGCGCGCGCAGCGTATCCATCTTCTCGCGGCTCTGCGTCTCGGGCATCACGATGATCGTGCGATAGCCCTTGGCATTGGCAACGAGCGCTAGGCCGATGCCGGTATTGCCCGCCGTCCCCTCGACGATCGTGCCGCCGGTGTGGATCAGGCCGCGCTCCTCGGCATCTTCCACGATCGCGAGCGCGGCGCGGTCCTTCACCGATCCGCCGGGATTGGCGAATTCGCACTTGGCGAAAATCTCGCCCCCGCTTTCGTCACTCGGGCCTTTCAAGCGGACGAGCGGGGTATTGCCGATCAGGGCGAGGCTGTTGGGCGCGGTGAGCATGGCGCCTAAATGACCGGGGCGGCGAAGCGCTGCAAGAAAGAGAAGCTTGGCGCGCGCGAGCGCGCTTTTTTGGTCGACTGGCGGCGCTGTGGTAGGGAGAATGGGCTAGGAGCGTGAAATGGGCGCCGAACTGAAGATCACCGATGCGGAAACGCTGCGATTGGCCCAAAGCCTGGCCGCAGCGCGGGGCGAAAGCGTCGAAGCGACGATCCGCGCGGCCCTGGAGCGTGAACAGGCGGCGCTGGCGGCGGAACGCCAGGCGAAGGTCGAGGCGATACTCGACGTTGCCCGGCGACTCCGGGAGTCGATCGGCTCGGAGTGGGACGGCTTTACCAGCGAGGAAATCGGCAAATCGATTTATAGCCCCGACGGTCTGCCGCGGCGTGATCATCGATAGTTCCGCATTGATCGCGGTGATCGCGGTCGAACCCGAAGCCCAAAGCTTCGTCGAAGCGATGCTCGCCGCGCCCGTTGCGCGCCTTTCCGCCGGAAGTTGGATCGAGCTCGCGGCGGTCATCACGCGGCGGCGCGCGCATGGTTATGCCTTGCTCACCGAGTTGGTCGATCGTGTCGGTATCACCATCGAGCCGGTCACCGCCGAACAAGCGCAAATCGGCCACGATGCCTATCGCCGCTATGGCATCGGCACGGGCCATCCCGCCCGGCTCAATTTCGGCGATTGCTTCGCTTATGCCCTCGCCAAGGCGCTGGGCGAGCCCTTGCTCTTCAAGGGCGGCGACTTCGCGCGAACCGACGTCACCCCCGCGCGCTAAACCTTTCGCCACCGCGCGAACCGCCCTATGTTCGCCCCATGTTCCAGCCGGCGAGTCTCGATGCGCTCACTTTGCCCCCGCGCCCATTGCGTTGGCTGTTCCTCGATTTGAACAGCTATTTCGCGAGCGTCGAGCAGCAGTTGCAGCCGGCGCTGCGCGGCAAGCCGGTGCTCGTCGCCCCGGTCGATAGCGATACCACCGTCGCGATCGCCGCCTCGGTCGAGGCCAAGCGCTTCGGCATCCGCACCGGCACGCCCGTTTGGGAAGCCAAGCAGAAATGCCGCGACCTGATCATCACCCCCGCGCGGCACGATCGCTATGTCGCGTTCCACGAAGCGATCGTCGCCGAGGTTTGGCGGCACATTCCCGTCACGCATATCTGCTCGATCGACGAGGTTGCCTGTCGGCTGCTCGACAATGAGAATAGCGTCGAGGCAGCGAGCGCGCTCGCGCGGCGGATCAAGGCGGGGATTCGCGCCAATGTCGGCGATTGCCTCACCTGCTCGGTCGGCATCGCGCCCAATCGGCTGCTCGCCAAGCTCGCGTCGGACATGCACAAGCCCGACGGACTCGTCGTGCTCGCCGCCGACGATCTGCCGCAGCGGCTCTACGATCTGCCGCTCACCGACATCGCCGGGATCGGCGCGAAAATGGCGCGGCGGCTGGCGGCGGACGGGATCAACGACATCCGCCAATTGCTCGCGCGGCGCCCGCGCGACGCGGGCAGCGCCTGGGGCGGGACGAATGGCGACCGGCTCTGGTATTTGCTCCACGGCGTCGATCTGCCCGAAAAGCCGAGCCAGAGCCGCACGATCGGGCATAGCCAAGTGCTGTCGCCGGGCAAACGCGGCTTCGCGACCGCGCGCCTCACCGCGCGGCGGCTGGCGCTAAAAGCCGCGAGCCGATTGCGCCGCAAGGCCGCGCGGGCGCGGCTGCTCGTGCTCCACGCCAAATTCGAGGACGACAAGAGCAATTGGCGCGCCTCGGCCAAGCTGCCCGCGACCGAGGATAGTTTCGTGATCCTGGCGGCGCTCGAGCCGCTGCTCGCGAAACTGCGCGTCGCGGGGCAATCGCATCGGGGCGGCGGGCAAGTGCGGCTGATCGGGGTGACGCTCGCCGAAATCGCGCCGGTCGAGGGCGAACAGCACAGCCTGTTCGCACATCTCGCCGCCGACGAGCCGCTCGCGCGCGAGACCCGGGGCGTCGCGCTCAGCCGGGCGATGGACCGGCTCAACGAGAAATTCGGCCGCAACGCGGTGTCGGTCGGCGTGCTCACCGGCGGGCGGATCGACCGGGTCGGCGCCAAGATCGCCTTCGGTCGCATCCCCGAGGCGAGCGAGTTCCACGAATGACATTCATGCGCCGTTCAACCCCCGCCTCTAACATTGGGGTTTCGCATGACTCGCTGGCTGCCCCTCCCGCTGATGCTGCTCGCCCCGGCTGTGCCGGCGGCGGCGCAATATTCGGGCATCTCGATCCATCAGCGCATCGTGATCCGCGTGCCGCGCCCCGAGCCGCCCGGCGCCGCGCCCGCCGCCGTCCGCTGGCGCGAAGTGAAGGGGCCGCGCTGCGTGCCGCTCGACGGCATCGCGGGCGCGGCGATGGTCGAGTCCGAGCGCATGGACCTGCTGCTCGCCGACGGCGGGCGGCTGCGCGCGCGCTTCGACGACGCCTGCCCCGCGCTCGATTTCTATCGCGGGCTTTATGTCAAGGCGAATAGCGACGGCCTGCTCTGCGCCAAGCGCGACACGGTGCGCTCGCGCTCGGGCGACGCCTGCCGCATCCGCGGCTTTCGCAAGCTCGTGCGGCGCAAATAGCCGACGGAGCGCGCGCAAAAGCCGCTTTTCCTTGACATTCACGCGCGAATCCGCAAGCGCGCTGGCAGTGCCACCGCTGAGTGCCGCGGGGCTATTCCCGGACCCATAAATGACCTTTGCCGATCTCGGCCTATCCGACGAACTCCTCCGCGCGGTGAGCGAAGCCGGCTATCATGAGCCGACGCCCATCCAAGCGACCGCCATCCCGTCCGTCTTGATGATGCGCGACATCATCGGCATCGCGCAGACGGGCACGGGCAAGACCGCGAGCTTCGTGCTGCCGATGATCGACATCTTGGCGCACGGTCGCAGTCGCGCGCGGATGCCACGCTCGCTGATCCTGGAGCCGACCCGCGAACTCGCCGCGCAAGTTTCCGAGAATTTCGAGAAATACGGCAAATATCACAAGCTCTCGATGGCGCTGCTGATCGGCGGCGTGCAGATGGGCGGTCAAGTGAAGGCGCTGGAGAAAGGCGTCGACGTGCTGATCGCGACGCCCGGGCGGCTGATGGACCTGTTCGAGCGCGGCAAAATCTTGCTCACCGGCTGCGAATTGCTGGTGATCGACGAGGCCGACCGCATGCTCGACATGGGCTTCATCCCCGATATCGAGCAGATTTGCAGCAAGCTGCCGCCGCAGCGCCAGACCCTGCTCTTCTCGGCGACGATGCCGCCGCCGATCAAGAAGCTCGCCGACAAATTCCTGTCCAACCCCAAGACGATCGAAGTCGCCCGCCCCGCGACCACCAATATCAACATCACCCAGTGGCTGGTGCCGGTGTCGGGCGCGAAGAAGCGCGATCGGCTCGACGATCTGCTCGCCGACCCCGAAGTCAAGACCGCGATCATCTTCTGCAACCGCAAGACGACGGTGCGCGAACTCAACCGCGCGCTCAAGCGCGACGGCTATCGCTCCGGCGAAATCCATGGCGATATGGAACAGCCGCAACGCATCGCCGAGCTCGATCGCTTCAAGGCGGGCGAGATCAACATCTTGGTCGCCTCGGACGTCGCCGCGCGCGGGCTCGACATCAAGGGCGTGAGCCATGTGTTCAATTTCGACGCGCCCTGGCATCCCGATGATTACGTCCACCGCATCGGCCGCACCGGCCGTGCCGGAGCGACGGGGGTGGCCTATACTTTCGTCACCGCCGAAGATGCCGAGAATATCGCCAATATCGAGAAGCTGACCGGCCNNCCGGCCAGGCGATCGCGCGTTGGGAAGGCGCCGCCGATTTGGTGCCGGCCGAAGGCGCGCCGAGCAAGGGCCGCGGGCGCAAGCGCGCGCCCAAGCCCGCCGCCGAAAAGGCGCGCGCCCCCCGCCCCGCGCCCGAGCCGCGCGCGG
>LWDI01000059.1:0-57024 GCA_002083475.1 Proteobacteria bacterium SG_bin5
TGGCGCGGTTCATTTTCATCACCGGCGGCGTGGTCTCCTCGCTCGGCAAGGGTCTCATGGCGGCGAGCCTCGCCGCGCTCCTTCAGGCGCGCGGCTATCGCGTGCGCATCCGTAAGTTCGATCCCTATCTGAACGTCGATCCGGGCACCATGTCGCCCTATCAGCATGGCGAAGTCTATGTGACCGACGACGGCGCCGAGACCGATCTCGATCTCGGCCATTACGAACGCTTCACCGGCGTGCCCTCGCGCCAATCGGATAATATCACGACCGGGCGCATCTATCAGACGATCATCACCCGCGAGCGGCGCGGCGATTATCTGGGCGCGACGGTGCAGGTGATCCCGCACGTGACCGACGCGATCAAGGCCTTCGCCACCGCCGAGACCGACGATCTCGATTTCGTGCTCTGCGAGATCGGCGGCACGGTGGGCGACATCGAGTCGCTGCCGTTCATCGAGGCGATCCGCCAGCTGCGCAACGAATTGGGGCGCGGGCGATCGGTGAGCATCCATGTGACTTTGGTGCCCTTCATCGCCGCCGCGGGCGAGCTCAAGACCAAGCCGACCCAGCATAGCGTGCGCGAGCTCGCCTCGCTCGGCGTGCAGCCCGATGTGTTGGTGTGCCGCGCCGAGCGCCAACTCCCCGAAAGCGAGCGCGCCAAGATCGCCTTGTTCTGCAACGTGCCCAAGGCGGCGGTGATCCCCGCGCTCGACGCGCCCTCGATCTATGCGGTGCCGCTGCAATATCATGCCGAAGGGCTCGACCAGGCGGTGCTCGACGCCTTCGGGATTTCGGGCGCGCCCCAGCCCAATCTTTCGCGCTGGCAGGAAATCGTCGAACGGCTCGCCAATCCGGAAGGAGAGGTGACGGTGGGCGTCGTCGGCAAATATGTCGGCCTGCCCGATGCCTATAAGTCGCTCAACGAGGCTTTGGTGCATGGCGGCATCGCCAATCGCGTGCGGGTGAACATCCGCTGGATCGACGCCGAATTGTTCGAGCGCCCCGATAGCGACATCGCCGCCAGCCTCGAGCCGATGCACGCGATCCTGGTGCCCGGCGCGTTCGGCGAGCGCGGCGCCGAAGGCAAGATCGCGAGCGTCCGTTTCGCGCGCGAACGCGGCGTGCCCTATCTCGGCATCTGCTTCGGGATGCAGATGGCGTGCATCGAGGGGATGCGGAACCTGGCCGGCGTGCCCGAGGCGAGTTCGACCGAGTTCGGCGACACCCCCGAGCCGGTGGTGGGTCTGATCACCGAATGGATGAGCGAAGGCGGGCTGCAGCAGCGCGCCGAGGGCGGCGATCTGGGCGGCACGATGCGCCTGGGCGCTTATCCCGCGCGGCTCGACGGCAATAGCGTCGTCGCCTCGATCTATGGCGCCGAGGAAATCAGCGAGCGCCACCGCCACCGCTATGAAGTGAACACCGCTTATCGCGAGCGGCTGGAGAAGAGCGGGCTCGTCTTCTCGGGCATGTCGCCCGACGGGATGCTGCCCGAGATCGTCGAGCGGCCCGATCACCCCTGGTTCGTCGGCGTGCAATTCCACCCCGAGCTGAAATCGAAACCCTTCGAACCGCATCCCTTGTTCAAGAGCTTCATCGAAGCGGCGGTGCGGCAGAGCCGGTTGGTTTAGTTTCGGTTCGCGCGGAGGCGCGGAGGCGCGGAGGGCGCGAAGCGCCCTAAATGCTCTGGTTGAGGGCGCCTTTGGCGCGGAACCTCTTTCTCTGCGCCTCCCTCTTCCTTCCCTGCGCCTCTGCGCGAACGAAAGTCTTTCTCCGTGCCTCCGCGTCTCCGCGTGAACCAAAAAGGGCGCCCAGACCCATTGGCCCGGACGCCCCTGATCATTCCTCGGGCAGAACTTAAGCCGGCTGGGCTTCCAGCGCGGGGGCGGGCGCGCCCGTTTTGATCTCGATCGTCTTGGGCTTCATCGCCTCGGGCACTTCGCGCACCAGGTCGATCACCAGCAAGCCGTCGGCCAGCCGCGCTTCCTCGACCCGCACGAAATCGGCGAGTTCGAAGCGCCGCTCGAAGCTGCGCGCGGCGATGCCCAGATGCAGGAAGGCGCCCTGGGGCGCGGCCTCGTCTTTCTTGCCCTTCACCAGCAGCAGATTCTGCTGCGCGGTCACCTCGATCTCGCTCGCCTGGAAACCGGCGACGGCGAGCGTGATGCGATAGTGATTCTCGCTCAGCCGCTCGAGGTTGAAGGGCGGATAATTTTCCGATTGCGCCTGGCGGGCGCTGGCTTCGAGCATGTCGAACAAACGATCGAAGCCGATCGCCGAGCGGCGATAGGGGGACAGGTCGATACGCATATAAACTCCTCCGAATGAGCGTGTTTCATGCATGGCCCGCCAATGGCGCGGCCCGCGCCGCCACCCGTGAAGGCGTGGCGACACACGAAAATTAGGAAGCGCCAAAACAGGATCAAGAGGGTGCGAAAAAGCGAACGCCCGGGTCGCGGAAGCTGTCGCGACCCGGGCGCCTGCGTGACGATCGCTCGTCAGCCCCCATGTGTTCCGTCGCCGTCGTGTCCCTCGCGCCGGCGCAAAACTCCCCGAACCACGGCCATTTGCCTGTGTCTCAGTGCGATTGTTGCTAGGCCCGCGCGCGGGCTTTGTCATGGTGCGAGTTGCGCCGCGTGCGCGATTGGTGCCACCCTGTGGCGATTTGGCAACAAGAGCGCCGCCAGTTGCCAGCGCGCGCTTCGCGCTCTACCTCCGGCGCCGACGCCCCTGTCGGGCGGGCGGGAGGCCCGCGGAGACTTGCATGTTCCTGTCGCGCTATGAGCGGATGATCGCGCGCCGCTATTTGCTGCCCGGCAAGGGCGAGGGCTTCATCTTCCTGGTCGCCGGCATCAGCCTGAGCGCGGTGATGCTCGGCGTCGCGGCGCTCGTGATCGTGATGAGCGTGATGAACGGCTTTCGCGCCGAGCTGTTCGACAAGATCGTGGGGCTCAACGGCCATGCGGTGATCCAAGGCTATGCCGGCCAGCTGCGCGACTGGCGCGAGATCGCCGCCGAGGCGCGCAAGACGCCCGGCGTGACCGAGGCGACCCCGCTGATCGAGCAGCCGCTTTTCTCCAGCTACAACGGCCGCGCCGAGCCGGTGCTGCTGCGCGGCGTGCTCCCCGCCGATCTTGCCGGCAATGCCCAGGTGCGCGACGGGGTGTTGAGCGGCGATCTCGCCAGCATCACCCCGGGCAGCAACCGCGTCGCGATCGGCTCGCGGCTCGCCCAGGCGCTCGGCGCGCAAGTGGGGAGCGAGATTTCGCTCATCAGCCCGCAAGGCCAAACCACCCCCTTCGGCACCGTGCCGCGGATCGTGAGCTACACGGTCGGCGCGATCTTCGAGGTCGGGGTTTATGATTATGACAAGGCCTATGTGCTGATGCCGCTCGCCGACGCGCAGACGCTGTTGATGCTCGGCGATGCGGTGGGGCTGATCGAGCTGCGCACCACCAATGCCGATCGCGTCGGCCAGATTCTCGCGCCGCTCGCACAAAAGATCGGCCGGCGCGCGGTGCTCTCCGATTGGCGCCAGCTCAATTCGCAATTGTTCGAAGCGTTGGAGGTCGAGCGGGTGGCGATGTTCACCGTGTTGTCGATCATCATCGTCGTCGCGGTGTTCAACATCTTGTCGTCGCTGATCATGCTGGTGCGTGCGAAAACGCGCGACATCGCCATTTTGCGGACGATGGGGGCGACGCGCGCCGGGCTGATCCGCATCTTCATGACCGTGGGGACGACGATCGGCGTGCTGGGGATGCTCGCCGGACTGGTGCTCGGCTTTGTTTTCCTGTTCTTCCGGCAGAATGTGGTGGTGGCGATCCAGATGCTCACCGGGCAAAATCTGTGGGACCCGCAAATCCGCTTCCTGACCGAGCTGCCGAGCAAGCCCAATCCGATCGAAATCCTGGTGATCGCGCTGATGGCGCTGGTGCTGAGCTTCCTGGCGACGCTCTACCCGGCCCTGCGCGCGGCGAACACCGATCCGGTACAGGTGCTGCGTTATGAGTGAGGTGCTGCGGCTGGCGGGCCTCACCCGCAGCTTCACCCAGGGCGGCGTGACGATCGAGGTGCTGCGCGGGGTCGATCTGGCGATCGCGGCGGGCGAGATCGTCGCGCTGCTCGGCCCCTCGGGCTCGGGCAAGTCGACGCTCCTCCAGGCGGTGGGGTTGCTCGAAGGGGGCTTTGGCGGCTCGATCCTGATCGCCGGCGAGGAGGCGAGCCGTCTCGACGCGCACGGCCGCACGATGGTGCGGCGCGACAAGCTCGGCTTCGTCTATCAATTCCACCATCTGCTCCCCGATTTCAGCGCGGTGGAAAATGTCGTGCTGCCGCAGCTGATCCACGGCGCGACCCCGGCCGCGGCCGAGGCGCGCGCGCGCGATCTGCTCGCGTCACTGGGGCTGGGGCACCGGCTAAGCCACCGGCCGAGCCAATTGTCGGGCGGCGAGCAACAGCGCGTCGCGGTCGCGCGCGCGCTCGCCAATCGCCCGGCGCTGGTGCTCGCCGACGAGCCCACCGGCAATTTGGATGAGGCGACGGCGGACGTGGTGCTCGGCGAGTTCCTGCGGCTGGTGCGCGAGCAAGGCAGCGCCGCGCTGATCGCGACGCATAACGAGCGGCTGGCCAAGCGGATGGACCGGGTGGTGCGGCTGCACGAGGGCCGGCTGGCGTGAGCTGGGCCGAGACGCCGACGCTCATCGGGCGCCACGTCACGCTGCGCCCGCTCACCGCCGAGGACGCCCCCGCGCTCGGCGCGGCGGCCGCCGATGGCGATCTGACCGCGCTGTTTTTCGCCAATGTCGCGACCTTTACCGATCCGCGCGCGGCGGTCGCGGCGATGCTGAAGGAGCGCGATTATGGCCGCGCGATGCCCTTCACGGTCGAAACGCCGGCGGGCGCGGTGGTCGGCTGCACGCGGCTGATGCGGATGAGCCGCCAGCACAAGCGCGTCGAAATCGGTGGCACCTTCTACGCCCGCTCGGTCCAGCGCACCGGGCTCAACACCGAAGCCAAGCTGCTGCTCCTCGCCCATGCGTTCGAGGTGCTGGGCTGCAACGTCGTCCAAATCCGCACCGATTGGTTCAACAAGCGCAGCCAGCGGGCGATCGAGCGATTGGGCGCCAAGCGCGACGGGGTGCTGCGCAATCATCAGGTCATGCCCGATGGCCGCTTGCGCGATCTCGTCGTCTATTCGATCATCGCCAGCGAATGGCCCGGGGTGCGGCGGAACCTGGAGTTTCTGCTAGCGCGGGGCGAGGGGGGAAGATGATCGCGACGCACCAGGTCCGCCGCGCCGACGGCAGTTTGCAGCGCCTCGCCGATTATGCGGGCCAGGTGCTGCTGATCGTGAACACCGCGTCGCAATGCGGGTTCACGCCGCAATATGCCGGGCTCGAGGCGCTGTGGCGCAAGTATCGCGACCAGGGCTTCGCGGTGCTCGCGTTCCCCTGCAACCAGTTCGGCGCGCAGGAGCCGGGATCGGCCGAGGAAATCGCCAGCTTCTGCTCGGTGCATTACGACGTCAGCTTCCCGCTGTTCGGCAAGATCGAGGTCAACGGCCCCGGCGCCGATCCGCTTTACAAAGAGCTCAAGGCGGCGGCGCCGGGGCTGCTCGGCAGCCGGTCGATCAAATGGAATTTCACCAAATTCCTGGTCGATCGCGAGGGGCGGGTGGTGCGCCGCTATGGCCCGCAGGTGAAGCCCGAGGCGCTCGAGCGCGATATCGAGGCGTTGCTGTAGCGGGGTGGGGCCTTGGGCCGTCTGCTGGAGCTGGTCGAGATCATGATGATCGACGTCGCCCCGGACTTGATCCGGGGCTAGGCTGCCTTTCGACGGCCGAAGAAGAAGAAGCCAGGCCCCGGATCAAGTCTGGGACGACGGGTTGGTTTGATTGCAATAATTCTAGGCCCGCCCGAATGGATTCCCGCCTTCGCGGGAATGACGGGGTGCGGGGAATTCGTAATGAGGTGGGCTGGGCCCATCACGGGGGGCTAAAGCTTATACACCAAGCTCGCGCGGCTTACCGAGCCATCGGTGTTCACCCCGCGCAGCCGGTCGTCCTCGGTGCGATATTCGAACGACACGCGTAGCGCGAGCTTTTCAGACAATTTGCTGTCGAGCGTCGAATAGAGCACGCCGCTGCTCGACCCCGCTTCGTAAAACAGCGCCACGCGCTGGCCGAATTCGAGCCGGGGCGAGAGCGCCCAATCGAGATCGAGCTTGCCGCGCGCCGCGACGCGCACGGCGCGGTCGATCGGCGTCACCGTCCGCCGCAGCGCCGGCCCGCCCTCGACCGATAGCTTGAAGCCGTCCTCCGCCACCAGCCGCAGCCCCCCGCCGAGCCCCGCCGTATAGCGTTCGTCATAGCCGAGCGTCGGGTCGCGCTCGAACTGGGCGAGGCCGAAGGCATAAGCGCGCGGCGACAGCGTGTAGCGCGGCTGCCACAGCGCGATCACCCGCTCGGCGGTGCGCGCGCCGTCGGCCGACTGAACCTCGCCGCGCAGATAAAGTTTGTGCGTCCAATCGATGCCGCGGCGCTCCAGATCGGCGCTCGCCACCACCCCCAGGCTGTTGACCGGCCCGGTCGCGAGCGTCGCGCCGAATTCGAGCTGGCCGTGCCATTCGGCATACCAGGGCGCCTCGGCGAGCCGCGCTTGTTCGGCGGCCCGCCGCACCGTCGCCCGGGCGGCGCGGGCGCGCGCTTGATCGTCGCGCAGGGCGGCGAGCGCGGGGGCGAGATCGGGGCGCGCCTTGGCGGCGTAATCGAGCATCTTGTCGACGGCGGCATCGTCATGGGCGGCGATGGCCGCGTCGATCATCGCCTTGATCTCGGCGGGGATCGCGGGCGCGGGCTGGGGGGCGGTGTCGAGCGCGACGATCATCCGCGCGAGGCCGGCAGGAATCGAACCATGCGAGCGGCTTAGCGCACAGCCGCGCGCCCTGTCTGCGCTTTTGCGGCGAGTCCCGCTCGCCCGCCGCCGGACCGAGTCGCCGCGCGCGCGGAACCCGGGCCGAGCCCCCGCGCGTTGGGCGAGGTGCGATGGACGTGCTCAATATCCTCTACCAACAGCTGCGCGACATGATCGCGGCGGCGATCCGGATCTTGCCGCAGCTGGCGATCGCGATGATCGTGTTGCTGATCACCTATGGCGCCGCCAAATCGGCGCGGCGGCTCGCCGAGCGGTTGCTGAAACGCACCGAATTGCGCGGCACCTTGGTCAATCTGGTCGAAACGCTGATCGGCGTCGCGATCTGGGTACTGGGGCTGTTGGTCGCCATGTCGATCGTGCTGCCCGGGGTGACGCCCGCGAACATCCTCGCGGTGCTCGGGCTCGGCTCGGTCGCGGTGGGGTTCGCGTTCAAGGATATCTTCGAGAATTTCCTCGCCGGGGTGCTCATCATGCTGCGCCGGCACATGAAGCTGGGCGATGTGATCGCGTGCGAGGGGTTCGAGGGGCGGATCGAGGCGATCAGCCTGCGCGACACGCATATCCGCCAGTTGAGCAACGAGCTCGTCGTTCTCCCCAACGCCTTTTTGTTCAAG
This sequence comes from Proteobacteria bacterium SG_bin5, assembly GCA_002083475.1. Classification (GTDB taxonomy): domain Bacteria; phylum Pseudomonadota; class Alphaproteobacteria; order Sphingomonadales; family Sphingomonadaceae; genus Sphingomonas. Next base: position 7,553 of record LWDI01000059.1, read on the forward strand.
AACCCGGTCAAGATCCTGACCCAGCAACCGCTGCGCCGCCATCAACTGACCGTGGGCGTCGCCTATGACGTCGATCTCGAGGACGCGCGCGAGCGCATCATGGCGGCGGTGCGCGATGCCGAGACGGTTTCGCCCGACAAGCCGGTCGAGGTATATGCGAGCGAATTCGGCGAAAGCTCGATCGATTTGCTGGTGCGCTGGTGGGGCGGGGCCAAGCCGGTCGAGGCGCATCGCTCGCGCGACGCGGTGCTGCGCGCGATCAAACGGTCGCTCGACGCGGCGAGGATCGAAATTCCCTTCCCCTACCGCGTGTTTACGCTCAAGGAACCGCTCGCGCTGCGCCCGGCGCCCCTCGACGACGAGGCGGTCGAGGCCGCGAGCGCGGCGCGCGACTAGAGCGGTTTGCGACCGAACCGGTTCGCTCCTCCCCTTCCAGGGGAGGAGCTTTCTCCGTCGAGCCATTGATCCGGCGTGCTCGCAAACCGCTCTAAGCCGCCGCCTCGCGCTCAGCCCTTCACCACGGCGGTGGCGGGGTGATGCTTGTCGAGGTGGCGCTTGATGATCCGCAGATTGCGGCTGTTCGATCGGAAGAAGAAATCGGGGATCGCGCCCACGAAGGGGATCAGCCCCAACGCGAAATCGAGCCCGACATTGCCCATCATCCGCGCGATCTGAAAGCGCGACATGCCCAGGTTGCGCGCTTCCCACACGATCCACGCGCCCATCGCCGTCGCGACGAAATCGCCCGCCACCGGCACGAAATCGAGCAACACGTCGAGTCCCACCGGGCGATTGATGCCCGGAATCACGAACAGCCGCTCGAGCAGCCGCTCCATCCCCTCCACCCGCGCGCGGACGGCGGCGGGATCGCGGCTGAGGTTCGCCGCGCGGGCGAAGCGTTCGAAACTATTGGGGTCGATATGAACGGGGCGGGGCATGGCACTCATCTCGTGTCGCGTCTCAGTTCGTTCAACGGGTGCCAGCCGCGCGCGTTCCCCTGCCAGCGCGCGAGCCGGAGCGATACCGCCGCCCAGCGCAGCGGGCGCGCGATCGGGATATAGCATTGGTCGGCGGCGATCAGCCCATCGGCCTCGGCGAGCATCACCCCGCGCGTCGACATGTCGTTGGCGTCGCGCGCGTCGATCAGCTTCGCGGCGGCGGCGTCGCTCGTCACCGGGCAGGCGGTGGTCAGATACCAGCGCGCGCTGTCATAAGGGGCGACCGCGTCGATCAGCCGCAGCTCGGCCTCGGCATCGGCGGGGACGCGGACCAGATCGACGCCGATCGCGCGCAGCGACGCGCCGACGAAACCGAACAACAGATTGGCCCCCGGCCCTTGCGGCAGCGCGACGCGGAGCACCGGCGCCGCGCCGCCATGCGCCTTGCGCCACGTGGCGACCCGCGCGCGCGCCTCGGCACGGCGCGCGGTCGCATCGGTCACCGCCCAGCTCGGGATCGCGGGCGGGTTCGCCGAATCGAGCCGATCGGGCAGAATCTGCTCGGCGGGCGCCCAGTCGTCGGCGAAGGCGGCGGTGAGCGCGGCGCGATCGATCGCCTCGGCGAGCGCGGCGCGATTGGCGGCTTCCGACAGAAACCCCTCGCGCGAGACGATCGCGAGCCCGAACAGCCCGGCGGGCAGATCGAGCCGGAAATTGGCGGGCGCGATCCCGGCGACGCGCGCGATCGGCAGATCGAGAAAGCTGCCGCCCGCGACCAGATCCGATCGCCCGGCGCGAAACCGCGCGAGCGCGCGCGCGGCGCGTTCGCCCGTCAGCAGCACATTTTCCTCGGGGCTGGGCACGTCGCCCTCGGCGACGCGCACCGGATCGGGCACCGGCTTGAGCAGTACGAAGCCGCCGAGCGCGGGCTTGGCGCGATAAGGGCCGCTACCCCCCGGCGGGCGCTGGCGCGCGATGCCGAGTTCGGGTTGGGCGAACAAGTTGAGCAGATCGGGGCGCGGGCGCTTCAGCCGCACCTCGATCACCTGCGGGGTCATCTCGACGATTTCGTCGATCGCGGTGAGATAGGGCGCGAGCGGATTGCGCGAGCCCTCGGCGCGCTGGCGATCGAGCGCGGCGACGACATCGCCCGCCGTCACGCGCTTGCCATCGGGCCATTCGGCCTCGCGCAAGCGGAAGACATAGCTTGCGCCGTCATCGAGCACGGTCCAGCGCTCGGCGAGCCCCGGGGCGACGCGGCCTTGCGCGTCGAAGCGCACCAGGCCTTGCGCGGTCGCGTCGCGCAGCAGCCGCGAGGGCGTGTCGAGTGGGCGGCGCGCGGGATCGATGAGCTCGGGCGCGCCGCCGATCGCGCTCACCACCACCGGCCCCTGATCGGGCCGGCGGTTGCAGCCGCCGAGCAAAAGGCCGAGCAAAACCGGGCCGGCGAGCCCCGCGAGCTTCAGCAACCGTGGCATGGCCGCCTTATGGCAAGCGCTGTAGCCATACAAAGAAGTTCTCCGCCGCCCACGAGAGAGAGCATGGTTAACAAATTCGACTGAGTTTCAACAAAAAACTCCGGCCCGCGCGCCCTGACCGGTCGGCGCGGCTACGACAGGTCGAATGAAGCCGGCCAAGAGAACAATAGAAACCTCCCGCAGCGCATTGTGTCAGTCCCGCCAAGACCGATACAAAAGGCCCTCGAGCAGCAGATGGTGCAGGGGAGGGCTCCGGTGCTCCCGCAGCATCAGCCCACCGAGCCAACGCTGCATGCAGCGACCGTCACGGCGTAGGCTCGGCCACAGGTCCAGCGTTGTCCCCCAGTAGCCGTCCATCGCCTTTGCGAGCGCAGGCAGGTTTGCCTCGCCACGCCGATTCAAGAGGCCCAGCCGGTGCAGATCCTCCAGATAGCCTTCCCGCCGATCATCGGGATGAACCTCGTCCCAGCCATTGAGCAGCACGTCGCTCTGCCGCGCGAGGTGGACGAGGTCAGCAAGAACGCGGGGATCCTCAACCTCGACTACGGCCGGAGCATCCGCCGGGCAAGTCGTGTATGACGCGACGACATAGCCACGTCGCCTCGCCTCACGATCGATCAGCGAGTCTCGTAGCGGCTCCCGGTGGTCGGGACAGACGAGTGCCGAAGGCAGCTGATGGGCACGGCGCCACCACAGGCCCGCCCCGCCAGCAGCCATGGCATTGCAGCACGACACGCAGAACCGGAGCCGATCGGCCGGCGGAGCTGCAGCGGCCCAGCTTCCAAGAACGGCATGGGGCCAATCGTCAATGTGTGCCATGACATTCATGACTGCACGTGCGTGCGCGGGCGACGCGTAGTGCGCGTAGTAGGGGAACAGCGTCCATTCACGGGCCGCGTCGACGATATCGAAGTCGCCGAACACCCCTGACGCCACGACCCGGTCGAGACCGACGGGCATGTCATCGAAAACGGGCATGTCCGCGCCAAAGAGCGCCAGCTGCAACGCCGTGCGCCGCGTCCCCCCAAGCAGCCAGCCCACACGAGCCAACGCCGAGTAGAGGGTCTCGTCCCGCCGGACGCTCGTCACGGCGGTGCTCATGCAGCGAGCCTGCAAGGCCTCTCGAGGAGCTCGGCTTCGCCGATCGCCGCGCGAACCTCCTCCAACCAGCCCGTCGGCAAGCCAGCTGCTCGTAGCACCTCGCACGGCTTCAGGGTCCCCTCCTTCAGCGCCTTCGCCACGAACCAACTGAGTCGCCGCCTCCTGAACGCGTCGGTGGATTCCGCCGAGTGCTCCATCGCGGCGACCGTCCGAGGCAGCTTACCCCGGCGCTTTTGCACCCAGTCCTTCCGTGCCATTCGACGTTCCAGCTCTGCGAAGGTGATGCGGACCGGCGGCAGCTCGGCCGCGACCATCGACACCGTCCTCGCGACCGTCCGCGCTAGACGAGCATCGATCGAGAACCAGTTGCGCAGCCGTCGACCATGACGCCTTCGGCAACCCCTGAATTTGGCTTTGGGCTTCGGCGCCTCGGGCCCGGGCACGGCTCCGGAAGGCGTCGTTGACCACGGCACCTCAACCTTCGCCATCTTTGCCTCTCGCATCACCGTCTTGGGATCGAGGCCCAGGACACGGGCGGTAGCGCGCAGACTGGCGCCCTGCGCCACGGCAGCTTCTAACGCCGGCGTGAGCAGCGGCCCGAAGCGCCTATATCTCGGCTGCCCGATCACGCCCTCCGCTGAGCGTGAGCAGGTATAAAGGTAGCCGCACGCGCAGGCGAAATCGCCATAGAGCGTGTGGCGGTCGCGGCGGATCTCAACAGATTGGATCACCCTTCGCCCGTAGTGGTCCGCCACGGGATTCCTGCAGGGCCAAGGACCGGGACCGAAGGGAAGGTCTGCTGCGGGTGTGACCATGCCGTCCAGCACCGTCGTCAGCATGACGTGCTGCAGCGTGGGTGCGGCGCGACGGCCGTTGCGAACCAGGGCTGAGAGCCAGGACCGCTCCGGATCGTCCACAAGAGCCAAGCCGGGGATGAGCTCCGTCGCACCCCCCCAACGTTCGCGGAAGGCAGAGTGAAGAGCGGCGTGGTCCACCTTGCGACGCGATCGCATAAGGCCGACCTCGGCGATACGCGACCGGTAACCAGCCATGATCTCCTCGAAGCCTCGCGCAGGCGGTGGATTGCACAACATCGCCGCCGCGCGTCGCGCCAAGTCGGCGAGCAACTCCAAGCGCTCACCGGCCCCTTCGATCGCCTCGGGGGCATCGTCCCGGCACACCGCTCGGGTCGCCGCGACGAAGGCATGGCGGTCTCGCCCGGGCACCGCCTCGCTCACCCGCAAAACGGTGCCATGGACCGGGCAGACGCAGACGCCAGGAATCTGATGATCGCGGCGCCACCACGGATCCCGGCCGCACTGTTCCATGTCCGCCAGGCACGTCAGACAGAAACGTAGCCCTTCGGGCGGACGCACTTTGAACGCAGCTAGGCCGAGTTTTGCATACAGGCCCATGGCGTTGCCCCGCATTGCCGCACGTCCCTCGATCCTCGCGTCCGACGACATGAAGGCGGTGTGGAACGGGAGCAGTGTTGCCTGGTCGATCCAGGCGTCGACGAGTCGACAGCGTTCCGATCTGGGCAAATCGCGGGCCAGTTCGTCCAAATCGCCTGGCAGGTCCACCGTCGCAATCGCCCAGCGACGGCCAAACACCTCGCGCATGAAGGGGCCCACCTGGCCCGCGTGCAGGTAGCGGCGCCCTCGTGCAAGGGCGCTATAGAGGATTTCCTCCTCCCTCAAGGCCGGCACGAGAACCGCCACGTCTAACTCAAGCGGCCGAAGGCAGGCCGTCGCGATCCTCCCGGCGCAGGTCGCCCTCCACCATGGTGGCCTCGACCGCAGCCTTTGATGGTCGAACTGCGCGGACGGGCTTCGCCCCCTCCGCCTCTACCTCAGCGATCACCTCTTCGATCCTGGCAAAATATTGGCCAATGTTGCGGCTGTCGGGCGGCCCCACGATCGCGGAGGTGCGGCGCATCACCTCCGCGATTTTCTTCTCGTCGAACTCGCGCCATTCCAGGTTGTCCCGCACAACGGCGGAAGACTGACCGATATAGGCGGGCCCGAGCTTCGACTCGTCATCCGCCTCCTCCGTCTTCATGTGCCGGTTCAGCACGGGGCCATCGCGATCCTTCAGAGATGTCCAAAAAACCTCGTTGCGCGGGCGCACGTCATCATACTCCGCGATGACCTTGAGGTCGTTCTCGCGAATGCCCTTCAGCAGCCGCTCCATTGGCGCCAGGTGCACGTCCGCCACGTCATTGATGAGCTTAACGGTGATCAGCTCGGGCACCTCGCCTCCGCTCGCCTCATTGTCGTCAATGGCGGTCGCCTGCACTGCGAACCAGAGCTTAGTCACGATGTCGACCACGCCTTGGCTGCGCGCGTAGAGCGCGTCGAGCAGCTCGGGGGCGGGCGGCGTGTATTCAGCCGTCCACTGATACTCCCACAGCTCGCGCACAAACGTCTGCCACTGATCGTCGCGGGGCTGATACTGGTGCCAAACGGCCGACGCGGGCCCGATCGCACGCCGGCCCATTCTTCCCGTTTTCGAAAAGCGCTCGAAGGCGGACATTGTGCCAACGAAGAGCACGGGCACGCCGATCCTATTGATGAGTGTAGTGAGGAAAGTCATAAGGACGTGCTGCTCGTCGCCTGCTTTCCCGAGGTGCTGGATCTCGTCGATCACCAAGCACCCGAGCGAGTGAATGTTCGCGACGGCGACCATCGCGTCCATCAAGTCGTCGTCCGAGACGTGCTTGCCACCCCAGAGCGTCTGGTAGGTTGTCTGCCCGAGCACAGCGTCGACCATCTTGAGAAAGGCTTTGCAGGTCTGCCGGATCGAGCCGAGTGGCGGGCACTCGAGCTTCAACCACACCACCTGGACCTGCCCGTCGTTATGGCGAACCACCTGCGGATATCGGGCGAGCACGCGCTCGAGAGTCGCCGTCTTGCCCATGCCCGGGACGCCGATTAGCGCCGAGCTGCTTGCGTTTCTAATGACGATGGGCGCGCCCGCCGCCTGCAAGTTGCCGGTCTCGCGAGCGGACGCAATCGCGTGCATGCGCACCTCGTGGGCGCCGGTGCTGTCGTCGCGCCCGCGATAGCCCTCCCGCAGCACGGCGTCGAAGCCGCGGGCGAAGTCCGCCTGCCGCGCACCGGCGCGGAAGAACCGGAGGACGCGGAGCGCACACAGATAGCGCTCCTGATGTGACAGCTTGCGCTCAGCCTCGTCCCGGCTCAGCTTGAAGTTCAGGCGCTGGACCCACTCCGGCCGCGTCAGCGAGGGCGGCAGTGCCGCGATATAAGCGTTGTTCTCGTAGTCAGACGACATTTGGAGCACCCTTCCCTCAGGACAGGAACCTAGACTGGCGATTGCTGCGATCGGAGACCGAGGTGTCCTTCGCAGGACTCTCAAGGGCTTCGGGGAGCGGCCGGAGGGCGGCCGCCGCAGCGGCAGGGCGAGACGCACGCTCCCGGCGCTTCCTGTCTGTCTCGGCTTCCAGCTTCCGGTTGGCCTTGCTCCCCTGGAGCTGCGCGGGGCTGAGGGGCGCGGGCCGGTCCTCGTTCGCCGCCTGGTTGGTCTTCCGCATAGCGTCAATGGCGCGGGCAAGACCACCGTGGTACTCCGGCCTGCGCCGCGCGGTGTCGACATTGTCGTCTTTCCGAAGGGCGTCTTGCTCCTGGAAGGAGATGCCGGCGAAGGCGATCGACCGGTCGGTGAGTTCCAGGACGACCGGCGGACCGTCGATCCTCGACGCATGCAGCCAGATGTTCGTCGTCCAGAGGGGGTCGTAGGACACGTCAACCTGCGTGACGCCGTTCTGGAGCGCTCGATCGAACACAGACCACTGCTCCCGGTCAGCCGGCTTGTAGAGGAGCTTGCGGAATCGGTAACCCTCCGGCGTGACGGTTGCCTTCGCGACGGGAAGCATCGCCAGCTCGATCTGCGACACGGACGCCCGCGAAAGCTCGTCCATGCCCCGCTCGCGGCACCAGCGCCACAGCTCCACCGGCACCGCCCTCACCCGATCAGCGATCATCTCGCGCGTACGGGGGTAGTCGACGAGCTTGTTGCTGTTGTTGAGGAAGATCGCGACCTCGATCACGCATGCGGTCACCTCGCGCAGGTTCAAGACCGCGTCCCTTCGGTAATCGCGATCCCCCCGCTCCTGGACCTTCTTCTCGATCATTCCGTCGAGTTGCGTTCGGAGGAGGCGATGGAACTGGTCGAACTTCTTCTCGGTCGACCCTTTCTGGTCGCCACGATACGGCGCCGCGAGCTCTACCGTGACGGTTGATTTCGATACGAAGGCGCTCGCGTCATAGCCCTCCCACTCGCCGCGGTCAGCCATGAAGCGTGCGGGCACGACGCCCTCGCACGGCCACTCGTCCGATGTGATCGAGACCCCGTATCGTTCGCAGAACGCCACCTTGTCCTCGACGACGTTCCGAACCGCCAGCCCTGCCGCCATCCACGAGGCGTTCTCGAATCCGACATAGATGCCGCAGATCATCTTCGTGAGAACGTCGGTGACCTGATAGAAGGTCGGCCTGCCGACCGGCACTGTCCGGTCGATCTCCGAGACGCAACCGATATCCAGCGGAGTCGAGTCTATCTCGAAGCGGCTACCTGCCCCCATCAATCCGGCAACGGCCGTGCCGACTATGCCACGAAGGTCCTTGTCGTAGCGCGAAGCGCCCTCTCGCTTTCGGCGGATGCCTAGCAGGTCGTCGCGCTTGTCATACCAGAACCGGAATTGGCGGAAGGTGGGATAGCCCGTCGCTTGCCATTCTGGCTTGGCGGGGTAGGTCTCCTTCCCCGTGACCGGATCTACGGCCCTGTCGATGAAGAAGTCGGCCGCCATCATGTCGTAGGCGGCCTTCAGGCTGACCTTACGACGGGCGTTGCGCTTTGAGACGTAGTAGCGCTGCAGTCCCTTCTCGAAGATCTGCTTCACGGCGTCGGTGACGTTCACGCCAGGCAGCATGCCCTCGGTAACGGGGGCGCCCAGCTTCGTCTCTCCGGGGGTGCGCGGGCCACGACCGCACTTCTCGAACGAAGGCGTCAGCGCGTTTACCGACATCCCGCGGCGCCAGAATCGGTCGAACGCCTGGTGCAGCGTCTTCGCAGAGGCGAGGCGCTTCTTCTCATCCTTATCGGTGCAGGCGAGCTGCCGCCGCTCGACTTCGGCGATGAGGTGTCCCCTCACCCGATCGTCAAAGACGTCCGGCGCTCGGTCGAGCATCGGGCCTATGAGACCCATCAGCTTGTCGCGGCGAGCCTTCTGCGCCTCCGTCAGCCGTGCCGGATTTGGGTGGTGATCGTAGGCGTGCTCTGTGACGATGCACGCCGTGCCGTCGTTCAGCTCGCCAACTACCTCGTCTCGGGATCGGCGGATCAGCCGTGTGTCCGGCGCCTTGAGGTCGAACAGCACGACCTCGCCGCCATGAGCCCAGACGACCCGATAATCGGCGGCGGTCGCCGGATCCTCCCCGTAACGAATCACGTCACGCTGGATCAGCATCACGCAGCCTCCGCTTCGGCTTGAGCTTCGACGCAGACCGCGAAGTCGGACACCGGCCGCGACAGCGCGAATGCCCGGTCCATGTCGAATGCCATTGCGCGCTTGGCGCAAAGCAAACGCACCGCGCTTGGGAAGTCGCGGCGAGGAAGCGTCCCCGCGACGTCCAGTTCCCGTGCCAGCTGATCCATGGTCAGCGAACCGCCGTTCGCGATCGCCTCGTGAACGGCGCCCATCGCCCGCTCCCAATAGCCAGCTGGTCGCTCAGGATCAGGCTTCACGCCCAGTACCCATTCAATATTGGCCTTGCGGACCTTGGAGAGGTGATCCTCGGTCAGCCAATCCCACCGGACCTCGCGCTCGAGCCAGTATCGCCGCTCGATTTCGAGCTTCTGGCGCGTGCGGCGGATCGAGACCATCTGGCCTCGGGTCCGCGCGAGCGAGAGGTCGAGCGCGCCGTTCTCCTTCACGGCATAGGCGGTGTGCTCAAGCCTGCCATTGACCATCCTCGTCACCAAGAAGTCGCTGGTCATCACTATGGGCTCGCGTGGGCGGCCGTCCGAGGGATGGCGCACCTTCATCTCGGCCGCGATCCGAAGCGTGTCCTCCAGCACCAGCGGGAACTGCTCCTTCACTTCGACTACTGTCGGATCCCACTGGAAATCGCGGAAAGCCGCCGTCTCCCAATCGGATAGCGTGTGCACGACGCGACCGCCCGAAGCGATGCGGCTTGAACGCCCGCGCGAGGCGACGTCATGGACGTAGAGCCAGGGCTTGTAGTCGGGCCCGTCCCCACGGCCGCGCCCCTGCCGCTGCCGGTTCTCCATGATCGCCAGGGTCTGGGTGCGCTTCCTCTTCGCCATGATGAGAACCTTTGAGTTGGGCGGATCGCGCGCGGATCGCACGCGCTGCATCCATCGTCGGTCAGGAGTTAAGGTCCGGTTCGCCGAAGCCTTTGGTTATCACCGGGCGCTCGACTGCGATGCTGAAGTCGACTCATATGGCTGTGCCGGGGCAAGCCGAGCAGCCATCAGGCCGAGCAGGTGTTGCGTCAGAGCGTCGGCTCCCTTGTTGTAGGCGAGCGTGCCCCAATCCTCCCAGCGATGGACGCGCTCGGCCGCCCACGCGAAGAAGTCGTCCCGCACCTTTGCGTCTGGAAAGCTCTGGCTCCAGACCACCTTGCGCATCGGCATGCGGCCGACCGTGTCCAAGCCTGTAAGGGTGACGAGGTGACGGCCGTGCACGCCTTCGCGCGCGAAGATGTGCGGCAGCCGGGTGACGCTGCGTTCGAACGTCCGAAGCGCGCGTTCACGCTCATCATCGGCGCAGGTGCGATCCCCATCGCGAATATGCTCAACGACCGAGGCGAACGGCAGCTGCACCCACTCGGGCTCGCGCGTAGCCTGGAGCATCAGCATGACGGAGCGGCCCTCATTCGACAGCCCCGCCGAGAGCGGATCGATCCGCGGCCCTGCCTCGAGCAGGCCAATCGACGACAGCCAGCACTGATAGAAGCGCCAGAAGAGCATATCGCCGCCGAAGAGGTCGTGCTTACGCTCTTCAGCACCTACCCAATGGGCATCGATGGCGGTGAGCACTCGGAGAAGCAGCTCAAGCTGCTCGGGCAAAATATGCGTGGCCGGAAAGCCGAGTTCCCCCTGCCAGAACGCCTCCCGGACGCTGCGCCATTCCCGGCCCTCAGCATCCTCGATTTTCGTCCCATTGACCCTCAGCCACCATCCCCATGGCAGGCCAGTGGCGCGATCCGTCGACCTGACCACCCTCATCCTCCCTTCTTAGGATCGAGCCCGAGTGGTGGCGGCGGCGTCCCGGTGCGCGCGGGCTTCGGCTTACCGTCGGCGATAGCCTTCAGCTGAGCGGCGAGGTCGATGACTTGGTCGTACACATACGCCTCGTCCTTAAACGTTGCCCCGGTCTCCTGACCGAGGAACCTTGAGCGGTCCTCCCGCTCCCAGGGAACGATGTCGTAGACCTGGTTGCAGTCGAAGCCGAACCACCAAGCTCCGTCATGCGCGGCTCGATAGTCGGTTGCATGCTCGATGGATGCGTAGCGGGGGGGCCGGGCTGGCACGTGGCAGATGGTGCGCGCCTCGTCAGCCAGTCGGCGGCGTTCCGGACTCGGTCCTTCGTCGCACACCGCCGAATAGGACAGGCCGCCATGAACCTCTAGTTCGAGTTCCGGCGGGATCGCGTCGTGGTCGAAACCGTATAGCGGATGCTCGACCGGCACCCCGACATAGCCGCTGAGGTAACCACCGCGCGTGTCGCGCATGATTATGCATTCATAGCCGGACGCCGGGTCGCGCCACGCTATCTTGTCCGCGCCACCAAGGCGGCCACCACGGCCATCGATCCTGCCACCGACATAGTAGACGGCGTCAGCGAGGACCGAGCGATCCCCTATCGGGTAGGGCTGGCCAATGACCATCGTCACCCCCTTTTCGCTGACGACGGACCCGATGCCGACATCCGTCAGGGGCGCCAAGGAATGGGCGGGCGCGGCGGGTGCAGGAACCAGCTGCGTGCCCGCCTTTGCGGGAGTCTTCTCGGGTCGCGACAAAGATGTCTTCTTCGCCATGGGATGCTCCTGTGGTTCGTTGTAATGTCAGCCAGCAGCTGCTGTCGGACCGAAGCCGCGGCGGACTTCAGGCGTATCGTTCCCAGCGGGGCACGCGCTCGATGGTCGGCCCCATGCACCGAGGCCGCGCCTCTGCCGAGTATATGTTGGCGGCGAGCCAGAACTCCTCGCTCAGCCGGTCCTGATCGCGGATTTCTTTAGCCCAAACGCGGCGCTCGGGATCCCAGCGGTAGCCGCGAGCGCGCAGTCGCTCCTTGACCCCATACGCCGCCCCTTCCGCGCGCACGATCCAAGTGTCGGTCTGCGCATTCTCCATCAGTACCGACATGGCGGATCGGCCGTCGTGGAAACGGTGCGCGAGCAAGCCGATGACCGCATCGACGTCGATGTCGGCACGATGCGCCTCGTAGAAGAAGCCACACTGCATTCCGAGGAAGCCGAGCGTCCGGCCGTCAAACCCGTGCGAACGCCAATCGACGTCAGACATCGAGCAGGCCCAGGCCAGACCAGCGGCGGCGGGGAAGCGGCGCTCGATCCACTTGCGATCGAATCCGGCGTTGTGGGCCACGATTATGTCGACGTGCCTCAAAACCTTGATCACCACGTCGTCGGGGAAGCGGTGCCCGGCGACGTCCTCGTCGCTGATGCCGGTCATCGACGTCACTTCGGGGGGAACCGGTTTTCCTGGATCCTCCAGCCAAGTCCGCGACTGGCCGATACTTGTAATGAGGCCGTCAGCGTCGAACCTGAACCGCCGGATGGCGAGTTGGATAACCGCGTCGTTCTCCATGTCGAGACCGGTGGTCTCGACGTCGACGACCGCGCAGACCGACGCGCCCTCGTCGACTCCCTCTCCGGTGAAACCCTCCCTGATCTCAAGCCTGCGGAGGACGCGCACATCCTCGCTCGCGTCGCGCTCCGCGACGCGGTCAACTCCGGTCAACTTCATGTCGATACTCCGTCTTGGCGTTCTTCCGCTCGACCACCGCTGAAGGCGGAAGGTCGCATCAGGATGGAATGCGGTGCTCTACCGTCACATCGAGGCCGACCATCGTGGACCAGCGGATCCGGCGACCACGCTCCACAAACGTCCGGAAGACCGGGGGCAACATTTCGCTCGTCGCCGGACAGTCGAGATCAACACCGACCCGGATGTCCGCCTGCGCCGCCGCGGCCGCGCCGAACCGTGCCCGGATGCGCTCGCGCACCACGCTGGCGGTGGGCGCGACGGAAGCGTGAAAGAGGTGGACGAGCTCGCCTCCGCGCGCGATCACGATGGTCGCGCTGTAAAGGCGCTGACGCCGAAAGATCTGGCCGTCCGGCTCCCCACCCGGGAAGTGGCCATCCCAGAAGCCGCCGCCGATATCACCTGCTGTGCCGCACAACAGCGCGCCAGTCTGGCTGGGCTCCGCATCGAGTTCGAGCGAGAGGCCGTGCACCATCAGTGCCCTCATGAAATTCTCACGCGCCAAGCAGGCCTCAATCGCGGTAGAGCCGCCGAACAAGCGTCGAGGCGCGAGCAGCCACGTCATTGGGTCCAGGCCTACGCCCTCCCGCTGAAAGCGGGCTCCGGCTTCTGCTGCGACGAGCGCCAGCCGCATCAGACCGCGCCGAGTGGTCACGAGCTTCGCATCATCGGCCGAATCTTCATCGAGCGGATCCTCGGCGCACGCCGTCCGCATCGTAGGCGGTCTCTTGTTGCCCGATCCCACAGAGCTCGTCGCTTTCATCTCACGTCTCTCCGTGCCGCCTCGTTCAGACGCACAGCCGCCCGACGGCGTGGACCCCGGCTGCAACCTGATCTGGCTACAAGATAAAGATGGTTCGATACTTCTGGAAGTATGGAAACAAAGTGGAAAGTCCCGTTTTGAATCACCCGATGCTCTTCGTCGCCGTCTCGAGCTCCGGCCTCCCGCCTTGTGCGCCGGCACGATTCAATTATTCTGGAGGTATGGAAAGAATGAAGGCTATCGAACTGATGAGCGCGCTAGCGCAGCCGACGCGGCTGGATGTATTCGCTCAGCTCGCACGCGCGCGTCCGGACGGCCTCTCCGCAGGTTCGCTCGCCGAGCGGCTTGGCACGCCTGCCAACACTATGTCGGCGCATCTGGCCATCCTGTCGCGCGCGGGGCTGATCTCGTCCACCAAGGCTGGGCGCAACATCATCTACACGGCCGAGCCCAACGCGGTTCGCGACCTCGCGCTGTTCCTGACGCACGACTGCTGCCCAGCTGCGTCGAAGTGATGCTCCGGCCTATTTCAGAGCATCATCGGCGGCCGTGGCCATCGCCGCAGTCCTAGATTTTCGTCTCAGAGGGCACGTCAACTGGTGCCCATTGAAATCACGGCGTCGAGCAGGACCTTTACAGCCGCGACCGCCGGACCTTCGACCAACATCCCGCACTCCAGGTTGGTCGACTTCGATCGCCTCAACAGGTTCGCCGAGCCCACATAGGCGGCGACGCCGTCGGCTAGGACGATCTTCGCGTGGAATGTCTCGTTCGCGCTGTCGGCGCCGCCGTAGTCGATGATGCGCGTCGCGACTGACTCGAGCCGCTTCCCCTCGGCGCCGCATGCGAGGAGTTGCGTCGCGTCGCGGAGCACCAGCATGCGTTCGCTCGCGGTTGCCGCCTCGAAGAGGTCGGCCGCCCAAGCCGCGCCGACCCGGTCGATGTAGGGGATCATGATGGTGAAGCGCTCACGCGCGAGACCGGCGACGTGCTGGAATGCGTCCGTCGTGCGGGTGAGCGCGACGTACTCGCTGGCTATGTCCGCGGCGAGCGCGCTGGCGAGGCGGCTTGGCTCGGGCGGCATGGTCACCACGAGGCGGGCCGTAGCTTTCGGCGAGAGGAGGATCTCTCTCGGCATCAGGCGATGCTGGGATCAAAGTAGCCGACGAGGTTCGGCGCGGTGCGGGGTTCCCACTCAGGGCCTTTGCCCCCCTTAAGGACCGAGCGAGAGAGCAGCAGGTTAGAGGCGAGGCAGCTCACCTCGGACACCATGACGCACGCCGGGCAGGCGCCGCCGCGCGCGTCGCAGAGGCTGCCCGATCCGCAGCGCAGGGTCCTTGGGTCGAGCGCGCGCTTGAGGAACGCCTCGGCGTAGTTGCGCCACATCGCCGAGATGTTGCCAAGGTCGGGCGTCATTCCCTTGCGGTAGATCACGAACGACAGGTCGGCGGGGAATATGTGCTCGCCGATCCCGTCCCGGTCGACGCCGGAGGTATCGGCGAGCGAATGCATCATCTGGTGCGAGAGCGTGTGGAGCAGGAGGTAGACGTAGGCGGGGAGCGTGCGGGGGTAGCCACCCTGGCCCTCGCGGTCCTTGAATTCCTCGAGGAATGGGCCGAAGTCCGCGTAGCGCTCGAGATACGCCCGCCCGACATGGTCGCCCGGCGCGTCGACGATCTGATTGGCCTCCAGCCAGCGCAGGACCCGCGCCTCGTCCAGACGGAAGTAGAGCGCCTCGTTGAGCTGCTGCGTGACGTAAATCGGCCGCTTGTTGTCCGCGATCGGTAGCTGGTCGAAAGCTTTGAGCCGGACCGGCATGTCGACGCGTTGGCCGTTGTGCTCCCGCTGGTAAATCGGCGTCGCCGAAACGCGCGTGTAGCCGAAGCTGAATTCGCAGATCGGCAGTCCGCGGATCAGGACCAAGCGCTCCATGCCGAGATGGCTGAGCAGCGACCCGACGGTATGCTGGTATTTCGCCTTTCGGGTCGGATCGTTCACCACGTCGGTCAGCGCCACGTCCGGGTCCATCACGTCCACGGCCGCGTGCCGCGTCATTGCCTGGTCGATGTGCTCTCGCACGAACGCGTCGTGCTGCACCGTGAGGCGGATCGGGTCGTAGCGGCGGGTCCAGTCCTCGCGCACGGCGATTGCCTGCAGCACTGCGGGGCTGCCGAGCTGGCCGCGGTCGGCGATGCCGTCGGCGAACCACGTCTCGCGCAAGTCGGTCGCCGCGTCGCGGTGCCGCCTGGCGGCGTCCGCCCGGCCGGAGGACTCCGCCTTCTCCGCCATGCGCAGGTAGGTCTCGTATTCATCCCACTCGCCCACGCGCGTCGGGTCGGCCTCGACGCTCTTGCGGATCTCGTCCTCGGAGGGTTCGGTGAACGGTATCTCATGTATCTTCGCCAGCCTGGCTACCAGGCCGTCGCGCCGCTTCGGCGTCATTAGCTCGACGACCGCGCTGTCCTCGAAGACGATGAAGCTGGTCCGCTGGACGTAGAAGGTCGAGTTCGCCCGATATGATACCGGGAGCATGTTGACCTCGATCCACTGAAACTGCCGGCCGCCGTCGTTCTGCTGAATCGGCAGGCGCTCGAGCGTGTCCGGGTTCGCCTTTTTCAGCGCCCGGGTCTCGCCGCAGCCCTCGCAGACGTATCGCCATTCAGAGAAGACCGGGGCCGCGTTCCGCAGCTTGAAACTAGACGATCCGCAGGTGCACATTTTGATCTGCCGTGCGGTGTCGGTCTGCGGGTCGAAGTTGTAGTTGAACGGGCTGAGCGGCTCGATGTCGCCGGACCAGTGGGCGTAGACCACGTCGACCTGCGTCCAACGGGCCTCGTGGCCGTTACACTTCCGCGGCAGCGGCTGCCTCGCCTGGTCGGCGACGCTGTCGAACTCGCGCGTCGAGCCGCAGATGCCGCATCGGTAGAGGAGCGGATATGGGACGTATCCGACCTTGTCGGGGCTCGTCATCTGGAAATCGGTCCGCTGCACGCGCGCCTCGCCCGACTTTGAATCGCGGAACGGCGTGTCGAGGACCAGTTCGGGCAGCGCGTCGGGCAGCACCTTTATCACCCGGTCGCGCCAGTTGGTCACCGCGTCGTTCAGGTTCTCGAAGATCAGTTCGATCGTCGTCGGCTTGAGGTCCTTCGCCTCATTTGGCAGCGGGACCGAGCGGCAGATGCCCTTGCCGCCCTCCCACGTCATCAGCACGCCGGGCGCGTAGGAGCCCGCGATCTGCACACGCGAGCGCGACATCGTCGGCGGTTCGAGCGGATCGGGATCGGTCCGCGCGGCGCCCATCGACGAAGGTCGCCGCGCCGGAGTGTTGCGCCAGTCTTTCCCAGCCTTGTCAGCCATCGCTGCCCCCGTCCGCGTCGAGTTCCGAGGCGCTGCCGCGCTGCGTCCGGATCTCCTTCATCACCTTCGCAATGTCCCGCCGGTCAACATCCGCGGACCTGCCGCGGGCCCGCGGATCGCGCATCGCCGCGACGATGTAGCCGGCTTCGTCGACGTCCCGCAACGACGTCATCGGCGGCTTGAAGACCGGCACGTCGGTCCAATAGTCGCGCAGGCTCGGTATCGTGGCGAGGCTCGAGATGTGCCGCGCGAACCGCTCTACCTGGTTGTCGACCAGGCCGCGGTAGAACTCCTCGTAGTGTGGCGACCCGAGATGCGACGAACCCTTGCCGGCGAAGCCGCTCGCCCGCAGCATGAACGAGACCAGTTCCTTGGTGAAGCCGAGGTGGTCGCGCTTTTCCAGCGCCGCGAGGCGGCTGACTTGGTCCATGTGCGGGACCTCGAACTTACGGGCGTCGTCCTTGGCGATGAAGTCGCGCGCCTCGCGCAGCATGGCCCACGCCTGGACATAGGACGCCATAGTCCGCTTGATCGCATTCTCGGCCCAGCGCTCCACCGCTGGTGGCGCGATCATGCGCTCGAGGAAGCGGTGGAAGATGTCGTGGGTCTCGACCACGTAGCGATCACGCCTGCTCTGTGGAGTGGGGAGCAGCATGACGAAGCCGACGTGCGTGCGGCCGACGCGGCTGGATGCCTGGATGTATTCCGCGATGTCGGACGGCAGACCGGCGAAAAACATGCTGTTGAACCGGTCGACGTCCACGCCGTGGCTGATCGCCGAGGTTGCCACGATGTTGCGGACCGTGTCGGCCACGTCGGGATATTCGGCACCCGCGAAAGACCGGTCGGCGGCCTCCATCACCGCCTGAATCTCCTTCATGTCGATCCCGCCTGAGATCAGCCGGCTGTCGAAAGCGGCGTGGGCGCGGCCGATTCGCCGGTGCTCCTGCTCGACCGCCGCGCTGAGCGCGTCGATCACCTGGTCGCCGCCCTTCTTGTTGGTCACGTATGCGAGGGCGATCCGGTGCAGGTCGATCAGCGCCATGATGTCGGCCTCGCGCCCCAGACCAACGGCACGGTCGATGGCTGCGCGGTGCCAGTCGCCGGCGCGCCCCGGCGAGACAGCCGCGCGGATTGTCGCGATCGTCTGCGGACGCTTCGCCTCGTCTAGCATTCCGTCCCAAAGTGACGTGACGATGCCGTGGAAGGCGGCGAGCACGCCGACGGTGGTCACGGTATGCGTCGCATCGTTCGTCATAAGCGAGACGTAGAGACGCATCCACGGCGCGGTCGCCTCCGGTGCCTGCGCGAACGGCAGCGAAGCGCCGAGGGCAACGCGGTCGCCGTTTTCAGCGGGCGGATCTGCGGGAGCCGCGAAGAAAGAGTGGTAGAGGTCGGGGCCCGGATAGGGGAAGCGCAGCGGAATGCGCTGGTAGAGCGTCTCCAGTTGGCGCTCGGGGGCCGAGATCGTGGCGGTCGCGGCGATGATCTTCGGCATGCGGGCCGCCCCCCAGCCATCGCCGGTCCAGCGCCTGGCCACGGAGAGCGTGTCTCCGGCCATGTCGGCGATGTCCTCGAGCGTCGTGTCGAGCAGGGTGTCGAAGAGGCCGCTGAAGGTGCCGAGGCTCTCCTCGAGGAGATGCGCCTCGTCCTGGATTATCAGAGACGGAAAGGGATCGTGGAAGACATGCCGTCCCGTCTCGTACGCGGGGTAGACGTTGGAGCAGCGGTCGGCGGCGGGATCTCGCTTGAGGTCGGCCTCGCTGCGCGGATTGTCGAGGTTGCCGCGGTGGTCGATGCGCCGGGCCAGGCCGAACATCCCCAGCACCTTGCTGATGGTGCTGGTGTTCTGTCCGAGCATTGCGAGCTTGTCGACGGTGCCGAGCACGATCGACGGGGCTCGCGCGTAGACAGCGTCGTCGGTGAGCAGGAAAGGCAGCGGATGGCGGCCACCGTGCGCTTTGTTCCATTCGCAGGCGTCGTTGAAGCAGAGGATTGCTGCGCGCTTGCCGAACTGACCGTCGGATTCGTCACGCCTGAGACCGGTGGTCTCCCCGCAGACCGGGCATTCCGGGATCTTGTCGAACGCCTCGCGCGCGTCGACGTAGCGCCGGCCGCGGTCGCGTTCCTGGTCGTCGCCGGTCTCGCCGTCGAGCGCGCTGTCGTCGGGGTGGTCGTCATCGCTAGTCAGCGGGATATCCGACTTGAACGCGCCGTAGTGGTTGGGTGTGTTCTGGCTGCCGACCCAGAAGCCCATTTCGAACGGCCAGGCGCCGACACCGTGCCGCTTGCGCACGAGCTCCGCCCTAACGACCAGCTTCAGCAAGCGCTGCGCCTGCTGGAGCGTGAGGAGCCGGAGCGGGTAGCGGATCATAGCGGTGATCCCGCGGTCCTTGCCACGGAGGCGATCGAGGAACATCGCGAACAGGAGCGTCCCGTAGAACGCCTCCGACTTTCCGCCGCCGGTGGGGAAGTAGAGCAGGCTGACGCCGTCTTCGTCGAGCAGTGGATCGTGCGCCTCGCGCCATTCAACCATCCGCGAAGCGAAGACGGGCACGTGGGCCAGCACGAACGCCATCTGGAAGAGGCGCCATCCGCGGCTCGGGTCGAACGCGTCGCGCATCGCGAAAGCCTCGTTGGTCATAGTCCATGCCCGCCACGGCGCCGCCCGTCGCGCGAGCCCCCACCGGTCCCCGCCTTCACCGGCGGCGAGTGCGTCGGCGGCCTTCTTCGATGCGATCAGCAGCTCGACACCGCGCTGTATGTATCGCGCCTCCGCCCGCTGGGCCGCGATGTCCTTCTGCAGCCGGGCCGTCTCGATCGCGGCATCCGCCGGCTCAAGACCAGCGGTGACGGTGCCCGTCAGCCGTTCCTCCTGACGTTCGATCCAGGCCAAATACTGTCGCGGCAGCTCAAGCAGCCTGGAGGCGTCGAACGATGGATCCTTGAGGACGGCGAACTGGAAGGGGAGGTCGAGGTTGCGCGCGACGATCCTCGGCTGGGCGAAGCGCGGCGCGCACGTCGTGCGCAGCCGCAGGTTGCTCCCTTCGATGTGCGCCTCGACACCGCAGTTGAGGCCGATGGCGGGATATTCCAGGTGCTCGCGGAAACGATAGGACGGCTCCACACGGTCCAGCCGCAGCTGACGGTGGGCGCCGGTCGGCATCTCGATCACAAGGCCGGCGTTGAACACCGTGTTGCAGCGGCCACGCGCGTCGGATGGGGTCGGCTCGGGCGACTGGTTGTCGAGCATGATGCGCATCGAGATTGCGCTTGCGTCCAGGAAGTCGGTCTGACGCTCGACCTTCACGACGACGCGGGACAGGTCCGGGACGAGGCGGTTGCGATCGACCGGACGTGCCGCCAGCGCCGTGACCGCAGCCCGCCACTTCTCCTCGCTTAGCGTCTCCCCCGGCTGAACGGAGACGTCGCGCCAGGCGATAGTCGCCCCCGGTCCGGTCACCCACGCCTCCAGCTGGGCGGCGACCGCGTCGCCGAGCGACCGGTTGTAGGCCTCGATGGTCGAGGCCAGTTGCGTATCCGACGCGTCGCACTCGAACTCCAGTGCCGGCAGATCCAGGTCGAGGCGCGTCCACTTTCCAGGTATGGGCGCGGGATCAACGAGCCCGAGCGGCAGTTCGCGGCGGTCGCGGACGAGCCTAGGGATCGGCGGAAGCGCCGGCTTCGCGTCCTCGGGGGTGTTCACGTCGGTGTCGGCGACGTCCACCGACGGCTGCGGGGCCTCGTCCGTGTCGAAGTCCTCTGTCAGCAGCTTGATGCCGTGTGCGGCATAGGCCTTCTGCCGGACATCGGCCAGGATCTGCGCACGGATCGCCCGCACCTTTGATCGCTTGGCCTCATCCATGCCCTTCCAGTCGGGCTTGTCCACGCCGGCGGCCTGGAGCGCGGGCATGCGCTCGGTCCGGATCGCGTCGTCGATCTGCTGCTGTATGTTCGCCCGCAGCCGGAAGTCGAAGTCGAGCTCGCCGCCGCCGGCCATCAGGTCAGTCCATGCCGGGATGACCCTGACGTATACCGAGAAGCGCGGCGTGACGCGCATCGTCGCGCCGGATCCGGCGTTCGCGATCACGTCGACGCCGATGGCCGCGACCCGGATGTCCGTCGTCTCGTCTGCCTGGCCCGAAGTGTCGAACCGCGGCAGGAGCTGCCCCGCGAAGATGCCTCGCCTCGGCGAACTGCCGAGCAGCTGGCGTCCGCGATCGTCGCCGCCGGCGACGCGTCCGACCAGCGCGTTCACCAGTGCGTCGCAGACGGCCTCCTTCAGCTCGACGTCGATCTTAGAAAGCTCGCTGTTCGACTTATCCTTCATCATCCCCTGAAGCTCCGGACATTGTCGACGACGGCCACGTGCTCCTCGGCCATCGACCGAAGCAATCGTATCTGATCGGTGCGGTCACGGTTGCTCGCCATCGCCGCGTGCGGATCCGTGAGGATGCCCCGGAACGCGTCGTGGAAGACATTGCCGTAGCGCAGCCGGTGCGACCGCTGCGCGACCACTGCCCACCGCCAGAAGTTGCTCGCCATTCGGTCGCCGATGCCGAGGGCCCCGGTGAAGCGCATGAACGTCTCGCGATCGCTCGGCGCGTGTGCGACCACGTCGTGCAGAGGTTTTTCTAGCTCGTCGGCCAGGTCGATCCAGTAGCGCGCCCTCTCGGTTGTGACCGACTGGTCGCCCATCCGCGCGACGAGCGTCCGCAGCTTCGCCTGGATCGACGGCTCCGGGATCGCGGCGAACCGTTCGGCCACCAGCTCGTGATAGTCGCGGATCTCCTCGGAAGCGGTGGCCTGGATGTTCACCAGCGTGCGCGCCCGCTCGACGAAGCTGTGGCCGATCACGCAGACCTCGTCGCCGGGTTTCACGGCCGAGGCGGGACGCTCGACGAACGAAGTGGTGGCGGCGCCGTCATCGCGTAGCACTATCTCGGTGCCTCGACGCGCGATGATGCGCTGCTTGTTCTTGAGTTCGATCTCGACGAGGTTGCGCTCCCCGCGACCGCCCCCGCTGAGGTCGACCACGGTGCCGTTCGGGAACTCGATATCGTCGGTTGGCATCTCGAAGCGGACGACGTGACGGCCGATCTCTTCGACCCTTGCGTTCGCCTTCGCCGCGAAGCTGCGGAGTCGGACGGCCAGCGGCGCGATCCCAATCTCGTCCGCGAGCCGCTCGGCATCTCGGGCGGCGAACGCCAACGTATCGGCGTCGGCCAGCACGGTCACCTGCTCGGGCAGCCATGGCTGGCTGAGCATGGTCAGGATGACGGTCCGCGTCGGCGCGACGATGACCACGCGTTTGAACTGGTTCCGGGCGCCGGGCGGCAGGGCGGCGACCGCCCTGAGCACACGCTCTCCCCCGAACCGGACGAACTCGGAGTCGATGCGCGCCGCGAGCTTCGGCTCTACAGCGCGCAGGCGGTCCGCAGCGAACTCTGCGACTAGGTCCGACCGGAAGACGACCACCGATTTCGAGCTCGACCGCGCCGCCGGCTTCAAGGCCGCCTCGAGCAGCGTCGTCATAGGGGTCGCCGCGTCGAAGGTCCGCATGATTTCCCGCGCCCTCCCGAGCGCGCCATCGTCGGCGTCCAGCTGGCTTGCCAGACTCCGGGGATCGGTGAGCGTGGCGAGGTCGGCGCCAGCCCGGTAGACCGACATCAGGTCGTTGGCCGCCGCAGTGGAGGTCTCCCGTTCCATGAAGCGGCCCAGCTCCGCGAGGGATCCGGGCAACGAAGCCGTGCGGCGGATGGTCGCCATGAGGTTCCGCGCCGTATCGGCCCCCTTCGGATCGCCCCTGTCCAAAAGGCTGTTCGCAAGGTGGCGGATCGCCTCGATCCCCTGCGCCGTGTCGCCGAAGAACCCGTCGACCTCGATGCGGCCGCCGCCCTCGAACGCCGCCGGTTCTGTTGAGATCGGCTGAACGATGTCCGAGGCCTGGGAATAGGCCACGTGCCCTGGCGCCGGGACCTGCTTGCCGTTCTTCCCAGGTCGGCGCGTGCCGAGGATGTCGAACCGCGCTGTCCTGTAGGTCCACGGGTCATCGGCGATGGCCATGATGCCGGTGGAGGGATGGACGTCACGCAAGCAGGCCACCATCTCGGCGGCCTTCTCGACCCAGTTCCATCCAAGCCTGCTGCGGGCGGTCCGCGTCAGGTCGAGGATCAGGAGGTCGGGGCTACGCTTGATTGCGCGAAGGTCCACGCCGATCCGCTCGCCGGCGCGCAGCGTGTAGAGGAAGAAGTCCGCCTTGTCGGGGTCGTCTGCCTCGTTCGAGCGGCTCTGCTTGCCGATGTCTGTCTTCGAGCGCGTCCGCCACAGGAGGGTGCTGTTTGCCGCCCGTTCGCCGCGCGGCGTCGCGTGGGGGATGATCTCATCAAGGATGGGGTGCTCGAACTCGGCATAGTTGCGACCGTCGGACGCACGCCCGGTCAGGTTGCGCACGCGGCCGAGGACTTGGTGGAAGTCCTTCGCTGCATCGCCGCCGCCGTTCATGTAACGCTTGACGTGCTCGAAGTTGACCACGCCGAGCTCATGCCGGTCCACCTGCACCTGTCGGGCCTGGGCATGGGTGCTGCGCGCATAGGGGAAGACGACCGCGCGGACCTCGTCCGAGCGGCGTCGCACCGTCTCGCTCGTGCCCTGCGACACTACCCGCTCCGCGTCGGCGCTGCCGACCGCCGCGATCGTCAACAGTCCGGCGATGGCAGACGGGGATATTCGCACCGGCGGCCACGGCATCACCACCTGCACCGAGCCGTCCGACGCGACCTCTGCGGCCGAACGGACGAGACGTTGGTAAGCGGGCGTGACGGCGGCCGCCTCACTCAATCCCAGCTTGTGGAACGGTTGGGCGGCGAGCGCCGCCATGTATCGCTCGATGTCCCGCGGTTTGCGCGCGGGGACGGCTGGCTTCGGCGGTGCTGAACTCGCCGACTGGGCGCGCGCGGCACTCGCCTTCGCTATCTTCGACAGCAGGGCTTGGCGCTTGTCGAGTGCGGCCCGGCGCTGCTCGGCGCGATCGTTGAGGCCCATGCCCGGCGGCTTCTGGAATGGCCGATCCCGGGACATCAGGCGTCGATCGTTTCCGGCACGTGCCGGTATGCGGCGCTGGCCGCGGCTTCGGAATCGCCGTCCGCTTCCTCGAGCGCGTGTGCGAATGCCGTCGGGGATGGAAGGTCGAGTTGTCGCAGAAGGGTCACCGACACGGCGGCGGTGCCGGACACCCGGCGGTAGCGTTGATCGACCGCGGCGGTGTTGAGCAGCTTGACCGCCAGGTCGAGCATTTCGGGATCATCTGCGGTGAGCACGATGGTGTGGTTCTCGCTGACGAAGCCGCCCCACTTCGACTTGACCGAAGGGTCGACCATCGCCGCGACCAGCCGCCGGGGCTGCTTGTCGTTAGTCGTGCGCTGCATGACTGCGGCGGCGCTGGTGACGATGGCGGCGCTGTCCTCGTTAAAGGTGACGAAGTCGGTGCCCGCGTTCTTCTTACCGAGCGGCACGCACGTGGTGCCGGGCCGCACGTTCTTCGCCCAGATGAGCGGGTATCCGCGCTGGCGCCGGCCGAGCTTGGCGACGAGCCGGCCTTTCTCCCGGTTCCACACGAAGTATCCGGCGCGCGCCGTCACGCCGTAGTCGGCCAGCGTTGAGCCCCCGACCAGGGTCGGATCGATGGCGGGCAGGGGCCAAGCGTCACCCGGCTCCGACGGTAGCGTCTGCTCGGTGACCGGGCCGGCCGACGGCATCGCGCCGACCACAGGGAAGCGGACGACCGCCGTCGCGTCGTGCGACTTGCCCTTTCGAGCGATCAGCACGCTGATGTCCTGCGCCACGTCGATGAACACGCCCTCGCGGCCGGGTATGGAGCCTACCACGAGGACCTCCGCCTGCGAGCGGATGAATGCGCGCATGCGGTCGTATAGCGGTCCGGCGCGGAAGCTCGACGGGATCACAAGCGCGACGATCCCGCCAGGTTTCGCGTGCCGGAAGCAGAGTTCCGCGAAGAGCGCGTATTTGTTTACGTGGCCGCTGTGTGCGACCTTGCGCCAAGCGTTGCCGGGAACGTCGTCGAGACCGACGCGGCCGTAGGGCGGGTTGGCGACCACGAGACCATATGAGGCCGGGATGGTGACCCGCAGCGCATCGCCGGTGATGATCACCTCCCGGCCGAGGGGTGATCCCAGGCGCTCCGCGATCAGGCACCCGGACAGCTTGGCGAGGCCCGTGTCGATCTCGATGCCGTTGAGGCGGTATCCCACCTCATTCGGGTCAAGCCCGGCGGTGGCCATGCGGCCGGCCAACGTCGACAGGAAAGCCGCGCCGCCTGCCGCCGGATCGAGCACGCTGTCCGCCTCTATGTCGAACCCGGCTTCTATCGCGAGGTCCACCACCGCGTCGGCGACGGTCGGAGGCGTGAAGTAGGTGGCCTGCGATCGGCGGACCTTGGTCGGCAGCAGCAGGGTGTAGAGAGTGCCGACCCAGTAGTGGCGCTCGTCGAGTGGGAGTGCCCGCAGCGCGCGGCGGAACACGTCCAGGCTGGGCTCGCCAATGTCGGCGAGCAGGTCAAGGCAGATGTCGGCGCGGGCTTGCGGCGTGGTCGCCCGCTTGGCGAGCGAGCGAGCGGTCGTGCGCGCGTGCGCGAGCAGCGTAGCCTTGGTCCCCCTCTCGTTCATTGCAATTCCCCCTGCGCTGACCACCTGCGCGCAGTAGTTATAGGTCGGCTTCACTCGCTCGCAAAACCGTTTAATTGCCGTTTCTTATTGGTCGTGGTTTCGCTTCGATAGGCAGTTGCTCCGCTTCGTCAGAACCGCCGCGCAACTCAGCAAAAGAGCCTGACGCATGACTGCTGCCCAGCCGCTCGGCGTAGCGCAGTCCGGCTTGATTAAGCGGTCGTCTTCTCTTGGGCAGGCAGTTCGGAACGAGGCCTACTCAGCAGGCCCTGCGATCGCGCCGCACACCAATGAACTCGATCCGCTTGCGCGCTTGATCGCACGCCTTCGCGACGGAGCGCTCCATCGCGTCCAGATCAGTTCCCCTGTAGCGCAGCGTGGTCAGGCCGGCGAGGTCGGAAGGGAGCTTCACTCGCGGATCCGCGTCGACCAGGAGGAACGAGCGCTCCCGACCGAGGCGGCCCACAGAGATCCCGTATTCGAAGTGCACATTGTCCCGCGGAACTTTGTGCTCCTCGCCTCGAAACACGAGCAAGTCGTCGGCCCGCGCCACGGCGATGGTGAAGTCGGCACGTTCGATCGCGTCCTCGAGCGAGCTGATCGGATAATCGGAGACGCCGAACGTGCCTTGGTCCCAGAGGTAGACCGAGATTTCGTCACCATCGAGATTCTGACGCACCTCCTGTGCCACGCCCAGCCCCTCCTTCGACGAGATGACGAAGATCCGCGGGTGCTCATTGGCCGCGCCGATCTCCTGGTTCCGGTGATCGAGCTGATCCGCCACTGCATCCGCTGTCGCCTTCCAGAATTCAGCATCGTCACCCACGATCTGCTCAACATCCTCCAGGGCGACAGTCAGCACATAGCTCGGCGAGGCGGCCTTCAGCGTCGCGGTGCGGGGTCGCGCCCGATTGAGGCCGGCCAGCTCCCCGACAGATTCGCCCGCCACCCGAGTCTGCTTTTGCTGACCGTGGATCAGCACTTCGAACTCGCCGGCGAGGATGAAGTGGAGGTCATTATCCCATCCACCTTGCTCGACAAGCAGGTCACCTGGCGCCAGCTCGGTGGTACGTCCGGCGTCCGCGAACTTCTCGGCCAGTTCGCGATCGCTACGAATTAGCCGCTGCCGAAGCAGCGCCTCTATGATCCCTTCCCGGTTGAACCGGTCACTAAGACTCGTCATTCTCGTCAGCCTCCAATTTCTTTCGATGCTGTTAGGCAGCACGTGCCGGTCGGCAGGCGTGGGCGTCGGTCGCCAGCGGGCATCCTTCGATCGAGCCGCAGCAGGGTGCTCCACGGAGGACCTCCCAGAAGGCCTCCTCCTCCTCGCGCATGCGGTGCAGCTCGATCGCGAGGATGGCTGCTTGTTCCGCATGATCGCCGCACGAGCGCAGTACGGCTGGCCGGCGACGTCCGCCGGCGGGACAGACGCATGGCCTCCTCAGGTTCACCACCCGGGCGCTGCGCACCCACACCGAAAAGAGCCGTTGTCCATCCCGCAGTACCTGCACCGCAGGCCCTTCCGAGCCGCCGCCCCGGACGGTGACGGTCAAGCGGCGGTCTGCCAGATAGGACGGGAACGGCTCGCCCAGCCGCTCGGCTGCGCTTTCCGCACGCAGCTGATGGAGCGCCGCCGCAGGGCCGTGTGCGCGACCTTGGCCATCCGGCCAACACCGCAACCGCGCCGCGCGGGTCTGGAGCTGAAGGAAGCGCACTAGCGTCTCCCACCACGCCCAAGCCGCATCCGGACGATCGATCACGATGTCGTCGACGTCGCGCCAATATAGGCAGAAGCTGCCGTCCCGATTGATGTGACGTTCGGGACAGAAAGCCGGGAGGAGCAATGGCGAGATCTCCCGTGCCACAGCGGAGGCGCCGAACACCGCGATGTTCAGGCTGTAGATCGGCGCCCGGCCATCGGCGAGCGGGACCGGCAGCGACACGAGCAGTTCCCCGCCCGAGCGCCCTAACTCGGTCGCGCCGAACTCGGGCATGCAGGCGGCGATTAGCGCCAGCGCCTTCTCCGATCCTGGGTTCACTTGATCTCGACATAGGGCCGCACCGTCCGCTCGGACGCCGCCAAGATTGCCGGTGCCGACAGGGCGAACGCCGCCCGCTTGGCGGCCGAGGCCGTTTCGTCGCCCTTTTGAGACAGCGCTTCGACTGCCTCATTGTAGTCAAGGCCTTTCACCTTGCGACGAGCCCCGAAGAGGTCTTTCACCGCCTGCGTCCCAGCGCCGTAGGCTGAGATGCCAATCGCTGTCTCGTCCCCCCCACAGCGCCCCTGCTCCGCCTCGGAGGTGAGCACGCCACGACTGACCGAGCACCGGACGCGGTCGCCATGCATCCCCAGCCGAGTGATCGTCATGGGACCGAACTCAAATCCGATCGCGAGACCCAAACCGCCGATGTCGATGTCTTCGCCGGCGAGCTTCTCGAGCGCCAGCTCGAAGCTCGAACGGAGAGCCCCTGCGCACAGCGTGGCGGTGCTGACCGTCTCCGGATCGTCGGTGGTGTGGACGGTTCCTTCGCAGAGCAATCCGTGCAGGCAGTCACCGATGAACCGGACGCGCCGGCCGTCGAAGTCGCAGGTGAGCACCCGGTCCAGCTCGGCCCGGATCACATGGAAGACGCGCACCACGTCCTCGGCCGAAGCCTCGATGTGCCGTGCAACGTAAGCGGTGAAGCCGTCGATGTCGGCATAGACGGAAGCCGCCTCCTGCCGCCGCGAATTGCCAGGCGTCAGGGTCGTGATGTCGAGGGTGCGGAGCGGCGGCGTGTGGCGCGAGAAGCTGAACGCGCCGATCGGGTTCTTCTCGAGATCCTCCCGCCACTCCTCCACGATCTTGTCCTTGGACACGCCCAGCGCAGCCGCGGCCTGGCAGGCTTCGATCTCCGCGCAAGTGAGCGGGCTGGCACTCGGGTTGTCGACGGCATCCAGTCCAATCGCCTCGCGGGCGTTGTTGGTCAGGTAGATGCCGACGCGACTTCCGCCGCCGGACATCTTCGCCGCGTGATTGGCCGGCGCCCCCAGGAAAAGCGGTTCCCGTCCTCCGCGGCGGCCATTGTTCACGGCAAGCGCCTCGCCCGAGTCGATGCCGACCCGCACCTTGGCGTTCGGGATCTGCTCGTCCGCGTCGCCGGTCTCCTGCAGCACGTCGATGATCAGCTGCGCGATAGCCACCGCGCGCCGGATCCGCTTCGCTTCGGCATCGTCCTCGCTGTTGTAGGGCTTTGTAATCACTGCGTGCAGGCGCTGATTGTGAAAGTCGACGCGACGCGCGTCGCAGCGGGCAAGAACGCGATGAACGGCACGCTGGTGCAAGTTCAAGAAGCGGAGCGTCCGGCGATGGCATGTCACGCCCTCGTCGGAGGTGACATGCAGCATATCGTTCAGGTTGAGAATGTCCGCGTAGAGGTGCACGCCATCCACGCGGTAGGCCTTGTTCGCCGGAATGCTCTCCAGCGACATGTCGCGCCGATAATCAAGGATCGTGACCGTCTCCACGTCCTTGAGCTTCCTCTCGATGTGATCCGAAGCTCGGTCGTGATTCCAACTTTTCGCCATGCATCTCACTCCAGTTCAGATGGACCGCAACCGGGCACTTGCCTGCGGCACGAATTCCCTTTCAAACATGCATGCGGGCGCCGAGGCGGATTCGGACGCGCATAATTGATGTCCGAAAAGCCGGGCTCGTCCGCATATCTCGGCAGGAGGGACCGAGCGCGTGCAGGAGAGGGTCGAAACAGCTGACGGCGGCGAGGCCGATCATCTCACGGCAGACGAGGTTCGTACGCTGATTCGAGGATTCGAGCGATCCGACTACGACAAGATCGAGAAGATCGCGAAGTGGTTCGCACCGCAGTGCCGCATGCAGCCGGAGGATCTGAGCCAGGAGGCATTCAAACGGCTGCTCGCAGGCACCCGCCGGCTGCCGCGCGGAGCCGATGTCCTGCCGATCATCGCCGGTGTGATAAAGAGCATAGCGTCGCAGGAGGTCGAAGCCATCCGGAGCGGATTGCGCGAGGTCACGCCCGCACCGGATGGGGCGGATGGTCGAGAGCAGGCGGACCCAGCGCCTTCACCGGAGCGGCTGGTGGCCTCGGCGCGGGATGACGGGGCGGTTCTTGCGGCAATCACCCGAATGATCGAGGACGACGAGCAACTCCAGCTGCTGGTCGAGGGGATCTGTGATGGAATGCGCGGACAGGAACTGGAGCAGCTGATCGAGGTGGACACGAAGGGGCTCGCTGCGGTTCGTAAACGGTTGAGTCGTAGATTGCAGGCCGCCTGCCCGAAGGGAGTGGAGCGATGAACGGCATCAATGGCGATGATGCGGACCGGCTCTCCCGGCTCGATGATTTCATGATAGAGGAAATCCTCGCCGGCGACGACGAGGGGGTGCCCGAAGGCGCGCGGGACAGGGTCCTCGCCAGTCTCGATCGAGCGGAACTTTCGCTGCGCAAGGCGCGACTGGCGGAGATCCGAGCCCAGATCGACCGAGAAAGGTCAAGCGCGACCGTGATCGCGTTCGACGCCGACCGCATGCGGGCAAAACTGCGCGAGGCGGCCAACGACCCAGACATGAAGATGACGCTGGCGGCGCGTGGCGGCATTTCGGACGGTGACGACGACATGGATGGTCTGCTCGAGGACTTGGCTGAACTCGAACGCGACGCAAAGGACGACGGCAAGGAATGATCGTCCGCCCCTCGGCTGCCGAGGCCGCACTGCAGGCTCTCGGCATCACCGAACCCGAGGAAATCGACGTGGAGGTGGTCGCGCGATCGCTCGGAGCCAAGGTGAAATACCGGCCCCTCAAATCGTGCGAGGCGCGGATAGTCGGGCAGAACGGCCGCGCCATCATCACCGTCGACGCACGCGCTCGAATCCAGCGAAAGCGCTTCTCCGTGGCGCATGAGCTCGGCCACTGGCATCGTCACCGGGGCGTCTGCCTCGCCTGCCGCAGTTCCGACATCGACCGACTGCTGAGCGATGGCAGTAAGCAGCGCATCAACAACAATCCGGAACTGCAAGCCGACGCCTACGCCTCGGACCTGCTTCTGCCCGGGTATATCTTTCGGCCCCTCGCCGCGGACCTGGAGCGGCTGACTCTGGCGGCAATCCGCGAGCTAGCCGGAAGGTTCAACACCAGCCTGACCGCGACCGCGATTCGAGCGCTTGGCACCAACCGCTTTGCCGCCATGCTTATCTGCCATTCCCAATCGGGCATGAGCTGGTTCCGCCGCCCTCCCTCAGTTCCGGATCGTTGGTTTCCCCGCGCCGACCTACAGCCGGAAAGCCCGACCTTCCGCATGCTTTTCCGCGGCGGTCCCGAGGCGAAGCAACCGGTGACGGTCAAGGCTTCCTGCTGGTTCGACAACCCGCTTGCCGATCGATTTGTCGTCACAGAGCAGTCGTTCGGGCTGCCGAACAACAAGGTCGCGACGTTGGTTCAATTGAACGACCCAAAGATGCTCGTGGTCTGAATTCGGTCGAATAGAACCGGGCTCTTCCGATGCGCCCCGGCGATGACACATCCTGCCAACAGAATGGTGAGCCGCAGTCTGCGGCTCACGGTGAACGCCGCTTCCGGTCGCCGGAGAACTTTCGGGAGCGGCTTGGCACACGGCGGAATTTTGTATTGTCCGGCGGAAAATTTCTTTGAATCGCTACAAGCGCGGGCGCGAGCGGCTACCCGCTTATTCCACCGTCACCGATTTCGCCAGGTTGCGCGGTTGATCGACGTCGGTCCCCTTCGCCACCGCGACGTGATAAGCGAGCAATTGCACCGGCACCGCATAGACGATCGGCGCGATCAGCGGGTGGACCTTGGGCATTTCGATCGTGGCGAGGCAGCCTTCGCCCGCCTCGGCCAGCCCTTCGGCGTCGGAGATCAGCACGATCTTGCCGCCCCGCGCGCGCACTTCCTGCATGTTGCTGACCGTCTTCTCGAACAACGGCCCGGAGGGGGCGAGCACGATCACCGGCACCGCTTCGTCGATCAGCGCGATCGGCCCGTGCTTCATTTCGCCGCTCGCATAGCCTTCGGCATGGATATAGCTGATTTCCTTGAGCTTGAGCGCGCCTTCGAGCGCGAGCGGATAGTCCGGCCCGCGCCCTAGGTAGAGCACGTCGCGCGCCGGGGCGATCAGCGGCGCCATCGCGGCGATCTCCTGGTCGAAAGCGAGCGCGGCGTTGAGCGCTGCGGGCGTCTCGGTCAGATGGCGGACGATCTCGCGCTCCTCCTCACGGTCGATCCGCCCGCGCTTGACGGCGAGATGCGCGGCGAGCGCCGCCAGCACCGCGAGCTGGCAGCTGAACGCCTTGGTCGAGGCGACGCCGATCTCCGGCCCGGCATGGGTGGGGAGCAGCAGATCGGCCTCGCGCGCCATGCTGCTGGTCGGCACGTTCACCACCACCGCGATCTTCTGCCCTTCCGCGCGGGCATGGCGCAGCGCGGCGAGCGTGTCCGCCGTCTCGCCCGATTGCGAGATGAACAGCGCCAGCCCGCCGGGCTCGAGCACCGGGTTGCGATAGCGGAACTCGCTCGCGACATCGATGTCGACGGGCACGCGCGCGAATTGTTCGAACCAATATTTGGCGACCATGCCGGCGTAAAAGCTGGTGCCGCAGGCGACGATCGTCACCCGCTTCACGGTCGACAAATCGAAATCGAGCTGGGGCAGGGCGACGGCTTGTTCGACCGGCCGGATGTACGAGCGCAGGGTCTGCGCGACGACGATCGGCTGCTCGAAAATCTCCTTTTGCATGAAGTGGCGATACGGCCCTTTCTCGACCGCCGCCGCCGACACGCCCGAGGCGACGATCTCGCGGCTGACCTGGCGGTTCTCGGCGTCGAACACTTGCGCGCCCTCGCGCGTGATCACCACCCAATCGCCCTCGTCGAGATAGGCGACGCGCTGGGTGAGCGGGGCGAGCGCGAGCGCGTCGGAGCCGAGGAACATCTCGCCCTCGCCATAGCCGAGCACCAGCGGCGAGCCGAGCCGCGCGCCGATCAGCAGATCGGGATGCTGGCGGAAAGCGATCGCCAGCGCGAAGGCGCCGCGCAGCATCGGCAGCACCGCTTTCACCGCGTCTTGCGGGCTATCGCCGGCCTCGATCCGCTCGCTGACGAGATGCGCGACGACTTCGCTATCGGTCTCGCTTTCGATACTGCGCCCGCGCGCGAGCAGGCCGTCGCGCAGCGGCTTGAAATTTTCGATGATGCCATTGTGGACCAGCGCGACTTCGCCAGTCGCGTGCGGATGCGCGTTGTTCGCGGTCGGCGCGCCGTGCGTCGCCCAGCGGGTGTGGGCGATGCCGATCGCGCCGGGGGCGGGATTGGCGGCGAGCTCGCTCACCAAATTGCCGAGCTTGCCCGGCGCGCGGCGGCGGACCAGCGCGCCGCCGTCGATCGTGCAGACGCCCGCCGAATCATAACCGCGATATTCCATCCGCCGCAGCCCCTCCACCAGGCGATCCGCGACGCTTTCCTTGCCGACGATACCGATGATTCCGCACATGGATGGGGCCCTTAGTTTTTGAGCTGATAGGGAACACGGATACCGGGCATTTCCGCCGGAAAATCCTTGGTATTGCGCGTGACGAGGATGCGCCCGGACACCTGAGCGGAGGCAAGGATGATCGCATCGGGGGATTTGAGCGACTTGCGCTGATGCCGCAGCGCCGCGGCGCGGCGCGCGATCTCCTCGTTGATTTCGCTCATCGCGAACAGGCGGAGAAATGCCTCGGTCTCCGATGCCGCTTCATCGGGCACGCCCGACATCACCTCGATCCACGTCATCCGGCTGATCCACGCCCGGGTGACGTTACGGACCTCG
Organism: Proteobacteria bacterium SG_bin5; assembly: GCA_002083475.1. Lineage (GTDB taxonomy): Bacteria > Pseudomonadota > Alphaproteobacteria > Sphingomonadales > Sphingomonadaceae > Sphingomonas. Next base: position 40,767 of record LWDI01000059.1, read on the forward strand.
GCCCATGCCGCCGGTCGGTTATGGAGCATGTCGATCACGATGTTGGTATCGAAGAAGCGCTCGCTCACGCGGCGTCGTTCTTCTTGTGCGGCGGGTCGAACGCCCCGACGTCGGGCCATTCGCCGCGCAGCTTGCGCTCATAATCCAGGCCATCGACCGTCGAGCCATAGCGTTCCCACAAGCCGAAATAGCGCTCGAAACCCTGCTTGGATTCAGCGGCGATATATTCGGCGACGGCTTCACGGAGCACGGCCGCGCGCGACTTTCCCTCGGCCCGCGCGATCGCGTCGAGCCGGTTGACGTCCTCTTCGGGGATATCGACGAGAAAGCGCGCCATGATATGGCGATATCATATCATGATATCATGTCAAGCTGCTTTGGGGGTGGACAGACAATAGCTGCCACGCGCGTTCCAGGCGCCACCAGCATCCAAACACGCATCCCGAGCCAAAAACTTCCAGCCGAGAAAGAGCCCAAACAGGCCGCCGATGGCCAAAAGCGCCGTCACCGCCAAGAACCGACGCAAAGTCTTCATTTAAGCTCTTTCTTCCGCGCCATCGCTTCGTGGAACCGCGTCGCCCAGCCCGGCTTGGCGGATTGTTCGGGGCGGACCAGCCGGAGTTCGCCCTCGGCCACGTCCTTGGTCACGGTGCTGCCGGCGCCGACGATCGCGTCCGCGCCGATGCGCACCGGCGCCACCAATGCGCTGTTCGAGCCGATGAAGGCGCGCGCGCCGATCACCGTCTTGTATTTGAAATAGCCGTCGTAATTGCAGGTGATCGTGCCCGCGCCGATATTGGCGCCCGCGCCGACGTCGGCATCGCCCAGATAGGTGAGGTGATTGGCCTTGGCGCCCGCGCCGAGCACTGCTTTCTTGGTCTCGACGAAATTGCCGATCTTGGCTTTCTCGCCAAGCACGGTGCCGGGGCGCAGCCGCGCGAAGGGGCCGACTTCGCAGCCGCTGCCGACCGTCGCCCCCTCGATATGGCAGTTCGCGCGGATCGTCACGCGGTCGGCGATCCGCGCGCCGGGGCCGAAGAAGACATTGGGCTCGATCACCACGTCGCGGCCGAGTTCGGTATCGTGCGCGAACCACACGGTTTCGGGCGCGATCAGCGTCGCCCCCTCGGCCATCGCCGCCGCGCGCCGCCGCGCCTGCCATTCGGCCTCGAGCGCCGCCAATTCGGCGCGGCTGTTGACGCCCGCCACTTCATGCGGATCGGTCGTCACCATCGCGCAGAGCCGCCCATCGGCGGTCGCGATATTGACGATGTCGACGAGATAATATTCGCCCGCCGCGTTATCGTTGCCGACGCGCGCGAGCAGCGCGAACAAATCGGCCGCGCGCGCCGCCATCAGCCCCGAATTGCACAGCCGTACCGCGCGCTCTTGCTCGGTCGCGTCCTTATGCTCGACCATTTTGACGATCCGGTCGCCCTCGGCGATCACCCGGCCATAGCGCAACGTGTCGTCGGGCTCGAAAGCGAGCACCACCACCGCCGGCGCATCGGGCGCGTGGAGCCGCTCGATCATCCGCCGCATCGTCGCGGGCGAGACCAGCGGGACGTCGCCGTAAAGGATCAGCGCGTCGCCCTCGAACCCGGCGAGCGCGTCCTGCGCCTGCCGCACCGCATGGCCGGTGCCGAGCTGCGGTTCCTGCACCGCGAGTTCGGCCGCGCCCCCCAGCGCCGCCTCGAGCTGATCGCGCCCGCTGCCGACCACGACCACCTGCCGCGCGGGCGCGAGCTCACCCACGCTCGCCAGCAAATGCATCAGCATCGGCCGCCCCGCGATCGGATGCAGCACCTTGTGCAGGTCTGACTTCATCCGCGTTCCCTTGCCGGCGGCGAGGATGATCGCGGCGAGCGGTGTCGTCATGGCGGCCCCCTTGGTCAAGCGCCGCGCCCCTGCCATGTTCGGCTTGCCTTTTCCACCGCTTTGCGCAGAGGCGGGGGCCATGCGCTTTCCCTTCGCCATCATCGGCTTCGATCTCGACGGCACGCTGATCGATACCAGCCCGGACCTGACTGCGGCGGTCAATCACGCGCTCGCCTTGGCGGGGCGCGCGCCGCTGCGCGAGGCGCAGGTCGAAACGATGATCGGCGGCGGCGCCAAGCACATGCTGCGCCAAGCGCTCGACGCGAGCGGGGGGATCGACGAGGCGGCGTTCCGCCCGCTCTACAAGGACATGCTGCGCTTTTACGAAGCGCATATCGCCGATGGCTCGCGGCCCTTCCCGGGCGCCATCGAGGCGGTCGACGCGCTGCGGGCGATGGGCGTGCGCGTCGGCATCGTCACCAACAAATTCGAATCGCTCGCGCGCAAATTGATGACCGAGCTGGCGCTCGCCGATCGCTTCGATTGCCTGATCGGCGGCGACACGCTCGGCACCGCGCTCGCCAAGCCCAACCCGGCGCCGATCCACGCGCTGATCGAGCGGCTGGGCGGCGGGCGCGCGGCGTTCGTCGGCGATTCGATCTATGACGTGCAGGCCGCGCGCGGCGCCGGCATCCCCGCGATCGCGGTGCGCTTCGGCTTTCTGCTGGGGCCGGTCGAGGAATTGGGGGCCGACGCGGTGATCGATGATTTCGCGGGGCTGATCCCGGCGCTCTACGCGCTGGCCTGAGCGACGCTCGCCCGCGCACGGGCGCGCCGCTCAGGCCTCGATCGGCTCGGCGGCGGGGGTCGCGAGGCGGCAGGGCGCGTCGTCGCCGGTCAGCCGCGCATCGGGGTCATCGCGCGTCGTGTCGAGCAGCGCGGCGACCGCGCCATGCCCGGCGCGCAGCGCGTCGTCGAGCGGGGTATTGCCCCAGCGATCGACCGGCGCGAGCGCGACGCCCTGCGCGATCAGGAAGCGCACCGTTTCGACCTTATTCTCGCACGCCGCCAGATGGAGCGCGGTGCGCCCGTCATAATCCGCGCAATTGACGTCGATCCCCTTGGCGATCAGCCGCCGGATCTCGCTCACATCGCCGCGCGCGGCGGCCGCGCACATCAAGTAAGCGGGCTCGACCGAATGCGCCATTTCGTTGCGGCGCGGGTCGATCAGCCGCTGTTCGGCGACGACATTGGCATAAGTGTGGAAAGCGAAAGTCTCGACCAACCGCCGCGAGAATTCGACCCCGCGCACGCTGTTGCCGAGCTTGTCGAGCCGCGGCGAATAAATCGCGATCCCACATACCCCGGGGACGACGATGAACAGCGAGCCCGATACGCCCGATTTCGCCGGCAACCCGACCGTGAAGGCATATTCACCGCTGAAATCATACATGCCGCAGCTATACATCAAGCTCAGGCAATTCTTGGTCGTGGCGGGCGAAAAGACGCGCTTGTCGGTGAGCGGGCAGATGCCACCATTGGCGAAGGTCGCCGCCACCACCGCCATTTGCTTGGCATGCACGGTGATCGCGCAGCATTGGAAATAGAAATCGAGCGTCGCGAGCAAATCGGTGCCGGGCGGAAAGGCGCGCGCCTCGCGCATGAAATAAGCGAGCGCGAAATTGCGGTCGGCGGTGTCTTTTTCCGAAAGATACACCGAATTGTCGAACCCCGCTTTCTCGCCGCCCGAGAGCGCGCGCCAGATGCTCATCACATAATCGAAGCGATCGGCGAGCGGCAGCCCGGGCTTGACCAGCGACGAGCACATGATGGCGCCGGCGTTGATCATCGGATTATGCGGCAAATCCTGCCCATTTAGCGTGAGTTCGTTGAACGACCGCCCCGAAGGCTCGCGCCCGACATGGCGATGCACCTGCGCCGCGCCGAGCTGATCGAGCGCGATCGCATAGTTGATCGGCTTGCACGTCGATTGCACGCAATAGCGTTCCTCGTCATCGCCGACCGAAAAACGCTGACCGTCGACGGTGCACACCGCCATTGCGTAAAGCTCGGGATCGACGCGCGCGAGTTGCGGAATATAGCTCGCGACGTCGCCGCCGCGATAATCGCGCACGAATTCGAAGATTTGCGACAAAATATGCGCGAAACGATCGAAATCGGGGATGATCAGATCGCCGCGCAGCGCGCGGTGGAGCAGCGAGACATTGGCGGGGTGAAGGATCTCGCGAAACTCGGTAAGGCTGATCGGCTCGAGATCGGTGCGCGATTTGAGCGCCTGAACCGTTTCGCGAATTCGGGGATCGTTGAGCAGGATGCCGGCGCGCTCGATCGCGGTCTCGAACCCGCGCCGAGTGATGCTGCGATCCGAATCGCCGCGCATCGAATGGAAGATCGATCCCGCCGCGTTTTCCAGCGCATCGCCGCTCGTCCCCCCGTCCACGCCCGCTCTCCTCGCCTTTCGCGCGGATTGGCGATGGCGCGACTCTGTTGCGCGGTCGTTACAGGGGAGTGGCTAGTTGGAGGGCGCGAGCTTGGTGTTCAGCACCCAGCCGACATTGTCGTTCTCGTCCGCCACTTCCCACCACAGGCCGTTCTTGTTGCCGGTGGGGTAGAGGATCGCGCCGGGCGGGAGGGTGCGGATCACCTTGGCGGTGCCGGCGGGCGTCGCGCGCAGCTGCACGGGGCCTTGCGCGGTGAAGGTCTTGGCGGGCGCCGCTTCGGCGGTGCCGGCGTCGCCCGGCTGGATCAGCCCGAGCCCGCTCACCATTTTCGAATAGGCCTGGATGAAGCTCAGCGTCACGATCTTGCCGATATCGGTATTGTCGTAACCGCCGCCGACCGCGCCCGCGATCGCGAAAAAGCCGCCCGCGCCGAACGAGAGATTGTTCTTGGCGGCATAGCCTTCCTCGACCGCGATCGTCTCGGTGGTGCGGACATTGGTGAGCGAGAGCACGGTGTTCGCCTCGAGCTTGCGGCTCTTCACCCCGCCGAGCAGCCCGCCGACGCGCCCGCCGATCAAGCCGCCCACGCCCCCCGCGACGCCGCTGCCGCTGACATTTTCATCGGCGTTCGAGATTTCGGCGATCAGCACGTAATCCGCCGCCTTGATCTGCCCCTGGCCGACATTGGAGCGGCGCTGCAGCCCGAGATCGTTGCCGATGTCGCGCTCCTGCTGCGCGGCGTTCAGCCCCGATCCGCGATCGACCAGATTGAAACAGCCCGATCGCTGCACCAGCACGCGCAGCAATTTGGCCGGGGGCGCGAGGTTGTTCTGCATCCAGGGCCGCGCATCGTCGCCGTCGCGGATCGCGAGCGTGCCGAGCTTGCGCGCGCATTTCGGCACGTCGTTCGACAATTTATCCTGCAAGCGCTGCCCGCCCGAGGGCTTGGCGAGATTTTGCGCCGCCACCGGCTGGGCGGCGAAAGCGATGACGGGCAGCGTGAACAGCGCGACGGTGAGCGATTTCGGCATGACGGCCCCCTTTGATCGCCCCCCTATACCGCGCGCGCCCCGCCGTTGAAACGATTCTTGACGCCGGGCCTGCGTCCGCGCACGGGCTTTGTTTCCGCCGCGCGCGCCTGCTATGCGCCGGGCCGACCCTATCGCAGAGACAATCGTGACCCCGCTTTCGAAGATCCGCAATTTTTCGATCATCGCGCATATCGACCATGGCAAGTCGACGCTCGCCGATCGCCTGATCCAACGCACCGGGGGCCTCAGCGACCGCGAAATGTCCGAGCAAGTGCTCGACAATATGGACATCGAGAAAGAACGTGGCATCACGATCAAGGCGCAGACGGTGCGGCTCGATTACACCGCGCGCGACGGCGAAACCTATGTCTTGAACCTGATGGACACGCCGGGCCATGTCGACTTCGCGTACGAAGTCTCGCGCAGCCTCGCGGCGTGCGAGGGGGCGCTGCTCGTGGTCGACGCGGCGCAAGGCGTCGAGGCGCAGACGCTCGCCAATGTCTATCAATCGATCGAGCATGATCATGAGATCGTGCCGGTGATCAACAAGATCGATCTCCCCGCCGCCGAGCCCGCGAAAGTGCGCGCCGAGATCGAGGAAGTGATCGGGCTCGATGCGTCGCAAGCGGTGCTCACCAGCGCGAAATCGGGGATCGGCATCGACGACGTGCTCGAAGCGATCGTCGCGCGCATCCCCGCGCCGAGCGGCGACCCGAGCGCGCCCTTGAAGGCGATGCTCGTCGATAGCTGGTACGATCCCTATCTCGGCGTCGTCATCCTCGTGCGGGTGATGGATGGCGTCTTGAAAAAGGGCCAGCAGATCAAGTTCATGCAGGCGGGCACCGAGCATCTGATCGATCGCGTCGGCTGTTTCCGCCCCAAGATCGAGCAATTGGCCGAGCTCGGCCCCGGCGAAGTCGGCTTCATCACCGCGCAGATCAAGGAAATCGCGCAGGCGCGCGTCGGCGATACCTTGACCGAGGCGAAGAAGCCCGCCGCCGAGCCGCTGCCGGGGTTCAAGGAAGTCCAGCCGGTGGTGTTCTGCGGGCTGTTCCCGGTCGATGCCAATGATTTCGAGAAATTGCGCGATTCGATCGGCAAATTGCGGCTGAACGACGCGAGCTTCAGCTTCGAAATGGAAACCTCCGCCGCGCTCGGCTTCGGCTTCCGCTGCGGTTTTCTGGGGCTGTTGCACCTGGAGATCATCCAGGAACGGCTGACGCGCGAATATGATCTCGATCTCATCACCACCGCGCCCTCGGTGGTCTATAAGCTGCAATTGACGCATGGCGGCGGCGAGGTCGAGCTCCACAACCCCGCCGACATGCCCGATCCCAACCGAATCGAGGAAATCGCCGAACCCTGGATCGAGGCGACGATCTACGTGCCCGACGAATATTTGGGCGCGATCCTGAAATTATGCCAGGATCGGCGCGGCATCCAGAAGAACCTCACTTATGTCGGTGGCCGCGCGCAGGTGACTTATGAGCTGCCGCTCAACGAAGTCGTGTTCGATTTCTACGATCGGCTGAAGAGCATTTCGCGCGGCTATGCGAGCTTCGATTATCACCAGATCGGCTATCGCGAAGGCGATTTGGTGAAAATGTCGATCTTGGTGAACAACGAGCCGGTGGATGCGCTCAGCATGATCGTCCACCGCTCGGCCGCCGAGGCGCGCGGGCGGCATATGTGCGAGCGGCTGAAGGATTTGATCCCGCGCCATTTGTTCAAGATCCCGATCCAGGCGGCGATCGGCGGCAAGGTGATCGCGCGCGAGACGATCGCCGCCTTGCGCAAGGACGTCACCGCCAAATGCTATGGCGGCGACGCGACGCGCAAACGCAAGCTGCTGGAAAAGCAGAAGGAAGGCAAAAAGCGGATGCGCGAGTACGGCTCGGTGAGCATCCCGCAGGAAGCCTTCATCGCCGCGCTGCGGATGGGGGATGCAGCATAGCGCGATTGCGAGGCAGGCGGAATCCTCTGCCGACTCAGAAATCGCCAAAAATCAAAGATCTAGCGCGGCGATGCGATGCAATCGGATCGGATACCGCGCGAGTATCGCTCGCGCGCGCCGCCGTCGCCTGCTAAACCAACGGCGGCGGACGGGGCCGACTCCAGCGAGGAACAGTTCATGGCGACCGACAGCAATCAGACGACGAACGACGCCGCGCACGCGGCGCAAGGCGCGACCGAGCAGATGGGCGCGCAAATGCGCGCGGGCGTGGAGCAGCTGCGCGCTTCGTCCGAGCGGATGACCGCGGCGGGCACCGATCTCGGGATGCGCCTGCTCGATCAGGCCGAGGAAAATACGCGCCAAGCCTTCGCGGCGATGCGCGCGGCGGCGCAAGCCAAGGACGTGAGCGAAGTGTTGCGCATCCAGGCCGATTATCTGCGCGAGCAGAGCGGCCGCGCGGTCGATCAGGCGCGCCAGATCGGCGAGATGATCACCAATTACGGCCGCGACGCGATGGAGCAGCTCGGCAAGCGGTGAACCGGGCGATCGGCGCCTCGGTCGCGGCGGCGCGACGCCTGGCGCGAGGTCACCGAAAGGGCGAAGCGCCGCCCCCGCTCGGCACCGGGGCGGCGCTTCGCTCGATCGCGCCGTTGGTCGCGATCGGGGCGCCCGCTCGTTCCGGTTATTTCGTCAGCGTCAACTCCACATAGCCGAAGCGCGTGTCGCCGGTGCGCGGCGCGTTGGGCGCCTCGCGCAGGAAACGGCCCTTGAACAAATGGCTATAGCCCATCGCCAGCCGCACATGGCGCTGCGCGATCCAATGGCGCGCGCGCAGATCGACTTGCGTGCCCGCGAAGCTGCCCGAGGCGCCGCTCGTGTCGATCACCCCGCTCGCGCCGAAGGCGTCGCGCGGCTCGATCAGCCAGAGCGGGCGGACGAGGACATAGCCGTCCCACGCCGGATTGGGCTTCAACTCCAGCCGCGCCTCGGCGCTGAGCAAATTGTCGCGGCGCAGCAGCGCGTAGAGCCCGCTCAAGCTCAAATCGAATTCGGCGGCGCCGAAAAGCGGATCGAAGCGCCGCCACACTCTGCCGACGCCGCCGCTCGCCGCGTCGAAGCTCGCCGAGAGCCGGGGGTGCCAGGGGGCGGGGAAACTATGCCCGAGCTCGGCGTGCACCGTCCAGGCATCGACCGGCACATCGGTGCGATCGCTGTCGAGCGTGGTCGCGCGGGTCTTGCCGCCCTGCCAGATGAGATCGAGTTCGCCATCCCATTTCCCGGCACGCGGCGGCGCCACATAGCGGAGTTCGGGCGTCCATAGCCGCCGGTCGCGCGTCGCCAGCCCGGGCGAATCGCGCTCGTCGAGCGCGAACAGCGCGACTTCGACATGGCCGGGGCCGAAGGCGCGCGTGCGCAGCACCCCGCCAAAGAATTGGGTGTTGAACCGCGCCCGATCGAGCACCACCCCGGCATCGCGCAGGCCCTGGGCATCATCGGGCAGGCGCGTGTCGGGCAGCGTCCAGAACAAGGTGAGCGCGTCGCCGGCCTTGCTCTTCAAATCGAGCTGGGCGCCGGTGAAGACATTGGTGGTGTTGCGGAAGATTTGCCGCGCCGTGAGCCGGCGCGAGCCGAGATCGAGCGTGAAGCGCCCGAGCAACAGCCGCGCGCGCGAACTCACGTCGCTCGCGATGTAAAGCTGCACCGGTTCGAGCGCATTGACTTCGCTCGTCGAAACCGAACTCCGCCTCGGGTAGAAATAGGCGCGACTGTCCCAAATTTCGCCGCCGATCCGGAGCGGGCCGGCGTCATATTCGGCGCCGATGATCGTCCGCAGGAACAGCCCCTCGGCATCGGGCGACAAGCCGGGGCGGAATTGGCCGCCGAGCGCCTCGCCGCGAATCCGCAGCTCGCCCCACCAGCGCAGCGGCTCTTCGGCGCGGGCGGCGGCGGGCACGAGGAGCAGCGCGACGATGAGCAACAGGCGCTTCATGTCCCTCTCCAGGCTGGTGGTGGCTCCCGGCCGCGCTATATCGGCGGGGATATATGGAGGATCTATGCGTCGGCTCTTCGTTTCGCTGCTAGCATGGCTGGCGCTGATCGCACCAGCCGCCGCCCGCGCCGAGGAACCGCCGCTCGTGCTCGCCGCCGCGAGCCTGCAGGAGGTGCTGAACGACGCCGCCAACGCCTGGGCGGCCAAAGGGCATCCGCGCCCGATTCTCTCCTTCGCGGCCTCCTCCACGCTCGCGCGGCAGGCGGCGAGCGGGGCGCGCGCCGATTTGTTCGTCTCGGCCGATAGCGCCTGGATGGATTGGCTCGCCGCGCGCGGGCGCATCGACAAGGCGAGCCGGGCGACGCTCGCCGGCAATGCGCTGGTGCTGATCGCGCCCAAGGCGAGCGCGGCGCGGCTCGCGATCGAGCAAAAGGGCGCGCTCGCGGCACTGATCGGGGGCGGGCCGCTCGCGATCGCCGATCCGAGCGGGGTCCCCGCCGGTCGCTATGCCCAACAGGCGCTCGAGGCGCTCGGTGCCTGGCGCGCGGTCGAGCGTGGGGTGGTGCGCGCCGAAAACGTGCGCGCGGCGCTGGCGCTGGTCGAACGCGGCGCGGCGCGCTTCGGCATCGTCTATGCGACCGACGCGCGCGCCGCGCGCGGGGTGCGCGTGATCGCCACCTTTCCGCCCGGCGGCCATGCGCCGATCGTCTATCCGATCGCGCGGCTCAGCGGCGCGCGGGCGAGCGCCGAGCCTTTCCGCCGCTTTCTGCTGAGCGACGAGGGGCGGGCGTTGTTCCGGGCGCGCGGCTTCACGCTTTGATCGCGGCGGACGAGGCGGGGATCGTCGCGCTCACGCTGCAAGTGGGGGCGGCGGCGATGCTGGTCGCGCTGCCGATCGCCTTCGCGCTCGCCTGGCTGCTCGCGCGCGCGAATTTTCCGGGCAAGATGCTGCTCGACGCGGCCGTGCATCTGCCGCTGGTGCTGCCGCCGGTCGTGACCGGCTGGCTGTTGCTGCTCGCCTTCGCGCCCGATGGTCCGGCCGGCGCGCTGCTCGCGCGGCTGTTCGGGGTGAGCCTGATCTTCCGCTGGACGGGGGCGGCGCTCGCCGCCGCGGTGATGGCGCTGCCCCTGATGGTGCGCGCGATCCGCCTGTCGATCGAGGCGGTCGACGCGCGGCTGGAGGGCGCCGCGCGCACTTTGGGCGCGGGGCCGTGGCGCGTGTTCGCCACGATCACGCTGCCGCTCAGCCTGCCGGGCGTGCTCGCCGCGCTGGTGCTCGGCTTCGCGCGCTCGATCGGCGAGTTCGGCGCGACGATCACCTTCGTCGGCAATGTGCCCGGGCAGACCCAGACCTTGCCGCTCGCCATTTATTCGGCGCTGCAATCGCCGGGGGGCGAGGGGGCGGTGGCGCGGCTGGCGCTCGCCTCGATCGCGCTCGCCTTCGCTGCCCTGATCGCGGCGGAACTGCTCGCGCGGCGCCAGGGGCGGGGGCGGCACGGTGTCTGAGCCGGTCTTCGCGGTCGACTTGCGCGCCATGGTCGGCGCGCGCGAGATCGCCGCGCGCTTCGAAACCGGGCCGGGGATCACGGTGTTGTTCGGTCCCTCGGGCGCCGGCAAGACGACCGTGCTCCATTGCATCGCGGGCTTGCGCCGGCCGCAAGCCGGGCGGATCGCGGTCGCGGGGCGGGTGCTGTTCGACGCGGCGACGCGGGTCGATCTGCCGCCCGAGCGGCGCCAGGCGGGCTATGTGTTTCAGGACGATCGCCTCTTCCCGCATTTGCGGGTGCGCGCCAACCTCGCTTATGGCCGCCGCGCGGGGGTGGCGGTGCCCGAGGCGCGGGTGATCGAGCTGCTCGGCATCGGCGCGTTGCTCGATCGCTGGCCGCGCTCGCTTTCGGGCGGGGAGGCGCGGCGCGTGGCGATCGGCCGCGCCTTGCTTTCCGGGCCGCGCTTCCTGCTGCTCGACGAGCCGCTCAGTTTTCTGGACGCGGCGCGGCGCGAAGAGATCATGACGCTGATCGAGCGGCTGCGTGACGAACTCGCGCTGCCGATGCTGATGGTGACGCACGACGCCGCCGAGGCCGAGCGGCTGGGGACGGCGATCGTGCGGATGGGGTAGGGCGGCTCGGCGGCGGTTCGCGGGTAGCTCGATGCGTATCCGCCTCTAGACGTCACCCCGGGCTTGGCCCGGGGTCCACCGTGACGCTAGGCCTAGCGAGCGGAAGGCCTGGAATAGCCGTGGATGCCGGACCAAGTCCGGCATGACGATCATTAACAACGCTCGATCACCCCGATCGCGAGCCGCTATGGCCGCGACGCGCCCGCGACCTCGCGCGCTACGCCCGCTTCTTCTGCGGCGCGACCGTGATCTTCACCGTCTGGCCCGAATTGCCGGGGAAGCCGGTGAACATCGCCTCGACCAGGTTCGGCACCAGCTTGGTCAGATCGTCGGTGTCCGATTGGGCGCGCGCGGTGCCTTCGAACAGGCGCTGGCCACTGTCGGCGCGGTCGATCTCGAGCCGCAGTTCGCTGGTATAAACGGTGTAGCTGCGCACGTCCGGCCCGCCGAAGCCGCCGAACCCGCCAAAGCCCGGCCCGTAGAAGAACGGATCGTAAAAGCCGTAAACGAAGGCGCGGCGCCAGTAAAAACCGCCATAGGGGAAGCCATAGCCATAGCCGAAGCCCGGCGACGACACGACCTTTTCGCGCCCGCGATCGACGCCGTAGCGGAACTTCACGACCAGTTCGGCGCTCGCCGGATCGGCCGCTTGGCGATAGCCTTGGCGCGTCAGTTCAGCAGCGACCAAATTGGCATATTGGCTGAATTCCAGCCCGCCCATCTGCGCCGGATCGGCCGCCTGGACGTAGAAACTCTGCCCCTGCGGCGCGGGGAGTTGTTGGAAGCGCGAGACGCGCGCGTTGAACGGCTCCGCGCACCCCGATACGGCCAGGGCGGCGGCAGCGGCGATCAGCAATTTCTTCATCGCGACAATACCCTATGTGACCAAGGCGTGAATTGCCCGGCTCGTCTGCCCGCAGGATTGCCACGGGCTGACTGAATAGTGGTTGAACGCGCGCCGAAAGCCAATCGTTTCCCGCTAAATTTGCAGGCCGAGCGCCAATTGCGCGGCGCGCAGCACCGGTCGTGCGATCGCGTCCGCGCGCGCCGCCCCGTCGACGAGCGCGGCGGCCACCGCCTCGCGATCCTCGCGCAGCGCCATCAGCCGCGCGCGAACGGGCGCGAGCACCGCCACCGCCAAATCGGCGAGCGCGGGCTTGAACGCGCCGAACCCTTGCCCCGCGAAGCGCGCCACCACGGCGTCGGGGCTTTCATCGGCGAGCGCGGCGTAGATCGTCACCAGATTGCGCGCCTCGGGCCGCCCTTCCAGCGCGTCGAGCGTGTCGGGCAGCGGCGCGGGATCGGTCTTCGCTTTCTTGATCTTCTGCGCGATCAGGTCGTCATCGTCGATCAGATTGATCCGCGAAGCGTCCGACGGGTCCGACTTCGACATTTTGGCCGCGCCGTCGCGCAGGCTCATGATGCGCGGCGCGGCTTTGCTCACCAATGGCTCGGGCAGGGGGAAGATCTCGGTCGCATAATCGGTGTTGAACTTGGTCGCGATGTCGCGCGCCAGTTCCAGATGCTGTTTCTGATCCTCGCCCACCGGCACGTGCGTCGCCTGATAGACGAGGACGTCGGCCGCCTGGAGCACGGGATAAGTGAACAGCCCGACGCTCGCGCCTTCGCGATTCTTGCCCGCCTTGTCCTTCCACTGCGTCATGCGGTTGAGCCAGCCCATCCGCGCGGTGCCGCCCAGAATCCAGGCGAGTTCCGAATGCGCGGGCACGCGCGCCTGGTTGAACAGGATCGCCTTCGCCGGATCGATCCCGCAGGCGATCAGCGTCGCCGCCATCTCGATCGTGTTGGCGGCGAGCTCGGCGGGGACCACCGGCTGGGTGAGCGCGTGCAGGTCCGCCAGGAAGAACAGGCACTCGCCGCCCTCGGCCGCCACCGCGTCCTGCATCGCCACCCATTGTTTGATCGCGCCCAGATAATTGCCGAGGTGCAGATTGCCGGTGGGCTGAATGCCGGAGACGACGCGCATGTTACTCCTTTTGGGATTTGGCGCGGCGCGGGCGCAGCGCCGCTTTCAGATCTTGCGGCAGAAACGCCCGCGTCACGAAACAGGCGATCGCATAAACCATCCCGCCCAGCGCGACCAGCAGCGCCATCGCGCCCCAGCGCACCAAGCTCGGCCCGGTGGTATAGGGTAGGAACAGCGCGTTGAGCGGCCATAGCACCGCCCCCATCGCCAGCGCGGCGAGCGCGAGCCGCCAGGCGCGGCGCTTCAGCCGCGCGTCGGGCTCGAAATGGCCGCGCCGCCTGAGCGTTGCATAGAGCAAGGCGACATTGGCGGTGCTCGACAGCGCGGTCGCGAGCGGCGGCCCCATATGCGCGAGCGGCACGATCAGCGCGAGGTTGAAGGCGATGTTGAGCCCGATCGCCCAAGTCGCGAATTTGACCGGGGTCTTGGTATCTTGCCGCGCGTAAAAGCCGGGCGTCAGCACCTTGACCAGAATATAGCTCGGCAGGCCGACCGAGAAGGCGGCGAGCGCTTGCGCGGTCGCGAGCGTGTCGGCGGGGGTGAATTTGCCGTGCTGATAAAGCGTGGCGGCGATCGGCAGCCCGCAAACGATCAGCGCGACGGTCGCGGGCAAGGTGAAGAACAGCGCGAGTTCGAGGCCGCGATTCTGCGTGTCCATCGCCGCCGCTTCCTCGCCGCCCCCCAATTGCCGCGAGATGGTCGGCAGCAACACGGTGCCGAGCCCGATCCCGACCAAGCCCAGCGGCAATTGGTTCAGCCGATCGGCGAGATAGATATACGTCACCGATCCCGCCGGCAGCAGCCGCGCGGCGAGCGCGGTCGAGATGACGAGATTGATCTGCACCGCCCCCGCGCCGGCCGCCGCCGGGCCGATCAGCGCGAGCAGCCGTTTCACCTCGGCCGTCCAGCGCGGGCGCTTGATCCGCAGCACCACCCCCGCGCGCCAGCACGCCCAGACGAGCCAAGCGAGTTGCAAGGCACCCGAAACCGCGACCGCGATCGCCTGATTGCGCGCGGTGACGAGCGGCGCGTCGCTGTGGAAAAAGAGCAGCGCGGCGATCAGCGTGAGGTTGAGCAGGATCGGTGCGGCGGCGTTGACCCAGAATTTCTGGAGCGAGTTGAGGATGCCGCCGAACAGCGAGACGAGCGAGATCAGCAGCAGATAGGGCAAGGTGAGCCGCGAGAGGCCGACCGCATAATCGAACTGCGCGGGGGAGATGTCGCCAAAGCCGCCCGAGAGCACATAGGTCACCGGCCAGGCGGCGAGTTCCAGCAGCAGCAGCATCGCGATCAGCACCGGCAGCAGCACCGACAGCGCATCCTCGGCGAAGGCCAGGCCGGCTTTCAGCCCGCCGCCATCCTCCGCCACGCGCTTGTTGAACATCGGGATGAACGCGGCGTTGAACGCGCCTTCGGCGAACAGCGCGCGGAACATATTGGGCAAGCGGAAGGCGATCAGAAACGCGTCCGAGGCGAAGCCCGCGCCGACGAAGCGCGCGAACAGCGAATCGCGCACCAACCCGAGCACGCGGCTCGCGAGCGTGAGGCCGCCGACCGATCCGAGCGCGCGGGCGAGGTTCATACGTCTCCTGTCGGACCGTCTGCAAAGCTCCTCCCCCACTGGGGGAGGGGGACCATCGCGAAGCGATGGTGGAGGGGTGTCGCCCTCGATCGCGCGGCGATACCCCTCCGTCGGCGCTTCGCGCCGCCACCTCCCCTTACAGGGGAGGAGCTAGCGTTGCCGATCATCGGCCGGATCGTGTTCGCGTGTCCTTGCCCTCAGGCATGGCCGACGGGCGTGCCGCCTTCACCCTCGATCTGGCCCTGCGCTTGCTGCATGTAAAGCGCGCCGAAATCGATCGGATCGAGCATCAGCGGCGGGAAGCCGCCGTCGCGCACCGCGTCCGCCAACACGCGGCGGGCGAAGGGGAAGATCAGCCGCGGCGCTTCGGCGAGCATGAACGGCTGGAGATGTTCGGCCGGAATATTGCGCACCGCGAACAGCCCGGCATAAGCCAGATCGACGACGAAGGCGACGCTGCCCTCGATCTCCGATCGCGCTTCGATCTTGAGCACGACTTCATGCACCTCGTCGCCGACTTGTTGCGCGGCGATGTTGAACTGCACGTCGATGCGCGGCTGGCCCTGGGTTTGGAAGATCGCGGGCGCATTGGGATTTTCGAACGAAAGATCCTTCACATATTGCGAGACGATCGCCACCACCGGCGCGCCATCGGCGTCGAACTCGCCATTGCCCGCCGCCGCGCCGTCGAAGCCGGTATCTTCACTCATCGAAAACCCTTTTTTGCTGAAAATGGCGGTGCTCGCCGCCGCCCATGGCGAGCGCCGTAGCAGCGGCGCTTGCACAGTTCAACGCCAGCGGGCAACATCATGGCTTGGCCTATTTGAAACCCACGCCAAGGCGCCTATGTTGGGGGTTCTTGCGATGCCTGGAGGCCCAGTGGTTTACCTCGTCCTGCTGATCATGGTCGCTGCCTTTCTCGCGCTGCGCCTGTATATGGTGCTCGGCAAGCGCACCGGTCATGAACAGCCCTTGCCCAAGCCGGCGGAGGAACGGCGCGCGCCGCTGCCGCTCGCGCGCGCGCCCGAACCCGTTGGCGAAGCGCGCGACTCGGGCCCGCGCACGATCGAGGGGGGCGCCGAACAGGGGCTGCGCGCGATCATCGCCGCCGATCCCGGCTTCGACGTGGCGCGCTTCCTCGATGGCGCCAAGGGCGCTTATGGCATGATCCTCGACGCTTATTGGAAGGGCGACCGCGAGACGCTCGACTGGCTGTGCGAGCCGCAGGTGCGCGACGATTTCGTCGCCGCGATCGACGAGCGCGAGGCGGCGGGGCAGGTGCTCGACAATCGCCTGGTCGCGATCGAGCGCGCGC
>LWDI01000059.1:57050-57636 GCA_002083475.1 Proteobacteria bacterium SG_bin5
CGGATCGCGGTGCGGATCGACGCCGACATCGCCGCGGTGACGCGCGACAAGGACGGCAATGTCGTCGCCGGCTCGCTCTCCGATGCGGTTACCACGCAGGAACTGTGGACCTTCACCCGCACGCTGCGCGGCAACGACCCGAACTGGAAGCTCGCCGAAACCGACGAGGTTTGAGCGGCGGGCGCCTCCCGCCTAAATGCATCGCGACGGCTTGAAGAACCGCGACGGCTTGAAGAACCGCTTCCCCGGCGAAGGCCGCTGCCCAGCAGCGCCGTCGCCGCATCCGTCGCGCCCGATGGAATAGGTCGCGCGACTGGGCCCCGGCCTTCGCCGGGGAAGGGCGTGAGGGTGGGTGCGTCGCGGGTCGTGGCGAGGCCGTGCCATGACGCCGGTTCATGACCGGGCCTCGCCGCCGCGCATCCCCGCAAAGCTCGTGACGCCAGCGCGTGGCTTGGCTAAGCCCGCTTATATGCATTTCCGCGCCCTTTCCCTCGCTCTCGCCGCCCTGCTCGCCGGCTGCGCCGCGCAAGTCGTGCCGCCCGCCGCCGGGCCGCGCCCGACGCCGGGACGCCCCGCGCGGCCGACG
>LWDI01000060.1 GCA_002083475.1 Proteobacteria bacterium SG_bin5
CGGCTGCTCGCGCCCGAGGACCGCGCGGTCGCGCTCGCGGCGCTGCGGCGGCTGCGCGCCAAGGGGCGACCGACCGCTTTCGCGCATGATCTGCCGGGGGTGGGGCGCGTCGTCCAGCATCTCCAGGCCGATCCGGCGAGCGGCGCGCCCGAAGCGTTGATCGAGCGGCTGGCGAACGCCCCCGACGCCGGCGCCTTGGTGCGCGATGCGCTCTCGGGCGCGCGCGACGCCGCGACCGCCCGGCGCTGGCTCGATCGCGCGCTGGGCGAGGGGGGCCGGGTGCAGGCGGCGCTGATCGCGCTCAGCCGGTTCGATCTGGTCAACACCGCGCATGGCCGTTCGGCGGGCGACGCGGTGCTGCGCGCCGCCGGACGCCGGATCGAGGAAGCCGCCGCCGAGGCGTTCGGGCGCGACGCGGTGGTCGCGCGGATGGGCGGCTCGGACTTTCTGCTCGCCGCCGAAGATGGGCTCGCGCGCTTCGTCACGGTCGCCGGGCGGGTGGCGGAGGCGCTCGCGCGGCCCTTCGTCGCCGAAAGCGCGATGGTCGTGCTCGGCTGCCGCATCGGGGTCGCCGAGAGCGAGCCGGGCGACGATGGCGCCGCGCTGCTCGGCCGCGCGGGCGAAGCGCTCGAGGTCGCGCGCGGGTCGAACAGCCTGACGGTGCATGTCGCACGCGGCGGCGCGCCGGCCGCGCTCGATACGCTCGCGCTCGATCTGCGCCGCGCGCTGCAGCAAAGCGAGATCGAAATCCGCTTCCAGCCGCAGGTCGCGATCGGAAGCGGGGCGGTGGTCGGGGTCGAGGCGCTGGCGCGCTGGGATCATCCGGCGCTGGGCGCGCTCGGCGCCGAGCCACTGTTCGCCGCCGCGCAGCGCGCCGAGCTCGGCATCGCGCTGTCGGATCACATCCAGCGCGCGGCGCTCGCGGCGGCGGCGCGCTGGCGCGGGCGCTGCGCCGAATTGCGGCTCGCGATCAACCTGACCGCCGCCGACATCGGCCGGCCCAATTTCGCCGACATCTTCCTCGACCGCGTCGACGCGAGCGGCTTTCCGCGCGCCCGGCTGACGGTCGAGATCACCGAATCGGGGCTGATCGAGGATCTGGGCGCGGCCGCCGCGCTGCTCGCGACGCTGCGCCAGGCAGGGTGCCGCGTCGCGATCGACGATTTCGGCACCGGCTATTCGAGTCTCGCCTATTTGAAGGCGCTGCCACTCGATTATCTCAAGATCGACAAGAAGTTGGCGCAAGACATCGCCGGCTCCCCGCGCGATCGGATCGTGGTGCGCGGGGTGATCGACATGGCGCGCTCGCTCGGCCTGGCGGTGATCGCCGAAGGCGTCGAGACGCCCGAGCAGCTCGATCTGCTCGCGCGCGAGGGGTGCCAATATTATCAGGGCTTTTTGTGCGCGGGGCCGCTGCCCGGGGCGGCGCTGGGCGATTGGGTGGAGGCGCGGTGATGGGGCCGATCGTGGTGCTAATGGCGGCGGCGGCGGTCGCGCCCGATCAAGCGGCGATCGAGGCGGCGATGGCGGCGAGCGCCGCCGGCTGGAACACGGGCGACGTCGACCGCTTCATGGCGATCTACTCGGACGCGCCGGAGGCGAGCTTCGTCACCGGCGACGGCTTGGTGCGCGGCAAGGCGGCGATGATCGCGCGCTACCGCGCCAAATATGATTTCACCGACGCGGCCAGGCGCGGGGTGCTGAGCTTCACGACGCTCGACTGGCGCCCGCTCGGGCCGGGCCACGCGCTCTATATCGCCCGCTACACGCTGACCTATCCCGACGGGAAGACGGTGAGCGGGCCGACCAGCCTCGTGTTCCGGCGCGAGAAAGCCGGGTGGAAGATCATCGCCGATCATAGCGGGTGAGGGGGTGGGTCAAATCCAGCGCTCGTCGGCGGTGAAATCGACCGTCAGCCAGCGCCCCGGCCCCAGGCCGCCCAAGCCTTCGGCGATTTCGGCGCGGATACGGTCGAGATCGGCGAGCGTGCCGGGGCGATAGTCGGGCGGGGCGAGCAGACCGATTTCGATGAACTGGCCGCGTCCCGCTTTCTGCACATAGCTGCGATGCGCGACGAAGCCGTGGCGCGCGGCGACCTCGGCGGCGACCCGCGCCACGCTCGCGTCGAGATCGGCGGGCGCGATCACCAAGATGTCGCGCAGCGCGCAGACGAGCTGATGCACCGGGATCGGCGCGAGCGTGACCGCGAGCAGCACCAGGATCAGCGAATCGGCATAGCGCGACAGCATCCCGCCCCAAACCGCGTCCGCGCCGCCCGCGCCCGCGAAGGCGAGCGCGAGCCCCAGGCCGAAGGCGCCGCCGATCGCCCAGGCGCGGGCATCGGCGCGCAGCAGATCGCTCGCCCGCCCCCGGATCGCGCGCGCGAGATAGCGCGCCATGGCGAGTGCGATCAGCGCATCGACCAGCGCGACCGCGGCGGCGGGCAGCGCGGGGACCTCGCCCCCGCCCGACAACAGCCCGCGCGCGCCGTTGAGCAAAGCATAAGCGCAAGACAAGGCAAGCAGCGCGCCGTTGATCGCGCTCAGCAAGGGCTCGAGATGCCAATAGCCGAACTGAAAGCGCCGATCCTCGCCGCGCGCGATCAACCCCGAGACGGCGAGCGCGGCGAAAGTCATCACGATGTCGATGATCGTATAGAGCCCGTCGAACAGGATCGCTTGCGAGCGCAGGACGAGCCCCGCCGTCACGTTGAGCGCCGCGATCACGCACGCCGCCAGGATCGAGCGGCGCAACAGCCGCTGTTCGAGCGCGGGATCGATGGGGGGCTTGGCGGTCAAGCGGCGCGGCGCCCCAGCGCTCCGGCACGCGCCGCCGCCAAGGGATCGATTCGGGCAAATGTCACTGGGTCGGTCATCGGTCCCTCACGGCGCCGCATCCGGGGGCTACCATGGGCGCCGCCGATTACAGAAGGAAGAACAGCAGATTGACGATGATGACGAGCGCGATCACCAGCCGCTCATAGGGAAGCCGCACCTCGGCCTCCCGCGTCTTCGGCGCCGCCGGATAGCCATGGCGCCGGCGCAAGTCGTCGCGGTGGAGGCGCGCGAGCGTGACGCCGGGATCGCCATTGCTCGGGGAGCCATAGAGCAGCGGCACCTCGGTCAGCAGGTCGCGCTCCAACCCCTTGGCGGCCTCGGCGCGGCGAGCGAGGCTCGCGGCGAAGCGCTCGGCGTCTTGCGCGTCACGATGCTCGCGCGCCGGCCGCCTCGGTCCCTTCCGTCCATAGGTCATTCACGCCTCCGGAGCGACGGCGCGCACGCCGTCGCCTGCCCAGTTTAAAGCGCGGCGGGGGCAAATAACTGGCAAATAACGAAGTTCATGCAGCGCGCGCCGCCTCACCCCGCCGCCTTCGCCAGCCCCTTCGCCAGTTGCAGCGCGCCGTTCAGCCGCGCCTTGGGGTCGCCCCAGGCGCGGGTGAGGACGAATTTGCTGTCGGGTCGCAGCTTGGCGATCGCGCCCAGCCGTTCGACATAAGCGAGCAGCCCCGGCACGTTCGGCGGGCGATCTTCATGGAAACTCACCAGCGCGCCGCGCGGGCCGATCTCCATCTTGGCGATGCCCGCCTTCTTGGCGTGGAGCTTGATCTCGATGAGCCGCACCAAATTTTCCGTCGGATCGGGCAAATTGCCGAACCGGTCGATCAACTCGGCGGCGAAGGCTTCGATGCCCTGCGGCTCGTCGATCTCGTTCAAGCGGCGATAGAGCCCCATACGCAGATCGAGATCGGGGACATAATCCTCGGGGATCAGGATCGGCGCGTCGAGCGTGATTTGCGGGCTGAAGTCGCGGCGCTGTTGCAGCTTGCCGCCGGCCTTGGCCTCCAAAATCGCCTCTTCGAGCATCGACTGGTAAAGTTCGTAGCCGACTTCCTTGATATGCCCCGATTGCTCGTCGCCGAGCAAATTGCCCGCGCCGCGAATGTCGAGATCATGGCTCGCGAGCTGGAAGCCGGCGCCGAGCGAGTCGAGATCGGAGAGGACTTTGAGCCTTTTCTCGGCGGTTTCGGTGATCACCCGGTCGGGCGGGGTGGTGAGATAGGCATAGGCCCGCGTCTTCGATCGCCCGACGCGCCCGCGCAGCTGGTAAAGCTGGGCGAGGCCGAAGCGATCGGCGCGGTGGATGATCATCGTGTTGGCGCTGGGAATATCGAGCCCCGATTCGACGATCGTGGTCGACACCAGCACTTCGAACTTCTTGTCGTAGAAAGCGGACATGCGCTCCTCGACCTCGGTCGGCGCCATTTGGCCATGGGCGACGACATAGCGCACTTCGGGTACCGCCTCGCGCAGGAATTCCTCGATTTCGGGCAGATCGGCGATACGCGGGGTGACGAAGAAGCTCTGCCCGCCGCGATAATGTTCGCGCAGCAAGGCCTCGCGCAGCACCACCGGATCCCAGGGCATCACATAAGTCCGCACCGCCAGCCGATCGACCGGCGGGGTCTGGATCACCGAGAGTTCGCGCAGGCCCGACATCGCCATTTGCAGCGTGCGCGGGATCGGGGTGGCGGTGAGGGTGAGAACGTGGACGTCGTTCTTCAGCGCCTTCAGCCGCTCCTTGTGCGTCACGCCGAAGCGCTGCTCCTCGTCGACGATAACGAGGCCGAGCCGCTTGAACTCGACCTGCTTCGCCAGGATCGCATGGGTGCCGACGACGATATCGAGCGTGCCGTCCTTCAGCGCCTCGCGCGTCGCCTTGGCCTCGCTCGCGGTGACGAGGCGGGAGAGGCGGCCGACCTTCAGCGGAAAGCCTTCGAAGCGCGCGGCGAAATTCTGGTGGTGCTGGCGCGCGAGCAAGGTGGTGGGACAGACGACCGCGACTTGCAGCCCGGCGAGCGCCGCGACGAAGGCGGCGCGCAGCGCTACCTCGGTCTTGCCGAAGCCGACATCGCCCACCACCAGCCGGTCCATCGGCTTGCCCGCGCCCAGATCGCCGAGCACGTCGCCGATCGCGCGGTCTTGATCGTCGGTCTCCTCGAAGGGGAAGCGATCGACGAAGGCCGCATAGCCGCCCTCGTCGGGCTCGGCGACCGGACCTTCGCGCAAGGCGCGTTCGGCGGCGATGGCGATCAGTTCACCCGCGATTTCGCGGATGCGCTCCTTCATCTTGGCCTTGCGCCGCTGCCACGCCTCGCCGCCCAATTTATCGAGGCTCGCGCCCTCCTCGCTGCCATAGCGGGTGAGCACGTCGATATTTTCGACCGGTACGTAGAGCTTGTCGCCGCCCGCATATTCGAGCGCGACGCAGTCGTGCGGGCTTTGGCCGACGGGGATCGAGATCAGCCCGGTATAGCGGCCGATGCCGTGGTCGCTGTGGACGACCAGATCGCCGGGCGACAGCGTCGCCAGCTCGGCGAGGAAAGCGTCGGTCGATTTGCGGCGCTTGGGCCGCCGCACCAGCCGGTCGCCGAGCATGTCCTGCTCGGTGAGCAACGCGAGATCGGGCGCGGTGAAGCCGTGATCGAGCGGCAGCACCACCAGCGCGACATTGCCCGAGGCGGCGAGGCCCTGCGCCTCCTGCCAATCCGCCGCCTTGATCAGCCGTTTGACGCCATGATCGCCGAGCAGCCCGGCGAGGCGATCGCGCGCGCCCGCCGAGTAGCTTGCCAGCACCACTTTCGTCTTCGCCTTGGCGAGCTTGGCGGCGTGATCGGCGACCGCTTCATAAACATTGGCGCCCGATTGCCGCTCGGGCGCGAAATCGCGCGGGCCATCGATGCCGAAGTCGATCACCCGGTCGCTTTCGGGCTCGTGGAACGGGGTGAGGAGATGGACGCGCGCGTCGTCGAGCGCCGCCGCCCAAGCGTCGCGGGTGAGATAGAGCTGATCGGGGCCGAGCGGGCGATAGCTGCCGGGATCGGCCGACTGCGCCTTCACCCGATTGGCGTGGTAATCGGCGATCGCCTCGAACCGCGCCTCGGCCGCGCCCGGCACGCCCGCGTCGCGCAAATAGAGCGCGTCGTCGCCTAGATGATCGAACAGGCTCGCCAGCCGCTCCTCGAACAGCGGCAGCCAATGTTCCATGCCCGCGAGCCGCCGCCCTTCGGAGACCGCCTGATAGAGCGGGTCGCCGGTCGCGGTCGCGCCGAATTTTTCGCGGTAGCGGCTGCGGAAACGCTTGACGCTGTCCTCGTCGAGCAGCGCTTCGGAAGCCGGGAGCAAGGTGAAGCCCTCGATCCGCCCGGTGGTGCGCTGGTCGGCGGGATCGAAGGTCCGCACGCTCTCGATCTCGTCGCCGAAGAAATCGAGCCGCAGCGCCTGGTCGGCGCCGCTCGGGAAGAGATCGACCAGCCCGCCGCGCACCGCATACTCGCCCGAGTCGGTCACGGTCTCCACCCGGTGATAGCCGTTCGCCTGGAGCATCGCCGCCAGCCGATCGCGCGCGATCCGCTCGCCCGGCGCGAGCTTGGCGACGAGCTGGCGGATGCGGAACGGGGTGAGCGTGCGCTGGCTCGCGGCGTTGGCGGTGGTGAGGATCAGCTGGGGCTTGTCGCTCTTGGCCTGGAGCGCGTGGAGCGTCGCGACGCGCTCGGCCATCACCCGCAAGGTCGGCGAGGCGCGATCATAGGGCAGGCAGTCCCAGGCCGGGAAGCTCAGCAAGTGCAGATCGGGGGCGAAAAAGGGCGCGGTCGCGGCGATCGCGCGCATCGCGGCCTCGTCGGGCGCGATGAGCAAGACCCGCCCGGCGGCGCGCGCGAGATCGCCGAGCAGCCAGGGCACGAACCCGCCGGGGACGCCGGCGAGAGTGAGGGGGTGGGGCGCGGCGAGGATTTTTTGGAGATCGGGCATGGGGGGACTCGGGAGCTGGCGCAGGTGGAAGAAGGCCCTCACCCAACCCTCTCCCCGGAACGGGAGAGGGCTATGCGGGGTGCAACGTCAAAGCCCTCTCCCGCTGGCGGGAGAGGGTTGGGTGAGGGTGGCCGTTCACTCCGCCACCGGCACGTAATTCAGCGCCTTCAGCGCCTCCAGGATCGGCCCCCGATAACGCGCGGGCGGCGGGGCGGTGCCGATCGCCCAGGCCATGATGTCGACGTCCTGCTCCTCCAGCAATTGCTCGAACAGCGCGATCTCGGCGTCACCCCAGCCCATATGCGCGGCGTCGAAAAAGCCGCCGATCAGCAGATCGGCTTCCTTGGTGCCGCGGTGCCAGGCGCGGTAGCGCAGCCGCTTTAGTCTCGTCTCGCGATCCATCGCGCTCCCCATGGGCGATCGGCCGGCGGCGCTTGGAGAACGCCGCCGGCTCGGGTTAGAGGCGCGAGATAGTCATGCGCCCCGAAATCCTCAATCCGCTGTTCGCCGAAGTCACGGTGCTGAAAGGCATCGGCCCGGCGCTCGCCAAGCCGCTCGAACGGCTGAAGATCGCGCGCGTGATCGATCTCGCGCTGCATTTGCCGAGCGGCTGGGTCGATCGGGTGGCGGTCGACGAACTCGACATGGCGGACGCCGGGCGGACGATCGCGATCACGCTGACCCCGGTCGATTATCGCCAAGGCGGGCGCGGGCCGGTGCGCTGCCACGCGACCGACGCCAAGGGCAATTACGTCAGCCTCGTCTATTTCGGCGGCAATGCCGGCTGGGTGAAGAAGCTGCTGCCGCTCGGCGAGCCGCGCCGCGTCTCGGGTCGGCTCGAGATGTACGGCCAGGAATTGCAGATCATCCACCCGGACTATGTGCTGCCGCTCGACGAGGCGGGGGCGGTCGGCGGGCGCGAGGCGATTTATCCGCTGTCCGAGGGGATCACCTCGCGCCGGCTGGGGCAGCTCGCGGCGCAGGCGATCGAGCGCGCCCCCGCGCTGCCCGAATGGATCGAGCCCGGGCTGCTCGCGCGGCGCGACTGGCCGAGCTGGCGCGAGGCGATCGCACGCGTCCACGCCGATCCGCAGGACGCTGGCGCGCGGGCGCGGCTCGCTTATGACGAGATTTTCGCCAACCAGCTCGCGCTGATGCTGGTCCGCGCCTCGTCGCGCGCGCGCAAAGGCCGGGCGCTGGCGGGTGACGGCCGGCTGCGCGCCGCGCTGCAATTGCCCTATGCCCCCACCGGCGCCCAGGCGAGCGCGATCGCCGAGATCGAGGGCGATTTGGCGCAAAGCGCGCCGATGCTGCGGCTGCTCCAGGGCGATGTCGGCTCGGGGAAAACCCTGGTCGCGGCGATGGCGCTGCTGATCGCGGTCGAGGCGGGCGCGCAGGGCGCGCTGCTCGCCCCCACCGAAATCCTCGCGCGCCAGCATTATGAGAATCTCCAGCGCCTGCTGAGCGGGCTGCCGGTGCGGCTCGCGGTGCTCACTGGGCGCGACAAGGGGCGCGCGCGCGAAGGCGTGCTGATGGGGCTCGCCGATGGCTCGATCGACATTTTGATCGGCACCCACGCGATTTTCCAGGAAGCGGTCGGCTATCGCGATCTGGGGCTGGTGGTGGTCGACGAGCAGCACCGTTTCGGGGTCGCCGAGCGGATGATGCTGACCAACAAGGGGCAGAATCCGCATCTGCTCGCGATGACCGCGACGCCGATCCCGCGCACGCTCACCCTCGCGCTTTACGGCGAGATGGACGTCAGCCGCCTCGACGAAATGCCCCCCGGCCGGCAGCCGATCCAAACGCGCGTGCTGAGCGAGGATCGGCTCGACGAAGTGGTGGCCGCGCTCGGTCGGCATTTGGAAGGCGGCGGCCAGGCCTATTGGGTGTGCCCGCTGGTCGAGGAGAGCGAGAAGAGCGATCTCGCCGCCGCTGAGGCGCGCGCCGCCGCGCTCGCCGCGCGCTTTCCGGGCAAGGTCGGGCTCGTCCATGGGCGGATGAAGGGGCCGGACAAGGACCGGGTGATGGCCGAGTTCGCCGGCGGGCGGCTCGGCGTGCTGGTCGCGACGACGGTGATCGAGGTCGGCGTCGACGTGCCCAATGCGACGCTGATCGTGATCGAGGCCGCGGACCGCTTCGGCCTCGCCCAGCTCCACCAGCTACGCGGTCGGGTGGGGCGGGGGACGGGCGCTTCCAACTGCCTGCTGATCCGGGGGAGTGCCTTGAGCGAAACCTCGCGCGCGCGGCTCGCGCTAATGCGCGACACCAATGACGGCTTCCGCATCGCCGAGGAGGATCTGCGGCTGCGCGGCGGCGGCGAATTGCTCGGCACGCGCCAATCGGGCGAAGCGATGTTCCGCCTGGCGACGCCCGAACTGCTCCAGGAACTCCTGCCCATCGCGACCGACGACGCCCGGCTGCTGATCGACCGCGATGGCGGCCTGAGCGGCGCGCGCGGGCAAGCGGCGCGGATCGCGCTCTATTTGTTCGAACGCGATGCGGGAGTGGCGCTGCTGCGATCGGGGTGACGCCGATCCTCCCCGTTCACGGGGAGGGGGACGGCGCGCGCAGCGCGGGGTGGAGGGGGGTGGGCCAAGAGCGCTCCCCCTCCGACGGCGCTCACGCGCCGCCACCTCCCCGTGAACGGGGAGGATTTGGTGTCGGCCGCCCCTACCCCAGCCGCACCTCGGCATGGTCGCCCGCCTCGCTCGGCTTGATCGTGCCGCCGAACAGCATCTTCACTTGCCCGGTGAGCGAAACATCGCCCTCCCACAATTCGGCGCTTTCCAGATCATAGCGCAGCAGCAGCAATTGCGGGTCCTGCTTGCCGCCGGGGAACCACGCCTCGGTCTGTTTCGACCAGAGCCGATCGATCAGCGCCGGATCCTGATCCGCGCTCAACCGCCCATGGACGCACGCGAAAAAATCATGCCCCTTGCTCATGAACTGCGCCATCGCCGCGCCGCCGATCGCCAGGCGATTGTCCTTGGCCATGAAGAACCACAGCGCGTCCTGCCGATCGCCGAGCGTCTGCGCGGTCATCGGTTGGCTGTGATCGGGGGTGTCGTCGAGCCCGATCATCACGAACGGGCTATGCTTCAACTCGCGGAAAAAACGGTCGATGATCGCGCGTTCAGCCATGGTCCACTTCCTTCTCGCTACCGGCTCGCACAACGCCCCGACACGGGCAGGTTTCCTTGGACGCCGGAACGAAGCATAAGAGCGTTTCGTTTTGGGGGATGATGAAGGGATTGTTGACGAATGCATGATCTGATGCGCGATCTGGTGCGCGTTGGCGCGCTCGGGCTCGCCCTGGCGGTCGCGACGCCGGCGATCGCGGCGAGCGCGCCCCAGCCGGGCCGCTTCACCTCGAGCGGCGAGGGGCCGGTGAACAGCTGGTGGGTCGAAACCCCGCACGGCCAGCTGATCCTGTTCGATACCCAGCGCGACACCGCGAGCGCCAATCAGCTGATCGCCGCCGTGCAGGCGACGGGCAAGCCCGTCTCGGCGATCTTCGTCACCCATCCGCATCCCGATGAGGCGGTCGGGCTGGGCCTGGTCGCCGCCGCTTTTCCGCAAGCCGCGGTTTACGCGAGCGCGCCGACCGCCGCCGAGCTCGGCGGCGATACCCAAGGGTTGCTCAAAATGGGGATCGAGGCATCGCCGGGCGCGCTGCCGCTGCCGCGCTTCACCCGCACGCTGCGCGACAATGAGTCGGTCGCGGTCGATGGCATCGAGGTCCGCGCGCTGGTGCTGGGCGACGGCGAGAGCGTCGGCGTGACCGCTTTCTGGATGCCCAAGATCAAGCTGCTGGTGAGCGGCGATCTGGCGACGATCGGCTTCCTGCCCTGGCTCGCCGAGGCGCGCACGCGCGATTGGCTGGTCCAGCTCGACGAGCTGAAAAGCCGCGTGCCGGGCGGGGTGATGACGCTGCCGAGCCATGGCGAGCCCGGCAGCTACGCCAAGCTTTCCGGCTGGACGCGCAATTTCCTGAAGGCGGTGCGCGATCAGGTCGGCCGCGCGCAGCGACCGAAGAGCCCCGAGGGCGAAAAGGTGACCGAGGCCGAGCGCGCGGCGATCGTCACCAGCCTCACCCAGCGCTTCCGCTTGAAGGACCCCGCCGCCGGGCTACCGATCAACCGGCTGTGGAAGCTCGACATCGACGCGGTCGCGCGCGAGCTGACCGAGGGGCTCAAGGGCTATTTGCCGGAGGCATAGGTCGGGTCGCGGCGCCCATTCAGTCGCGACGACTATTGCTCGCCGTGCCAATGCGGCGATCGAGCCACTCGATGCGATCGATCGATTTGAGTGCAAGACAATTGTAGATTTGCCATACTTCGAACATGGCGATCTTGCCTTTTGGCGTACATCGCTTCTCGCGCGTGGCCCGCCAGATACGTTGCGATCGCACGAGCTTTTGTCGTTCGGCCGGCGGCAGCAATCGCCTCGACCGCTGATAAACTTCCTCGACGATCGCGTCCAATCGTTCCGAGTCTTCGCCGGCGCATTCGATGATTGCTTCCAAATAGCCGTCTTTGACTTCGGGACGATTATTACACTCTTCATCGGCACGGGCCGCTCGCTCGAGGCGGTCGTGAGCCCAATCCAGTGAGGCATTGCCTGACATGGCATCGATACCAGGCGTCAAAATTTTCAATGCTGCGGCAATGATGAGAGGCGAGATAGCCATCACGGTCTTCCTTCTACCGGATTGGCGCTTGTGCGTTCCGCACGCAGCAGCGCTAAAGCCGCAGCTCGTTCTCGAGGGTATCGGTTCATCAAAGTATTGTTAAAGCCGGCAACAATTCTCATTAACCTACGGCGCTTAGTCTTGTTCTTGGGCAAATCCGCCGCGCGTTGGGCTCTATCTCTCAATCTCGTAACATAATCCGCACGCGCATCGTAAATACTGTTGATGAGCGTTTCATCACGATCGGCATTGGAATGGAGTAAGCGCTCGTTGGTCCGTCGCACCGCGTCGGCCAGGATCGTCGCGGCCCCGCCATGCTGAACCGTAACCGACCAAACCGCCTCACGCACCGCCCGGGATTCGCCATCGAGATCGGTCCCGGTTGCGGTGCGCACGCGGCGCACCGCCGGCGCATAATTCGTTCGTCGAAGATAATCATATTGCGCCTGCTCGATCGCTTGTGGGTCGCGCGAAGCGATGGCACGCCACCGAGCGTCGAACGCCGGGGTTCCGGGCGTGAGACCTCGGAATTCGCCTGCCCAGCGCCCGAATTCGGGACTGGCAACGAACGCTCCTGCAATCCCGCCGTTCGTCGCGAGCTGATACGGTCCATACGACCTGCCGCCACGGTCGCCCCGCCCGCTCGAAACGGTCGCGGCATTGCCGCGCGATTCTTCCTCCATTGCAAGGATGCCGAGCCGTTCCGTTGCAGGTCGCTCACCGGCACTCCCGATTGGTCCCCCGCGCAACGCGCGCAGGGATCGCGCTTGCGTCGAGACATCGGGTCGGGCGGGTTCGCCGGGCTGGCGGTCTTCGCCCCGCTGGCGCGGGTCGCTCCGGGTGGGGCGAATTCCCCCGCGCTGGCCTCTTGCTCCCGCCATGCCCCAGCCACTCGGGCCCCCGCCGGCCTGTCCCCCACCCGCCTGCCCGCCCCCAGGCGCGAAGGTGAAGCGGCCGGTTTCGGGATCGTGATAGGGATTGAACTTGAACTCGATTTCGGGGGCGGCTGGTTCTTGCGGGGGCAGGCGACGGCCGGTGCGCAGATAATGAGCGAAGGCGCTGGGGCGGGTCGAGCGGGCGGATAAGCGACTCATGGCGACACCTCCTGTTCCAACCGGAACATAAGTGAAACATGAGCCGTAGGAAAGCGCCGACGCGCGCTGGAGCCGTCAAAGTCACCGCGTCGCGCGCGGGGCGGCCAGCGTTGGGCGACCGGGCGGAGGCCGAACCCCCGCCCGGCGATTAAAGGCTTAAAGAACCTCGAAAATGCCGGCGGCGCCCTGGCCGCCGCCAACGCACATCGTCACGCAGACATATTTCGCGCCGCGCCGTTTGCCCTCGATCAGCGCATGGCCGACGCAGCGCGCGCCGGTCATGCCGTAAGGATGGCCGATCGAGATCGAGCCGCCATTGACGTTGAGCAGCTCGTTGGGGATGCCGAGCGTGTCGCGGCAATAAAGCACCTGCACCGCGAAGGCTTCGTTCAGCTCCCACAGGCCGATGTCTTCCATCTTGAGGCCCGTGCGCTCGAGCACCTTGGGGATCGCGTAGACGGGGCCGATGCCCATTTCGTCGGGCTTGGTGCCCGCCGCCGCCATGCCGACGTAACGCCCCAGCGGGGTCAGGCCGCGCTGCTCGGCGAGCTTTTCGTCCATCACCACCGACGCCGACGCGCCGTCCGAGAGCTGGCTCGCATTGCCGGCGGTGATCGCCGTGCCCGGCCCGAGCACGGGCTGAAGGCCCGCCAGGCCCTCGAGCGTCGTCTCGGGGCGATTGCCCTCGTCCTTGGTGACGGTCACTTCGTGATGCGTGACTTCGCCGGTTTCCTTGTTCTTGGCGACCATCGTCGCGGTGACCGGCACGATTTCGGCGTCGAACAGCCCGGCGGCCTGCGCGGCGGCGGTGCGCTGTTGCGATTGCAGCGCATATTCGTCCTGAACTTCACGGCTGATGCCATAGCGTTCGGTGACGACCTGCGCGGTCTGAAGCATCGTCATGTAAACATCGGGGTGCATCGCGACGAGTTCCTTGTCCGGCCCGATGCGCATTTCGGGGGTCTGCACCATCGAGATCGACTCGCAGCCGCCGCCGATGGTGATGCTCATATTGTCGACGATGATCTGCTTGGCGGCGGTGGCGATGGCCATCAGCCCGCTCGCGCATTGGCGATCGAGCGACATGCCGGGCACCGAGATCGGCAGCCCCGAGCGCAGCGCGACGTTGCGGCCGATGTTGCCCCCCTGCACGCCCTGCTGGAGCGCGGCGCCCCAAACCAGATCGTCGACCTCGCCCGGATCGATCCCGGCGCGCTCGACGGCGGCCTTGACCGCATGGCTCGACAGCGTCGGCGAGGGGGTGTTGTTGAACCCGCCGCGATAAGCGCGGCCGATCGGGGTGCGGGCGGTGGAAACGATGACGGCGGAACGCATAAGGTTTCTCCTTCAGGCGGCGGGAAAGCGAGCCGCGCCGGGTTCGAGCGGCAGATCGAGCGCGCCGCAGATCAGCGACACGCCGTGATAGAAAGCGACGAGCTGGACGATTTCAAGCGCCTGGGCTTCGTCATAATGTTCGCGCAGGGCGGCCCATTCGGCGTCGCTGAGTTTCTTGCGGTCGAGCAGCGCGTCGACGGTCGCGATCAGCACCGCTTCGGCTGGGTCCGGCCAATCGGCGGGGCCGCCATGGACGGTCGCGCGCACATGCGCCTCGGTCAGCCCGATCGCGCTCGCAAAGCCGGCGATATGGACGCCCCATTCATATTCATTGCCGCATTTCGCCGTGGTGCGATCGATCACGATCTCGCGCGGGCGCATCGCGAGCGGCGAGCCCTTGTCGAGCAGCGAGCCCGCGCTGAACTTGGCCCAGGCGCGTTCGTGCTTGGCGAGGCTGGTGAACAGCACCAACGGCTCGCGCCCGCGCATCAGCGCCTGCATCGCCGCGTCGAACGCGGGGGGATAGGGTTTGGCGAGCGGTTCGATCCGGGGCATGGGGCGTTCCCTCAAACTCTTGCCCTCTCCCGCGCGCGGGAGAGGCTACGAAGACTTGGCAGCTGGCTGCCTAGTCGAAGTCGGTGAGGGTGTTTCTTCTTTCGACCAGGGAAGAAAGCCCTCACCCAACCCTCTCCCGCAAGCAGGAGAGGGCTAAGCGTCAAACGAAAATCTGGCTGATCCATTCGGCGATCATCGCGGGCTTGTCCTCGCCCTCGATCTCGACCGTGAATTCATTGGTCTGCTGCCACTGGCCGGGACGCTTTTCGACGAGTTCGAGCAGTTTGAACCGCCCGCGCACGCGCTTGCCCGAGCGCACCGGCTGCAGGAAGCGCACTTTGTTGCCGCCATAGTTGACGCCCATCTTCACGCCTTCGATCTGCGGCGCGTCGGGCACTTTGGACGACAGAAGCGGCATCAGCGACAAAGTGAGGAAGCCGTGCGCGATGGTGCCGCCGAAGGGCGTCATCGCCGCCATTTGCGGGTTGACGTGGATGAACTGGTGATCGCCCGTCGCGTCGGCGAATTTGTCGATCATCTCCTGGCTGACCTCGACCCAATCAGAGACCCGTTCCTGGCCGACTTGATTGGCGGCCATTTCCTGGATCGTGATCGTCGTCATGCCATTCCCCTCCGGCTCAAATCCTTGCATAGCGCGGCGCCTGCCATAAGCGCTTGTCCGTTCGTGCCGCAAGCGCCTTAGACCGAGGTTTGGAAGATGACGGTTGCCCTAGCGTCCACCCCCCGTGAAACCATGGCCCGGCTATACCGCGCCCCCGAACCGCAAGTTCTAAAGCCGCTGATCGAGCGCGCCCGCGCGACGCCCGAATCGCGCGAGCGCATCTTGGGCCATGCCGGCGGGCTGCTCGCCGATCTGCGCGCGGCGCAAGGCAAGGGGTGGGTCAACCAGTTCCTCCAGGAATATCGGCTCAACACCAGCGAGGGGGTCGCGCTGCTGAGCCTGGCCGAGGCGTTTCTGCGCGTGCCCGATCCCGAAACCGCCGATCTGCTGATCGCCGACAAGCTGGGCGAGGCCGATTGGCGCGCGCACGCCGGGCGCTCCAATTCGGCGCTCGTCAATTCGGCGACCTGGGGGCTGGTGCTGGGCCGCGCGCTCGTGGGCGAGGGGGCGCGCCAATCGACGCTGCGCCGCCTCATCAGCCGCGCCGGCGAGCCCTTCGTCCGCCAGGCGGTGGGCGCCGCGATGAAGATGATGGGCGAGATTTTCGTGATGGGCCGCACCATCGACGAGGCGCTGCGCCGGATGGAAAAGCCCGAGCATCAGGGCTTTACCGCCAGCTTCGACATGCTGGGCGAAGCCGCGCGGACGCAGAGCGACGCCGAGCGTTATTTCCAGGCCTATGTCGCCGCGATCGACGCGGTGGGCGCCGACGCCGCCGCCGGCCATTCGGTCTCGGTCAAGCTCTCCGCGCTCCACCCGCGCTATGAGGTCGCGCGCTGGGACGAATGCGTGCCGGCGCTCACCCAGATGCTCGAGGCGCTCGCGGTGCAGGCGGCGGGCAAGGGCATCGCGCTGACGGTCGACGCCGAGGAGAGCGAGCGGCTGGAGATGAGCCTCGACATCATCGGCACCGTCGCCGCGCTCCCCCAGCTAAAAGGCTGGGAGGGCTTCGGCATGGCGGTACAGGCCTATGGCAAGCGCGCGCGCCCGGTGATCGCTTGGGCGAACGAGCTCGGCCGGGTGATGAACGTGCGGCTGGTGAAAGGCGCTTATTGGGACAGCGAGATCAAGCGCACCCAGGTCGAGGGGTTGGCCGATTATCCGCTCTTCACCCGCAAGGCGGCGACCGATGTCTCCTATCTCGCCTGCGCGCGCGACATGCTGGAGGCGCCCAATATCCGCCCCGCTTTCGCCAGCCACAATGCGCTGACGGTCGCGACGATCATGGACTGGGCGGGCAACGCCCGCGCCTTCGAATTCCAGCGGCTGCACGGCATGGGCGACGGGCTCTACGAGCGGCTGGTGCGCGACAATGGCTATCACTGCCGCATCTATGCGCCGGTCGGCGGGCATCGCGATCTGCTGGCGTATCTGGTGCGGCGCCTGCTGGAGAATGGCGCCAATTCGAGCTTCGTTCACCAATTGGCGGACGAGCGGCTGAGCGAGGCGGAGATTCTCGCCGATCCGGTCGAGAAGATCGCGGCTTTGGGCGGGGCGCGGCATTCGGCGATTCCCTTGCCGGCGGACTTGTTCGGCGCGGGGCGGCGCAATTCGGCGGGGCTAGATTTGAGCGATCGGGGGGTGTTGGGGGCGACGGCGGAAGCCGTCTCAAAGCCCCTCCCCTTTAGGGGAGGGGTTGGGGTGGGGGTTGTCAGTGCCGGGCAGAGCGCCCGTAACACCGCCCCCACCCCCAACCCAGTTTCAGGTCGGTCAGCCCCCCAGGCTGACCTGAACCGCGCGGGGCGCGGTTCACCTGAAACTCCTGAAGGGGAGGGGCTTGATGTATTGCGAGCCATCACCCGCGCCGCCGCCGCTTTCCCCGCCTGGTCCGCGCAACCCGTCGAAACCCGCGCCGCCTGCCTCGATCGCCTTGCCGATCTGCTGGAGGAACACCGCGACCCGCTGATGGCGCTCGCGGTGCAGGAAGCGTTCAAGACCATCCCCGATGCGCTCGGCGAAGTGCGCGAGGCGGTCGATTTCTGCCGCTATTATGCCGCGCAGGCGCGCGCGCAGCTCCAGCCGGTCGAGCTCCCCGGGCCGACCGGCGAGCGCAACGTGCTGCGGATGGAGGGGCGCGGGGTGTGGGCGACGGTTTCGCCCTGGAACTTCCCGCTCGCGATTTTCCTGGGGCAGACGGCGGCGGCGCTCGTCACCGGCAATACGGTGGTCGCCAAGCCCGCGCCGCAGACGCCGCTGATCGCGGCCTATGCCGTCGAGCTCGCCCACCGCGCGGGGGTGCCGACCGATGCGCTGATCCTCGCCCCCGGCGGGCCGGAAGTCGGCGCGGCGCTGGTCGCCGATCCGCGCATCGCCGGGGTCGCCTTCACCGGCTCGACCGCGACCGCCAAGAAGATCGCGCGCGCGCTGCTCGCGGACGAGAACCGCCCGATCGTGCCGCTGATCGCCGAGACGGGCGGGATCAACGCGATGCTCGTCGATTCGACCGCGCTTCCCGAGCAAGTCGTGGCGGATGTCGTGACGAGCGCCTTCCGCTCGGCGGGGCAGCGCTGCTCGGCGCTGCGGCTGCTGTTGCTGCAAGAAGAAATCGCGCCCGGGGTGATCGAAATGCTCGGCGGCGCGATGGACCTGCTGCGTCTGGGCAACCCCGCCGATCCGGCGACCGACGTCGGCCCGGTGATCGACCAGCCGGCCTATGACAAGCTGATGGGCTATCGCGAGAGCATGGCCGGGCGGATCGTGAAAACGCTTCCAGCGCCCGACGGCGGGCTATTCGTGCCGCCCACGCTCATCCGGCTCGATTCGCCCGAGCAGCTGACCCAGGAATGGTTCGGCCCCATCCTCCACGTCGCGACCTGGCCCGCCGGCCAGCTCGCCGAGACGATCGCCCGGGTGAACGCCAAGAATTACGGGCTCACCATGGGGCTGCACAGCCGCATCGCGGGATCGTGGGACGTGGCGGAACAGCAGGCGCGGGTGGGCAATCTCTACATCAACCGCTCGATGATCGGCGCGGTGGTCGGCTCGCAACCCTTCGGCGGGGAGGGGCTGTCGGGCACCGGCCCCAAGGCGGGCGGCCCGCATTATCTGCCGCGCTTCTGCCTGGAGCGCCACGTCTCGATCGATACGACGAGCGCGGGGGGGAATACGACTCTGCTGAGCTTGGAGGAGGGGTGATTTTGGTTCGCGCGGAGGCGCGGAGGAAGAAGTTTTTGGTTCGCGCAGAGGCGCGGAGAAGTGAAGGGAGGCGCGGAGGCGTCGCCCAACCGATCGCGCCGAAGGCGCTAATCTTCCTCCAACGAAGGGCGCTCCGCGCCGTCAATGAACACCGCGTCCTCTGCGATCTCCGCGCCTCTGCGCGAACCCCATAGCTCTCGCGCGACCTAAGAAGCCAAAGCCCCTCCGCGTCTCCGCGCGAACCAATCAAATCTTCATCTGCCGCTTCACGCTCGCCAAGGTCGCCTTGCCATAAGGCGGCTTCAACCCCGCGAGCTTCGCCACGTCCAAGCGCGGTTGCTCGTATACCGCCTTGGCGTGGCTGAAGGTCTTGAACCCGTCATGCCCATGATAGGCGCCCATCCCCGAAGGCCCGATCCCGCCGAACGGCAGTTCCTCCATCGAGACGTGGAAGATCACGTCGTTCACCGTCACGCCGCCCGAAATCGTGCGATCGAGCACGCGGCGGCGCTCGCCGGCGTCCTCACCGAAATAATAGAGGCCGAGCGGCCGGTCGCGGCGGTTGACCTCGTCGATCGCGGCGTCGATGCCGCCCGCATAGCGTTTCACCGGCAGGATCGGGCCGAAAATCTCTTCCTGCATGATCGTCATCTCGTCGGTGACGTCGGTGACGATGTGGAGCGGCATCTTGCGGCTATTGGCGCTCGCGAAATCCTCGTTCGCGGGGTTCACCGTCTCGATCTTGGCGCCCTTGGCGCGCGCGTCGTCGAGCCAGGCGGTCAGCCGCTCGAAATGGCGATCGTTGACGATCGCGGTGTAATCGGGATTGGCGAGCAGGCTGGGGTACATGGTGCTGGTCGCCGATTTGAGCCCCTCGACCACCGCGCCCTCGGCCTCCTCGGGCACCAGCATATAATCGGGGGCGAGGCAGATTTGTCCGGCGTTGAGCATCTTGCCGGTCGCGACGCGGCCCGTGGCGCGCGCGACATCGGCGGACTTGCCCAGGATCACCGGCGATTTGCCGCCGAGTTCGAGCGTCACCGGCGTCAGATTATCGGCGGCGGCATGCAGGATATGCCGCCCGATCCCGGTCGCGCCGGTGAACAGCAGATGATCGAAGGGGAGCGCGGCGAAGGCCTTGCCCACGTCCGGCCCGCCGGAGAAGAACGCCAATTCCTCGGCCGCGAAATAATTGGGGCAGATCTCCTCGAACAATTTGGCGGTCTCGGGGGTGAATTCGCTCGTCTTCACCATCGCGCGGTTGCCGGCGGCGAAAATGCCCGCGATCGGCGCCATCACCAATTGCACCGGGAAATTCCACGGCGCGATCACGCCGACCACGCCCTTGGGCTGATATTCGACCCGCGCCTTGCCGCCGAGCAGGCCGAGCGGGAATTGCACGGGGCGCTTCTCTGGCCGCGCCCATTGGTCGAGCCGTTTCAGCGCATGGGCGATCGGCGCGATCGAGCCGCCGATGTCGGTGAGCATCGATTGTTCGCGGCTGCGGTGGCCGAAATCCTCGCTGAGCGCCGCGCAGAAATGCTCGGCATGATCGCGGATCATCGCCGCGGCGCGCTTCAGCCGATCGCGGCGGACGCCGATCGGCACCGGCAACTCGGCGGTAAAAGCGGCGCGCTGCGCGGCCAAGGTCTCGGTCATCGACGCCATGTCATTCCCCCTAATTCGCGCAGCCGATGATGCCCACCACCGGCACGATCACTGTGTCCGCCCCGGTCTTTTCGATCCGCAGCGAGCCATCGGGGATCACCGCGCCCTGGCTCAGATCGCCGCGCTCGACGATTTCGATGTCGAGCGACAGCCGGTAATCGCCGCCGGCATAATCGCTATGCGTCGCGAAGCCGTAATTGCCGCCGCCCGCCTGTGCGGTGCGGACCAGATCGGTGAGCGTGCCCGATGGCGCGAAGCGGATGCGCGCCGGATCGGCGCTCGCCATCGCGATCAGCGCGCGATTGGTGGTGTTGGTCCACAGGAACGCGGCGCAGCCGGTGGCGGGAAGCTCTTGCGGCGGGATCGCGCCGATCGGCAGGCCGTCGATCGAGCGCGGGAGCGGGCGCGGCGCTTGCGCGGCGGCGAGCGCGGCGAGGGGCAGGAACGACAACGCGAGCGATTTCATGGCCCCAGGCTTAGCATGGCGAGTTCGGCCGGGTAAGCCGCGATCGCGAGCAAGGTGCCGAGCGGCAGCGCATCGTCGCCACGCACCGCGCGTCCGCTCGCCAAGCGGAACCCCGCGACGCCGATCCCGATCAGCGCGGCGAGCAGCAGCACCGGGGGAAGCAGCCGCCAGCCGAGCCATAGCCCGATCGCGCCGAACAGCTTGGGGTCGCCGCCGCCCAGCCCCTCGCGCCCGCGCCACCATCGATAGCCCGCGCCGATCGCCCAGAGCGTAGCGAAACCCGCCGCGCCGCCAATCAGCCGATCGACGAGCCCCGGTGCCAGGCCGAGCGCGCCGGTCGCGAGCCCCGTGAGCGCGAGCGCGAGCGTCAGCTCGTCGGGCAGCCAGAAGTCGCGCAAGTCGAGCGCGGCGAGCGCGAGCAACAGCCAGCCGAACACCGCCGCCGCCATGCCGTCCAGCCCCGGCGCGATCCAGCCGGCGGCGGCGCCGATCAGCAGCGCGAGCGCCTCGATCCGCCAATGAACGGGGTCGATCGTCGCGCCGCAGTGGCGGCAGCGCCCGCGCTGGACGAGCGCGGAGACGAGCGGCACCAACTCGTGCGCGCCGAGCGGGGTGCCGCACGCGTCGCACCTCGATCGTCCGCCGAGCACCGATCGCGCTTGCGGCCAGCGGATCACCAAGGCGGCGATGAAACTCCCGAAAATCGCGCCGAGCAGCGCGAGCAGCGTCGCCCAAAGCCAGGGTTCAGCCGGGAGGGCGCTTGCGAATGAGGTAGCGATAAACACCCAGCAGGTTGATCCCGAACAACACCGCATTCTGGGTGGCGAGCGCGGCGTCCTTCGTCAACAGCGCGCCCGAAATCCAGCAGATCGAGGAAAAAATGAACAGGACGAAGCCATAGCCCGTCACTTTGCGGCCCAGATCGAGCGAGACCATCGCCGCGGCGATCATCCCCGAACCCGATGCCGCCCATTTGAGTGTCGTGATGAGCGGATCGGCCATGGCGGGCGAGACGCGCGGGGAGGGGCGGGGGTTCCGCTTGAGGGCGCGTGGCGCCCGGATAATGGGGAGGCCCCGGCTTTCGCCGGGGCGACGCCGGTATTTTGGTTATTGCCCCAAAAGCGTCGCCCCGGCGAAGGCCGGGGCCTCCCCGATCACGGCACGACCCGCTTCAAACCGAGCCCAACGCGCCCTAGATGCGCGAACAAACCAGCAGGAGTTCGCTCATGGCCGCCGATCCGATCGTCATCGTTTCTTATGCCCGCACCCCGATGGGCAGTTTCCAGGGCGCGCTGACCGGCGCGAGCGCGACCGAGCTGGGCGCGGTCGCCGTCGGCGCGGCGATCGAGCGCGCGGGGCTTTCGGGCGACGCGGTCGAGCGCATCTATATGGGCTGCGTGCTCCCCGCCGGGCTCGGCCAGGCGCCCGCGCGCCAGGCGGCGCTGAAGGCGGGGCTGCCGCTCCATGTCGAGGCGACGACGCTCAACAAAATGTGCGGCTCGGGGATGCAGGCGGCGATCCTGGCGCATGACACGCTCGCCGCTGGTTCCGCCGACATCGTCGTCGCGGGCGGCATGGAGAGCATGACCAACGCGCCGTACCTGTCGATGGCGCATCGCGGCGGGGCGCGGATCGGCCATGATCGCTTGATCGATCACATGTATCTGGATGGCCTCGAAGACGCCTATGAGCCCGGCAAGCTGATGGGCAATTTCGCCGAGGACACGGCGGGCGAATATCAGTTCACGCGCGCGGAGCAGGACGATTACGCCATCGCCTCGCTCACCCGCGCCAAGGCCGCGCAGGAAAGCGGCGCCTTCGATCGCGAGATCGTGCCCGTCGAGATCACCACGCGCAAAGGCACGGTGACGGTCGACAAGGACGAGCAGCCGCAAAAGGGCGACCCCGCCAAGATCCCGACGCTCAAGCCCGCCTTCGCCAAGGACGGGACGATCACCGCCGCCAATGCCTCGTCGATCTCGGACGGCGCGGCGGCGCTGGTGATGATGCGCCAATCGACCGCCGAAAAGCTCGGCCTCACCCCCATCGCGCGGATCGTTGCGCACGCCGCCCACGCGCACGAGCCCGCCAAATTCACGACGGCGCCGGTGCCCGCGATGAAGAAGGCGCTCGCCAAGGCCGGCTGGTCGATCGACGAGGTCGATCTGTTCGAGGTGAACGAGGCGTTCGCGGTGGTCGCGATGATCGCGATGCGCGAGCTCGGCATTCCGCACGAGAAGATCAACGTCCATGGCGGTGCCTGCGCGCTCGGCCACCCGATCGGCGCGAGCGGCGCGCGGATCATGGCGACGCTGATCTCGGCGCTGCAGACCAAGGGCGGCAAGCGCGGGCTCGCCTCGCTGTGCATCGGCGGCGGCGAGGCGACGGCGGTGGCGCTGGAGCTGGTGTGATCCTCGCCCGTTGTTCCTAGGCCCGTCGCCCCGGCGAAAGCCGGGGCCTCGTGCTGCGGGCGCGCCTCATGTCGATGAAGGCGCGCCCGGCACCGCATAGGGCATCACCATCGTCCCGTCGGGCGCGGCGGTGAAGGTGGTCTGGGTGGGATAAGCGAACTCGATCCCCTCGGCGGCGAAGCGCTTCAGGATCGCGACGCCCACTTCGTGCCGCGCGCGGTACCAGAGGGCGAAATCGGGGCTCGGCGTGTCATATTCCAGCTCGACGTCCAGGCTCGAGGCGTTGAAATTGGTGAAGCCGGCCTGGGCGAAGCGCTGGCCGCAACGCTCGACTTCTTCGCGCAAAATATCGGGCAGCCGATCGATCAGTTCGGGCGGCGTTTGATAGGTGACGCTGAGCACGAAGCGCATCCGGCGGTGATCGCGCCGGGTGATGTTCTGGATCGATTTGTCGAGCAGCTGCTTGTTCGCGATGATGTGCAGCTCACCGCTGGGCGGTCGGATGCGCGTGGATTTGAGCCCGATCTCCTCGACCGTGCCCGTCGTCTGATCGAAGCTGATCACGTCGCCGCGCCGAAAGGGCTTGTCGAAGATGATCGCGAGCGCGGCGAACAAATCGCCGAAAATCCCTTGCGCCGCCAAGCCGATGGCGATGCCGCCGATGCCGAGCCCCGCGACCAGCCCGGTGACGTTCAGCCCCAGATTGTCGAGCACCACCACCAGCGCGATCGCGAACACCGCGAAGCTCACCAGCACGCGCACGATGTTGATCGCGCTGCCGAGCGTTTCGCCGGCATAGCCGTCGTCGCGGGCATTGGCCTCGACGATGCCCAGGATCAGCTCGCGCGCCCAAAGCGCGCCTTGGAAGACGCCAGCGATGATGAACAGCCCGTGGACCCCGTCCGAAAGGCCGCTCGGCGGCACGGCGATGCGGCGCGCCAATTCGAGCGCGACGGCGATCGCGAAGAACCGCCCGGTGCGCGATAGCGTGCGCCCGGCGATCCGCCACCAGCCGAGCCGGCCGGGCCGATCGCGCGCGCACAAGGCGATGGCGCCGCGGCGCGCGGCGCGGATCGCGACATAGGCGATCACCGCGACCAGCGCGGCGACGGCGATCTCGATCCAATGGTTCCGCAGCCAGAACAGACTTTCCGCATAGAGCTTGGCGGCGTCGAGGCGGAGGTTGGGCAAGGCGAGGCTATTCTGGACTTGGGGCATGAACGATCCTGGCGATGGCGATCAGCGCGCGGCTTTCCAGCCGCCCTGGAGCACGACCGGCTGAAACGGCGCGAGCGCGCAGCGCGCGCCGGTGGCCATGGGGGCATTATAGAGAATGGTGATCTGGTCGCTCGCGCACAGCTGGTTGCCGGTGCTTGCATAAGCGAAGGCGCGCTGCGCGCCGAGATCGGGGCAATCCTGCGGCAACGTCACCCGATAGACCTTGCCGCCGAACAGCACGAAATCGATCACCCGATCGGAGCGGACGATATTGTTCTGAATGCGGCTGCGGATCAGGCAGAGTTCGGGCGGCCCCGCCGGAGTCGCCACGGGGATCGGCCGGTCGGCGGCCGCCGCCAACAGCCCCGGCGCCAGCAGGGCGAGCATCGGCGCAGGCTTCATCACACCTCCTTCGCCCGTTTGGCGGGCGCCAGCGTCTTGGGCTTGAACGCACAAAGATCGATCACGGGGCAGCGCCAGCATTCGGGAGTGCGCGCCTTGCAGATGTAGCGGCCGTGCAGGATCAGCCAGTGATGCGCGTGGAGCCGGAACGGCGCGGGCGTCGCCTTGTCGAGCTTCAGTTCCACCGCGAGCGGGGTCTTGCCCTTGGCGAGCCCGGTGCGGTTGCAGACGCGGAACAGATGCGTGTCGACCGCGAAGGTCTCCGCCCCGAAAGCGACGTTCATTACGACATTGGCGGTCTTGCGCCCGACGCCCGGCAGTCTCTCGAGCGCGTCGCGGTCGGCGGGGACCTGGCCGCCATGCTCGGCGATGAGCGCCTGGCTGAGCGCGATCACGTTCTTGGCCTTGGCATTGAACAGGCCGATCGTCTTGATATGCTCCTTCAACCCATCCTCGCCGAGCGCCACCATCGCCTCGGGCGTGGTGACTTGCTCGAACAATCGCCGCGTCGCTTTGTTCACCCCCACGTCGGTCGCCTGCGCCGACAGCACCACCGCGACGAGCAAGGTATAGGTGTTGACCGATTGCAGCTCGGTTTCGGGATGCGGATTGTCGGCGGCGAGGCGGCTGTAGAAATCGACGATCTGCGCCTTGTTCACAGCCCCAGTACCTCGGCCATGGTGTAGCGCCCGGCCGGCTGGCGCGCGAGCCAGCGCGCGGCGGTGATCGCGCCGCGCGCGAAGATCGCGCGGTCCTCGGCGCGGTGGCCGAGTTCGATCCGTTCGCCGGCGCCGGCGAAAATCACCTGATGATCACCCGCGACCGAGCCGCCGCGCAGACTGGCGATGCCGATCGTCCCCTCCGCCCGGTCACCCGTGAGCCCGGCGCGGCCGAGCACCGCCAAATCGCCGAGTGTGCTCCCGCGCCCTTCCGCCGCCGCCGCGCCGAGCAGTTGCGCGGTGCCCGAGGGGGCATCGACCTTCGCGCGGTGGTGCATCTCGACGATCTCGATGTCCCACGCCGGCCCCAGCCGCGCCGCCGCCTCGCGCACCAGCCGCGCGAGCAGGGTGACGCCGAGCGAGGTATTGCCCGTTTGCAGCACCGCGATCGCGTGCGCCGCTTCGTCGATCGCGGCGTGATCGGCGGGGGAGAGGCCGGTGGTGCCGATCAGGATCGGCGTGCGCGCCGCCACCGCCGCCGCGAGATTCGCCGGGAGCGCCTTGGCGATGGTGAAATCGACGAGCACGTCCGATCGCTCGGCGAGCGCCCGGGCGTCGCCCCCGGCATCGATCCCGCCGGCAAGCGTCGCGTCGGCCGCCTCGATCGCCGCCGCGATCGCGCGCCCCATCCGCCCCGCG
This sequence comes from Proteobacteria bacterium SG_bin5, assembly GCA_002083475.1. Classification (GTDB taxonomy): domain Bacteria; phylum Pseudomonadota; class Alphaproteobacteria; order Sphingomonadales; family Sphingomonadaceae; genus Sphingomonas. The sequence goes on from LWDI01000060.1 coordinate 25,827, forward strand.
CTCCCCAAAATGCCGATCGCCACCATCGCCTGCTCCTTATCCCACCGCGCATGGCAGATCGGGGGCGGGGGTGCCAAGGGGGGCGCGGCGGGTAGCGCGCTCGAGATCGTTGGGAAGGTGCAATCGTTCGACCCTCGTTCAGCTTCGCCGGTTAAGCTTTGCTGGCCAAAAGGGAGAGCGGTGCATGCGACTGACCATGACGTTTCTGATCCTCGTCCCCGGTGTCGCCCAGGCGGAGTTCGCGCCGCGCGGGGGGCTGCCGATCGACTTGCCGCGCGGCGCGATCGACCTTCGCGTAACCCCGCCCGGCCCCGCGCCCTGGCAGGACCTGCGCGCCGCGCGCGGCGCGATCCGCGAAGAGCGCGACGCGGGGCGGCTCTCGCGCGCCGAGGCGCGGGCGCTGCGGCGCGAGGCCTGGGTAATCGGCGCCGCGCTCGATCGCGCCGCCGCCGATGGGCTGTCGGCCTCCGAAGCCGCCGAGATCGAGCAGCGCTCGCGGGCGCTGCAAAGCATAACGCAGGCGCCGGGGCGGCGGCGGTAGTTTTTTCTCACGCTAAGACGCGAAGGCGCGAAGCGGGGCAAAAAATCGCGCGAAGCGATTTTGATCGTCGGTCGATCGACTCACACAAAGCCACGAAGCCACGAAAGGCTTTCTTCGTGGCTTCGTGGCTTCGTGTGAGATTTCGGACCGTTGATGAAAAGCGCTTCGCGCGGAGTCGAAGCGCCTTCGCGCCTTTGCGGCTTCGCGTGAGACGCCAAAGCGGCTAGCCTGCGACCATGCAAAACCTCGTCATCCTCACCGGCGCCGGCATCTCCGCCGAATCGGGCATCGCCACTTTTCGCGGCCCCGGCGGGCTGTGGGAGGGGCACCGGGTCGAGGACGTTTGCACCCCGCAAGCGCTCGCGCGCGATCCGGCGCTCGTCCACCGCTTCTACGATCTGCGGCGCGCCGCGCTCGCGGGCGTTGCGCCCAATGCCGCGCACCACGCGCTCGCCCGGCTCGATGCGGCATGGCCGGGCGAGCTGCTGATCGTCACCCAGAATGTCGACGATCTGCACGAGCGCGCCGGGGCCAAGCGGCTGCTGCATATGCATGGCGAGCTCAACGCGGCGCTCTGTGCCGCCTGCGGCGCGCGCCAGCGCTGGGCAGGGGCGCTGCCGCCCGGCACCGCCTGCCCCAATTGCGGCGCGCCCGCGCTGCGCCCCGACATCGTCTTCTTCGGCGAAATGCCCTATGACATGGGGCGGATCGAGGAAGCGCTCGCCGCCGCCGATCTGTTCGTCTCGATCGGCACTTCGGGCGCGGTCTATCCCGCCGCGGGCTTCGTGCGGCTGGCGCGCGCTTATGGCGCGCGCACCCTCGAACTCAATTTGGAGCCTTCCGAAGGCAGCGGCTGGTTCGACGAAAGCCGCCTCGGGCCGGCGAGCGTCCTCGTGCCCGCTTGGGTGGGAACGCTGCTCGAAACCCCCTAGCGCCGGGAGCGGCATGGGCATAGCCTCGCCGCCGGTCGGAGCGAGTCCGGCTGGCGAAGGGGCGCGTTTCGCGCAACGGGGCGCGCCGCTCGAACGAACGAGGGGAAGCACATGAAAGCCTATCTATTGGGCGCCGCGCTGGTCGCGGTCGCCGCGCCGGCTGCCGCGCAATCACCGTTCGATGGCACCTACCGCATGGACATCGCCTCCGCACAACTACCCAAGAAGCCGCTCAACCGCGCGCTCAAGGCGGGCGTGTACCGCTGCGATTGCGACACACCGCTCGAGGTCAAAGCCGATGGCCAATGGCACAAGGTCTCGGGCCAGGCCTATAGCGACGAAATGCGTGTCGAGGCGGTTGACGACAATCGACTGCGGATGGAAGGCCGCAAAGGCAGCAAGCCCAGCTTCGCCTCGGACGAGACGGTATCGCCCGATGGCATGACCGTCAATTGGACGAGCATCGAATACAGCGCGACCGATGGCAAGCCGGTCAATGCCTCGGGCAAGGACAAGCGCGTCGGGGCGCTACCCGTCGCAGGGCTGCACCGCATCAACGGCGGCTGGGTGACGGTGACCGACGGCCTTCAGGTCGATCCCGCCGGCATCACCATGACTTTCAAGCCGATCTCGGGTGGCATGTCGCGCACCGCGGGCACGGGCGAGACTTACGAGGCGAAATTCGGCGGCCCCGCAGTGCCGTTGCGCAACGATCCCGCCGGCACGATGGTCGCGGTCCGCCAGATCAGCCCGACCAAGTTCGAGGAGCGGATGATGCGCAACGGCAAGCTGCGCGCCATCCTCACCTATGAAATGAAGCCCGACGGCAAGATCTTCGCGACCAATTACAATCCGATCCAGAAGACCACCGCGACGATCACGATGACCAAGCAATGAAGCTGCGGCCTCCGCCGACGAGGCGGAGGTGCTCTTCGTTCGGGAGGCGGGCATGACCGAGGAAGAAAGCCGCAACGCCGCGATCATCCGGCGCCAGCATGACTTGCTCTCGGCGGGCGAGGTCGACGCGGCGGTCGCGCAATGGGCGGACCCGGCGGAAAATCACGGCCGCCCGGTGCCGCGCCAGGTGATCGGCGCGATCCTGCGCGACATCCTGCGCACCTTTCCCGATCTGTCCTTCCCGATCGAGGAACTGGTCGCGAGCGGCCCCAATGTGATCGCGCGCTGCCGCTTTCGCGGCACGCATCGCGGGGTGGGCGAACTGCCGATCAATGGCGGGCTGATGATCGGCGTCGCGCCGACCGAGCGCTTCATGGATGTGCAGCACCTGCACTGGTATCGGCTGGCGGACGGGCTGATCGTCGCCCACCGCGCCAATCGCGACGATGTGGCGATGATGCAGCAATTGGGCCTGCTGCCCCCGATCGATTTCGATTACCGCAAGCTCGGCGCCGCCCCGCCCCCGGGCGCGGCGCTTTCGGGCGCCGAGCCAGGCTGAGCGCGCGGGGGGTTAGACCACCCCCGGCTGCTCGCGCCGATCGACGCGCAGCTCGAAAATATCGGGCCGGTTGTAATGGCCGTCGACGTCGAGCGACACGAGTCCCCGCCCGATCGCCATCAGATCGAGATCGGCGGTGAGGATCGTCTCTTCGCCTTCCGCGATCGCCAGGATCGAGGCATCGGGGGCGATGATCGCGCTGCCGCCGGTCTGGAGCACGCCTTCGGGCATCCCCTTCAGCAGCGCCTCGGCATCGGCGTCGCCGCCCGCCAGCGCCAGCCCTTCGAGCACTTGGTCGCGCGTCTGCACCGTGCCGGCGGCGAGCACGAAGCAGCGCCCCTCGAAGGCATAATGGCGGCTCGCGAGAATATGCACGTCGCGCACCGTCGGCCAGGCGGCGACATGCACCGCCTCGCCCGCGTGGTGGAGCGTCGCGCGCACCAGCGGCATCCAATGTTCCCAGCAGATCGCCTGGCCGATCCGCCCCCAGCCGGCGTCGTGGCTGGTGAGCGTCGAGCCGTCGCCGCGCGCCCAGATCAGCCGCTCGCCATGCGTCGGCACGAGCTTGCGATGCTTGATCGGCGGCGCGTACGGGCGCAGCAGCATTTGCGTGTTCTTGAGGCTCGATCGCACCCGCTCATGCGCGCCGACCGAGACATAGGCGCCCGCCGCGTCGACCAGCGCCTGGAGCGGCTCGAGCCGGGGGTCGTCCGCGCGCAGCGCCTCGTCGAGCAGCAGCGCATGGAGCGCCTGCGTGCCGCGCTGGTCCCACAGCGCGGCGCCCGGCGCCTCGTCGAGCCAGATCGGATAGCCGCCGAGGAACGTCTCGCCGAAGCCGATCATCCGCGCCCCGCTATCGAGCGCGTCGCGCAGCTGCTGGACCATGCGGGTGATGCCGTGGCTCACCGCGATCGGCACGGGCGCTGCTTGCACCACCGCCGCCTTGATCTGTTTCATTCGACCCAATCCAATCCGATGTCGTTGTAAAAACCGCGATCCTCGTCCCAATCGGCCTTCACCTTCACGTGCAGGTAAAGATGCACGGGATGACCGAGCAGGGCGGCGAGTTCGGCCCGCGCGCGCGCGCCGATCTCCCGGATTCTCGCGCCGCCCTTGCCCAGCACGATCGCGCGCTGCGTCGGGCGGGCGACGAGGATTTGTTGGTGGATTTCGACCGAGCCATCGGGCCGCTCGCTATATTTCTCGGTCTCGATCGCGCTCGCATAGGGCAGTTCGGCGTGGAGCTGGAGATAAAGCTGCTCGCGCGTGATCTCGGCGGCGAGCGCGCGCTCGGTCGCGTCCGACACCTGATCCTCGGGGAAATGCCATGGCCCCTCGGGCACGGCGGCGGCGAGCGTTGCCTTGAGCTCGGCCAAGCCGTCGCCGGTTTGCGCCGAGACGAAGAAGGTTTCGTCGAAGGCCGCCAGCTCGTTGAGCTTTTGGGCATGGCCGAGGAGGCGCGCCTTGTCCGCCAGATCGACCTTGTTGAGCACCAGGAATTTGCGCTCGGGGCGGCCGGCGAGCGCTTCGGCGATCGGCGCCACTTTCGGCCCGAGCCCGCCCTTGGCGTCGACCACCAGCGCGATCAGATCGGCGCCTTCGGCCCCGCCCCAAGCGGCGGCGACCATCGCCCGGTCGAGCCGGCGCTGCGGCTCGAAAATGCCCGGCGTATCGACGAGCAACAATTGCGCTTGCCCCTCGATCGCGACGCCCAGCAAACGCGTGCGCGTGGTTTGCGCCTTGGGGCTGACGATCGCGACCTTCTGGCCCACGAGCGCGTTGACGAGCGTCGACTTGCCCGCATTGGGCGCGCCAACCACGGCGACGACGCCGCATTGGGTGGGGGAGTGAGAATTATCGTTCAAACCAAATCCGTGCGCCCCGTGCCGGTGACGTCCGGCTTGCGGGCGAGCGCGGCAATGCGCTGCCAATCGCCGCGGATCAAGGCCCCTTTCTTGGCACGGCTCCATCCCTTGATCTGACGCTCGGCGGCGAGTGCTTCCAAACGCGTGGGGAAAGCTTGCGACCAAACGAGTGTCACGGGCAAACGATCGGATGTAAATCCGGCTATCAACCCGGCTTGATGTTGGGCGACGCGACGATCGAGGTCATCGGTATGCCCAACGTAATAGGCGCCGCCACGACAGTGGAGCATATAGGCCCAGAAGGCCATGCTATTCTCCTTTCTTGGTCTGCCCGACGATGGTCTGCCCGACGATGGTCTGCCCGACAATGCCATTCAATACCCGTTCGTGCTGAGCTTGTCGAAGCACGGCTTTGCCTTTCGGCGCATGGACAACGGCGCGCCGGCTCGAAAGCAGGACGGCCCTTCGACAAGCTCAGGGCGAACGGGGATGAGCTGCTGCGTCCTGCTTCGGCCGTTCGTGCTAAGCTCGTCGAAGCACGGCTTTGCCTTTCGGCGCATGGACAACGGCGCGCCGGCTCGAAAGCAGGACTGCCCTTCGACGAGCTCAGGGCGAACGGGTAGGTGCGTGGCGCGCTCTCGCGAATTCGTCTTGAGCGCCTTCAGCCCTCGCGCGCACGATCCCGCGTTCAGCCTTCCAACCGCGCGAGCAGCGTCGCCGCCGCCGCCGTTTCGGCTTCCTGTTTCGAGCCGCCGGTCGCGGTCGCCTCGGCGAGATTGCCCAGGCTCACGCGCACGGTGAAGCGTGGGGCATGGTGGGGGCCGGCGCGTTCGATCACGGCATAATCGGGCGGACGGCGATTGTGGGCGGCGGCCCATTCCTGCAGCGCCGATTTGGGATGCTGCGGCGCGCGCAGATCGGCCTCGACGCGCGACGCCCACAGCCGCCGCACCGCCGCGCGCGCCGCCGCCAGCCCCTGCTCCAGATAAAGGGCGCCGATCAGCGCTTCGACCACGTCGCCGAGCACATTGTCCGAATCCGAAGCGCCATCGTCGCGCGCTTGCTTGCCGAGCTGGAGATGCGCCGACACCCCCAGGCCGCGCGCGATTTCGGCGCAAACCGGGCCGGTGACGAGCGCGTTGAGCCGCTTCGACAATTGCCCTTCGCTCTCGCCCGGAAAGCGTTCGTAAAGCCACTCGGCCATCGCCAGCGCGAGCACGCGGTCGCCCAGAAATTCGAGCCGCTCATAATGATCGGCGCTGCGGCTGCCATGCGTTAGCGCGCGCTCGTAGAGCGCTAGATCGCGCGGCGGCGCGCCGAGCGCGGCTTCCAGCCAAGTCGCGAGCGCGCTCAAAAGCGTTTCCCGATCCGGTTCCAGCGCGCCGCACTCACCCAGGTCCAGGGGAGCAGCCACCGCGCGCTGCCATCGGTCGAAAAGAACATCAACTGGGCTTTCCCCTCCAGATTTTCGAGCGGCACGAAGCCGATGCCGCCGCCCGGCACCGGCGGGAAGCGGCTGTCGGCGCTGTCGTCGCGATTGTCCCCCATCATGAACACATGGCCCGCGGGCACGTGGAAAACGGGGGTGTCATCCCCCTGCGAGGCGCCGCGATCGAGCACGATATAATGCCGCCCGCTCGGCAAGGTCTCGCGATAAGCGGCGTAATGGCAATAGAATTTTCCCCTGATCACCTCGCGATAGGGCTCGGCGCATTTGTCGAAGCCGTAATTGGGGGTGAGCGGGATGCGGAAATCATTCAGTCGAGCAAGCGGCAACTTGCGCCCGTTCAGGATCACTTGGCCGCGCACCATCTGGATCGAATCGCCGGGCAAGCCGATCACGCGCTTGATATAATCGTCGCGCGCGAGCGGGGGCGCCTTGAACACGGCGATGTCGCCGCGTTCGGGCAGCCGCCCGAAAATCCGCCCCGGGATCAGCGGCGCGCTGAACGGCAGGCTGTGGCGCGAATAGCCGTAACTCCATTTGGAGACGATCAGATAGTCGCCGATCAACAGCCGCGGCAGCATCGATTCGGACGGGATGACGAAGGGCGAGAAGAGGAAGCTGCGAAAGATCGCCACGCCCAGCACCAGCCAGAGCAGGAACCACAAGGTTTCGCGCAATTCGCGCAGCACCGAGCGCCGCGCGCGCGGCGGGGCAGCGTCGGCGGGCGGCGGCGCGGGGACGTGATCCATCGTCCGCGCGCTCTGCGCCGGTGCGCCGAGGGCGTCAAGCCACCGGCCCCGGGTGCGTTGCGCTGGGGAAGCTTATGGTGGTGAGGGCGCGCATGCATCGCCATCGCCGCCGGGGGTGGCGAGGGGGGCGGGGCTGGGCTAGGGGCGGGCCTCACGCCTAAGGGGATAAGCCGCATGACCGCCTGGGACGCCATCGCCGCGCTCGACCGCGCCACGTTGCAAGCGCTGTTCGCCGCCGATCCCGATCGGCTGAAGCGGCTGACGCTCGATGTGGCGGGCATCCATTTCGATTGGTCCAAAACGCATCTGACGGCGGCAGCGCTCGCCACCTTCGAGCAGCTCGCCCGCGAGCGCGATCTGGCGGGCAAGCGCGAGGCGCTGTTCGCCGGCGCGCCGATCAATGCCACCGAAGACCGCGCCGCCGAGCATAGCGCCGAACGCGGCGAGGGCGCGCCCGAGGCGGTCGCGCGCGCGGCGCAGCTCCACGCACGGATGCGCGCGCTGATCGACGCGATCGAGGCGGATGCCTTCGGGCCCATTCGCCATGTGCTCCACATTGGTATCGGCGGTTCGGCGCTGGGGCCGCAATTGCTGATCGACGCGCTCGGCCGCGACGAGCCGCGCTATGAGGTCGCGGTCGTCTCGAACGTCGACGCGCTCGCGCTGGAAGAGGCGTTCCGCCGCTTCGATCCGACCGCGACCTTGCTGGTGATCGCGAGCAAGACCTTCACCACCACCGAAACCCTGCTCAACGCCGATAGCGCGCTCGCTTGGTTGAGCGAGGGCGGGGTGGCCGACCCCTATGGCCGGGTCGTGGCCCTCACCGCCGCGCCCGAGCGCGCGGTTGCCTGGGGGGTGGACGACACGCGCGTGCTGCCCTTCGCCGAGTCGGTCGGCGGGCGTTATTCGCTCTGGTCGTCGATCGGCTTTCCGGCGGCGCTGGCGCTGGGGTGGGAGGCGTTCGAGGCGCTGCTCGATGGGGCGGCCGAGATGGACCGGCATTTCCGCCTCGCCGCGCTTCATGAAAACGCCCCCGCGCTCGCCGCCTTCGCCGATCTCTATTATGCGCAGGCCCGCCATGCCGAGACACGCGCGGTGTTCGCTTATGACGAACGGCTGCGGCTGCTCCCCCCCTATCTCCAGCAGCTCGAAATGGAATCGAACGGCAAGGGGGTGACGATCGACGGCGCGCCGGTCGACCGCCCGACCGCGCCGATCACCTGGGGCGGGGTGGGGACCGACGCGCAGCACGCGGTGTTCCAACTGCTCCACCAGGGCACGCATTTGGTGCCGGTCGAATTCGTCGCGGTGATCGAGCCGGGCGATACGCTCGCCGAGGCGCATCACCGGCAATTGCTGCTCAATGCCTTCGCGCAAGGCGCGGCGCTGATGGCGGGGCGCGCCAACCCCGATGATCCCGCGCGCGCTTATCCGGGCGATCGCCCGTCGAGCACCTTGCTGCTCGACACGCTCGATCCGCGCACGCTCGGCGCGCTGATCGCATTTTACGAAGCGCGCACCTTCGTGAACGCGGTGCTGTTGGGGATCAATCCGTTCGATCAGTTCGGGGTCGAGCTGGGTAAGGAAATGGCCAAGGCGGCGGGGGCGGGGGGCGATTTCGATCCCTCCACCACCGATCTCATCGCCCGCGCCTTCGGCGACGCGGCTTAACCAAGGACGTTTCTTGAACGGGGATTGGGCATGAGCGATTTCGATTTCGACCTGTTCGTGATCGGCGGCGGATCGGGCGGGGTGCGCGCCTCGCGCGTCGCGGCCGCGCATGGCGCCAAGGTCGCGGTCGCCGAGGAATTTCGCGTCGGCGGCACCTGCGTCATCCGCGGCTGCGTGCCCAAGAAATTGCTCGTCTATGGCGCGCATTTCGCCGAGGATTTGGCCGACGCGCGCTGCTTCGGCTGGGACGTGCCCGAATGCGCCTTCGATTGGGTGCGGCTGCGCGACAATGTCCTCGCCGAAGTCACGAGGATCGAGGGCGCCTATACGAGCACGCTCGACAATCATAAGGTCCAGATCTTCCGCCAGCGCGCCGAGGTGAGCGGGCCGAACGCGGTGCGCCTCGCCGACGGCACCCAAGTCACCGCCGCGCGCATCTTGATCGCGACCGGCGCGCGCCCGCAAATCCCCGGCTGCCCGGGGCATGAACATGGCATCACCTCGAACGAGGTGTTTCATCTGCCCGCCATCCCCAAGCGCGTGCTGATCGCGGGGGCGGGCTATATCGCCAATGAATTCGCCGGCATCTTCCACGAATTCGGCGCGCATGTGACGCTGATCAATCGATCCGACCAGATCTTGCGTGGGTATGACGAGCAGATCCGCGACCGGCTGCTGCAAATCTCGATGACCAAGGGCATCAACTTCCGCTTCAACGCAAGCTTTCGCGGGATCGAGAAGCTGGAGAACGGCCAGCTCCGCGTCTCGATGACCAATCACGACGATATCGACGTCGATTGCGTGCTGTTCGCGACCGGGCGCGTGCCCAATACCGAAGGGCTCGGCCTGGAGAGCGCGGGCGTCGAGCTCGACGAGGCGGGCGCGGTGAAGGTCGATGACGATAATCGTTCGACCTGCCCCAGCATCTATGCGGTCGGCGACGTCACCAACCGCGTCCAGCTCACGCCGATCGCGATCCGCGAGGGGCAGGCCTTCGCCGATACGGTTTACGGCAACAAGCCGACCCGCGTCGATTACAGCTGCATCCCGAGCGCGGTGTTCAGCCATCCCCCGCTCGCGGGCGTCGGCATGACGGAGGGGCAGGCGCGCAACCGTCTGGGGTCGATCAAAGTCTATACCTCGGACTTCCGCCCGATGAAGAACGTGCTCGCCAAGCGCAACGAGCGCGCTTTGTACAAGATGATCTGCGATGCCGCGAGCGGGCGGATCGTCGGCATCCACATGATCGGCCCCGACGCGCCCGAAATCTTGCAAGTCGCGGCGGTCGCGATCAAGGCCGGGCTGACGAAGGATCAGTTCGATCAAACGGTTGCGATCCACCCAACGATGGCGGAGGAATTGGTGTTGTTGCGGTAGGCCGGCGGGCGCGACCATTACCGTTGCCCCTGCGAAAGCAGGGGCCTCTGGCAGGTGGCGCGCTTCGTCGGCGAAAAGGCCCCTGCTTTCGCAGGGGCGACTTTCCCGGTTGCCAGGAGAAGCTATTCCACCCGCACCTTCGCCCGCGCCGCCTTCACGTCGCTGCGCGCCTTCTTTTTTTCCACCCGCTTGGCCTTGGCGGCCTTGCTCGGCTTGGTCTTGATCCGCTTCTCGGGGCGGCGGTGCGCCGCCTGGAGCAAAGCGTTCAGCCGTTCGCGCGCGTCGAGGCGGTTGGCTTCCTGAGTGCGGAAGCGGCGCGCGACGATCAGCAATTCGCCCGCCTGGGTCATCCGCGTGCCCGCGAGCGTGCGCAGCCGGCGATAGACTTCGGGGTGCAGCCCCAAGGCGAAGACGTCGACGCGCAGCTGCACCGCCGTCGCGACCTTGTTGACATTCTGCCCGCCCGGGCCGGTCGCGGCGAGGAAACGCTCCTCGATCGCGCTTTCGGGCACCTCAATCATCGCCGAACCCGGCGGCGATGAAGCGCTCGGGCGTCGGCGCGACCGCGCTCACCGGGCCTTTGCGCGCGCGCGGCACGCTCAAGGCCGCCGCGTGGAGCAGCATCGGCGCGCCGTTCGCGCGGCCGTAAACGGGATCGCCCGCCACCGGGCAGCCGAGCCCCTCGGCGGCATGGACGCGAATCTGATGGGTGCGCCCGGTCTCGGGCACGAATTCGACCAGCGCGCGCCCGCCGCTCGCGCGCAGCAGCCGCCAATGCGTGCGCGCCGCCTTGCCCTTGGCGCTCGCCACCATCCGCCAACCGCGCTCGGCGCTGCTGACCTTGGCGAGCGCGAGGTCGATCACGCCCGCCGTGCCCTCGGGCACGCCGTCGAGCACCGCGCGATAGCGTTTCTCGACCGCGCCCGCCTCGAACGCCTGGGCGAAGCGCTTGTGCGCGCGCGGGTTGCGCGCGAGCAGCAGGCAGCCCGAGGTGTCGCGATCGAGCCGGTGGACCGGCATCGGCCAGCGTTGGAAGCCGAAGGCGAGCGCCTGGAGATGGTTCTCGATACTCAGGCTCCCGTCGCGCGGCGCGTCGACCGGCAGGCCGGCGGGCTTGTCGAGCAGGATCGCTTCGGCATCGATGAACAGCACGCGGTCGGTCAGCATGGATACGCCTTGCCACCATCCCCGCCGCCATGCCAGAGCGGCGTTGGCATGGGAGGGCGAATGCGGATTAGCCTATTGATTTCGCTCGCGTTGTTCGGCGCGCCCGCCGCGCTTTCGGCGACCCGACTCTGCCCGGGGCAAGAAGTGGCGCCGCTCCCCGACGGGCGGATGCTCGGCCATTTGCCTTATGAGCAAGTCCAGCCCGAGCAGCTGGTGCGCGCGCCCGCGGGCTTCGCGATCGGCGGCGAATGCCTGTTGCGGCGCGAGGTGGTCGCCGATCTCGAGCGGCTGCTCGCGGCGGCGCGGGCGGCGGGCCTGGGCGGCGCGGTGCGCGCGGTGTCTTGCTATCGCTCGGTCGCGCGTCAGGGGGCGGTGTTCTGCGGCCAGATCGGCCCGCGCAAGCGCGCGCGCGACGCCGCCGATCGCGCCCGCTCGGTGGGGCCGCCGGGCTATAGCGAGCATGCAACCGGCTATGCGCTCGATTTCGGTACGCGCCCGAGCCCGCGCTGCCATGATGTCAGCCCCTGTTTCGCGCAGACCCCCGCCGGGCGCTGGCTGATCGCGCACGCGCCCGACTATGGCTTCGAGCTGAGCTTTCCCGCCGGCAATGCCCAGGGGGTGAGCTATGAGCCCTGGCATTGGCGCTGGGTCGGTGGATCGCTGGCGGTCCCCGGCGCGGCCGCCGCGCGCACGACCTTCACGCGCGCGCGCGCGAGCTTTCCCGCGCTGCCGGCGGTGAGCGACAATCCGGCTCGGGCGCTGAGCCCGACCCCGGGCTTCAACATGTTGCGGTAGCGCCTTCTGCCGAGCTGTCGCCACGCAACCAAAATCAAGTTGACGCGGCACGCGCGCGCCCCCATCTGGCAATCGGATCGAAATCGTCCGATTAGGAGCCCATGCGCCTTTCTTCGCTCGCCGATTATGCGGTCGTGCTGCTCGCCGCCGCCGCGCGCCATTGCGGCGCGGGGGTGCGGCTGAACGCGACGCGGCTCGCCGAGGAGACCGGCCTGCCGCTGCCGACGGTGCAAAAGCTCGTCAGCCGCCTATCGGCCGCCGGCTTGATCGAAAGCACGCGCGGCAGCGGCGGCGGTTTTCGCCTCGCGCGGCCCGCCGCGGCGATCAGCCTCGCCGATGTGATCGAGGCGATCGAGGGACCGATCGCGCTCACCCCCTGCGTCGACGAGGCGCGGCACGATTGCGCGGTCGAGCAATGCCGGGTGCGTGGCGCCTGGTCCCCGGTCAACGCGCTGGTCCGCGATGCGCTGGCGAGCGTGAACCTCACCCAATTGTCCGTTCGCCCTGAGCCTGTCGAAGGGCCGTCCTTCCTTGCGACGGGCGAAGACAGGACCGGGCTTCGACAAGCTCAGCCCGAACGGATCGTGGAGCAATAAACCAATGGCCACCAAGAACGCCGAGGCGATCGCCGCCGCGAACAAGAAGTATGAATGGGGCTTCACCAGCGACATCGAACAAGAGTTCGCGCCCAAGGGCCTCACCGAGGAGACGGTGCGCTATATCTCCGCCAAAAAGGGCGAGCCCGAATGGATGCTCGACTGGCGGCTGAAGGCGTTTCGCTTGTGGCAGACGATGACGGCGCCCGATTGGGCGAAGCTCAACATCGATCCGATCGATTATCAGGACGCTTATTATTACGCCGCGCCCAAGGCCAAGCCGAAGCTCGCCAGCCTGGACGAGGTCGATCCCGAAATCCGCCGCGTCTATGAGAAGCTCGGTATCCCGATCGAGGAGCAGAAAGTGCTCGCCGGGGTGGAAGGCGCGCGCAAGGTCGCGGTCGACGCGGTGTTCGATAGCGTGTCGGTCGCGACGACGTTCCGCGAGGAACTGAAGCGCGCGGGGGTGATCTTCCTGTCGATCAGCGAAGCAATCCGCGAATACCCCGAGCTGGTGAAGAAATGGCTCGGCAAGGTCGTGCCGATGCACGATAATTATTTCGCGACACTCAACTGCGCGGTGTTTTCGGACGGGACCTTCGTTTACATTCCCGAAGGCGTGCGCTGCCCGATGGAGCTTTCGACCTATTTCCGGATCAATGCCGAAAATACCGGCCAGTTCGAACGCACGCTGATCGTCGCGGACAAGGGCGCTTATGTGTCGTATCTCGAAGGCTGCACCGCGCCGATGCGCGACGAGAACCAGCTCCACGCCGCCGTGGTCGAACTCGTCGCGCTCGACGATGCCGAGATCAAATATTCGACCGTCCAGAATTGGTATCCAGGCGACGAGAATGGCAAGGGCGGCATCTATAATTTCGTCACCAAGCGCGCTTTGTGTCAGGGCAAGAACAGCAAGGTTTCCTGGACCCAGGTCGAGACGGGATCGGCGATCACCTGGAAATATCCGAGCTGTGTGCTCGCGGGGGAGAATAGTGTCGGCGAATTTTATTCGGTGGCGGTGACGAATAATCGCCAACAGGCCGATACCGGCACCAAGATGATCCACCTCGGCAAGGGCAGCCGCTCGACGATCGTCTCGAAAGGCATCAGCGCCGGGCGCAGCGACAATACTTATCGTGGGCTCGTGCGCGTCGCCCCGACCGCGGAAGGGGTTCGCAACTTCACCCAGTGCGATTCGCTGCTGCTCGGCGATCAATGTGGCGCGCACACCGTGCCCTATATCGAGGTGAAGAACCCGAGCGCGCAGATCGAGCATGAGGCAACCACCTCGAAGATCAGCGAAGACCAGCTCTTCTACGCGATGCAGCGCGGGCTCGACCAGGAGGCGGCGGTGGCGCTGATCGTCAACGGCTTCGCGCGCGAAGTGCTCCAGCAACTGCCGATGGAATTCGCGGTCGAGGCGCAGAAGCTGCTGGGGATTAGCCTCGAGGGAAGCGTGGGGTGATGACCGCCCCCACCCCAATCTCTCCCCGGAAGGCGAGGGGCTATGACAAGGGCTGGCGACCAGAAGCCCCTCCCCTTCAGGGGAGGGGTTTGGGGTGGGGCTTGTCGGTCGAGCAGTTGCGATGGCTGCACGAACGCGCGCGCGAGATGCGCCGCAATCCGACAGAGCCTGAAAAGCTGCTATGGCGGCATTTGTCCAACAGTCAGCTTGGTGGGCTGAAGTTCCGCCGACAGGAGGTAATCGGTCCGTACATCGCCGATTTCATGTGCCCGGCTCGATCGTTGATCGTCGAGGTCGATGGCGATACGCATGATGAGACGAAAGACCGCGTGCGAGATGAAGTACTGGCAGGAATCGGCATTGCGGTTCTTCGCGTGGCAAATGGCGACGTCATGACGAACAGTGACGGCGTACTGACAGCCATTCTCGCCGCTGCCGCAGGTCGTTCCTCACGGCACCGGCCCCACCCCAACCCCTCCCCTGAAGGGGAGGGGCTTGAAGTGGTCGAGGGGCACAAGCTGCTGGGGATCGTTTTGGAGGGGTCGGATGGGTAAGTACGACGGCATGACGGTCAACGAGCGGCTGTTCGACGCGGGGCTGCTGGACGCTTATGACGAAGCGCGTGCTTCCGGCGATCGTGCCAAAATAAATGCAGTCTTGCGCAAGGTGGACCTGCGACAAGATGAAAATGGAATGAATTGGTCACTCGATGCTGAATATTGAGAACCTCCAGGCCGGAATCGACGGCAAGCCCATCCTGAAGGGCCTTTCGCTCACCGTGAACGCCGGCGAGATCCATGCGATCATGGGGCCGAACGGCGCGGGCAAATCGACGCTCGGCCATGCCCTCGGCGGGCGGTCGGTTGGTGCGGCGATCGGGGGCGCGCCCCTCGTCAATGGAGGGGCCGTGGCATGACCGGGCTCGGCGCGGGGACGCGCGTTTCCTTCGCCGCCGATAGCGACCGCGCCACCGCGATCGATGCCGCGGCGCGGGCGTTCCTGCGCGATGGCGTCGTCGTGCTCGACGATCTCGTCGACCCGGCGCTGCTCGCGCGCTGCCATGCGCAATTGGAGCGCGATCACGCCGATTACGTCGTCGTCGATCTGCAACGAAATTTCGGCAACTATAAGGGGCGCCACACCGCGCCCGTGCTCGTCGATGGCGCGTTCGCCGAGCGGGCGGTGTTCTTGCCCGATCCGGTGATTGCGCTCGCGCGGCGGCTGCTCGGCGGCGCGCCCGAGATCGATTCGTTCGGCGTGCTCGTCTCGCTCCCCGGCAGCAACGATCAGGCGCGCCATGCCGACGCGCTGCTTTACCCCGATGTCGGTGCCGATGTGCTGGTGCCGCCGTTCGCCGCCGCCTTCGCGATGCCGCTGGTGCCGATGGACGCGCGCTCGGGCACGACGGGCTTTTGGCTCGGCAGCCACCGCAAGCCGGGCGGCAAGGGGCCGCATGACTTCGCGCCGGAGGTGATGCCGGGCTCGGCGCTGCTCTGGGATTTCCGCTTGGTCCACCATGGGCTCGCCAACCGCGGGACCGCGCCGCGGCCGGTGCTCTTCACCGTTTTCTGCCGGCCCTGGTGGCACCAAGTCGTCGATCCCTGCGCCACGCGCTACGAGAAATTGGTGATTTCTCCCCGCGCGTTCGACGCGCTGGGGGCCGAGGGGCGCCGCCTCGCCGCGCGCGCGGTGGTGCGGGGGGCGCCCGTCGACAACCCGCCCTCGCTCGAACAACCGAAAGAATTGGCCTGATGCTCCACATCGAAAATCTCCACGCCGAAATCGACGGCAAACCGATCCTCAAGGGTCTCTCGCTCGCCGTGAACGCGGGCGAGATCCACGCGATCATGGGGCCGAACGGCGCCGGCAAATCGACGCTCGGCTATGTGCTCGGCGGGCGGCCGGGCTATGAGGTGACCGAAGGATCGGTCCAGTTCGATGGCGAAGACCTGCTCGAGCGCGAGCCGCACGAGCGCGCCGCCGCCGGGCTGTTCCTCGGCTTCCAATATCCGGTCGAAATCCCCGGCGTCTCGAACCTGCAATTCCTGCGCGAAAGCCTGAACGCCCAGCGCCGCGCGCGCGGGGAAGAGCCGCTATCGGGCGGCGAGTTCATCAAGCTCGCCCGCGAACAGGCCGGGCTGCTCGCGCTCGATCCGGAAATGCTCAAGCGCCCGGTCAATGTCGGCTTTTCGGGCGGCGAGAAGAAGCGCAACGAAATGGTGCAGATGGGCATCCTCGCCCCCAAGCTCGCGGTGCTCGACGAGACCGATAGCGGGCTCGATATCGACGCGCTGCGCGTGGTGGGCGAGGGGATCAACCGCATCATGCGCGCATCCGACCGGGCGGTGGTGCTGATTACCCATTATCAGCGGCTGCTCGATTATGTGCGGCCCGATTTCGTCCATGTCCTCGCCGATGGCCGTATCGTGCGATCGGGTGGGCCCGAGCTCGCGCACGAGCTGGAGCGCGAAGGCTATGCGGGGGTGGTGGCGTGAGCGGGTGGCTTGACCGATCCTCCCCGAGCTTGCTCGGGGAGGGGGACCAGCCGAAGGCTGGTGGAGGGGCCGCGCTGGGCGATCGAGGGGGCAACCCCTCCACCGTGCTCCGCACGGTCCCCCTCCCCAAGCAGAGCTTGGGGAGGATTTGATGGAGGTCCTTCCCACCACCCGCGACGAAGCCTGGCGCTATTCGGATCTCGCCGCGCTCGAAGGCGCGTGGCCGCTCGCCGCGCCCGAGGAAATCATGGTGCCCGAAGGCGGCGATCTCGCGCGGGTGATCGTGCAGGACGCCGGGAACGACGCGGCGGTGGTCCAGCACTACCGCGTCACCATCGGCGCCGAGGGGCGCGCGGCCTTCCATCTGCTCAACACCGGCGGCAAGCTCGGGCGGATCGAGATCGACGTCACGCTCCACCGCGCCGCCCATTTCGAACTCGGCGCGGCGATCCTGGGGGGCGATACGCAGACGCTCGAAATCGTGACCAGCGTCCAGCATGCCGAGCCCGACGGCACATCCAATCAAGTGGTGCGATCGGTGCTGGGCGGCCAGGCGACCGGCTCCTATCTCGGCCGCATCGGCGTCGCACGCCACGCGCAGAAGACCGACGCCGCGCAGAGCGTGAAAGCGATGCTGCTCGCGCGCACCGCGACCGCCAATGCCAAGCCCGAACTCGAAATCTATGCCGATGACGTGAAATGCGCGCATGGCGCGACGGTCGGCGAGCTCGACCGCGCGGCGCTTTTCTATCTGGCGAGCCGGGGCCTGCCGCCCGCCGAGGCCAAGGCGCTGCTGCTGGAGGCGTTCGTCGCCGGGGCGTTCGAAGGCGCAAGCGAGGATGCCCGCGCGGACTTGCAGGAAGCGGCGCGCGCGGCGCTGAGGAGGTTGCTGGCATGACGCAGGAAGCAGGGTTTACCGAAACGCCGTTCGCGCCGAGCGAAGTCGAGGCGCGTGACTCGGGCGCCGCGCTGGACGCGCGCCCCTCTACGTTGCTCGGGGCGAACGATGCTCCCTTGGTCGGGCCGCTCGATCACCGCGCCGATTTCCCCGCCATTCCCGCCGGCTGGGCCTATCTCGATTCCGCCGCCACCGCGCAAAAGCCGCAAGCGGTGATCGACGCCATCGCACGCGGCTACGATACCACCTACGCCACCGTGCATCGCGGCGTCTATCAGCGCTCGGCGGACATGACGCTGGCTTACGAGGCGGCGCGCGCCAAGGTCGCGCGCTTCCTGGGCGCCGGCGCCCCCGAGGAGATCGTGTTCGCGCGCGGCGCGACCGAGGCGATCAATTTGGTTGCTTACAGCTGGGCCGCCAGCACCCTCCGGCCCGGCGACCGCATCCTGCTGAGCCAGCTCGAACATCATTCGAACATCGTGCCGTGGCAGCTGGTCGCGCAACGCGTCGGCGCGGCGATCGACGTCGTGCCGCTCACCGAGGATCACCGCATCGATCTCGACGCGATGGCGGCGATGATCACCCCGGCACACAAGCTGGTCGCGCTCGCGCATGTCTCGAACGTGCTCGGCTCGGTGCTCGATGCCCCCCGCGCCGCCGCGATCGCGCATTCGGTGGGCGCCAAGCTGCTGCTCGATGGCTGCCAGGCGGTGCCGCGCCTGCCGGTCGACGTGCAGGCGCTGGGCTGCGATTTCTACGTCTTCTCAGCCCACAAGCTTTACGGCCCGACCGGCATCGGCGCGCTGTGGGCGCGGCCCGAACTGCTCGCGGCGATGCCGCCTTGGCAGGGGGGCGGGGCGATGATCGATCGCGTCTCCTTCGCCGGCACGACCTTCGCGCCGCCGCCCGCCCGGTTCGAGGCGGGAACGCCGCACATCGTCGGCGCGCTGGGGCTCGCGGCGGCGGTCGATTATGTCGAGCGCATCGGGGTGGCGGCGATCCACGCGCATGAAGCCGCGCTGGTCGCCGAGGCGCGCGCCGCTCTGCGCGAGCTGAACAGCGTCACGCTCTTCGGGCCGGAGGAGTCGGCGGGCATTATTTCCTTTGCGGTGCAAGGGGTTCACCCGCACGACGTCGGCACTATCTTGGACGAGGGGCGGGTCGCGATCCGCGCCGGCCACCACTGCGCTCAACCGCTGATGGAGGCGCTCGGCGTGCCCGCGACCGCGCGGGCGAGCTTCGGCGTCTATTCGACCAGCGACGACGTGGCGGCGCTGGTCATGGGGATCGAGCGGGTGACGAGGATTTTCGGATGAGCATCGAGGTGGAAGAAGTGAGCGGCGTGCCGACGCCACCCCGGGCGCGGGTCGACGTGCGCGCGGGGTTCGAGCGCAAGCGCGATTATCTCGAAGGGTTTCTGAGCCAGGCGCCCGTCGCCGAAGATGCCGAAGGCCCCGGCGGCGCGCTCTACGAAGCGGTGATCGCCGCGCTCAAGGAAATCTACGATCCGGAAATCCCGGTGAATATTTATGAGCTGGGTCTCGTCTACAACGTCGAGATCAGCGACGGCCATGTGATCGTCACCATGACGCTGACGACGCCGCATTGCCCGGTCGCCGAATCGATGCCCGCCGAAGTCGAAATCCGCGTCGGCGCGGTGCCGGGGGTCGGCTCGGCCGAGGTCAATCTGGTGTGGGACCCGCCTTGGGACCCGGGCAAGATGAGCGACGAAGCCAAGCTCGAACTGGGGATGTTGTGATGAGCGACGTGAAGACCCGTGCCCGCCCGCAGGCCCTGTTCCTCACCCCCAATGCCGAGGCGCGGATCGCCGCCTTGATGGCGAAGGCGCCCGAGGGCGCGGTGGGGGTAAAGCTTTCGACCCCGCGCCGCGGCTGTTCGGGGCTCGCTTATTCGGTCGATTACGTCACCGAAGCCAAGCCGTTCGACGAAAAGATCGAAACGCCGGGCGGCACGCTTTATGTCGATGGCGGCTCGGTGCTCTATCTGATCGGCTCGACGATGGACTGGGTGGAGGATGATTTCGCCGCCGGCTTCGTGTTCAACAATCCCAATGCCAAGGGCAGCTGCGGCTGCGGCGAGAGCTTTACCGTATAAGCGGCACGTGCCGAAACCATGGAGCGAGCGATGAAACGCGCGATGCTGGCGTTGGCGTTGATGGTCCCCGGGGCAGCCGGCGCGAGCCTGCCGCCACCGCCGCCCGCTTTCGTCGAGGCGGCGCAGGACGCGATCCTCGCCGCCGATCCGGTCGCGCCTGCCTATAAATCGCTGTTCGCGCCCGATCTGATCGTCGAGGAGAATGGCAAGCCGATCGCGCGCGGGCCCGACCAATGGCTGCGGCTGGCGCGCCCGGCGAAAGGCGTGCTGGGCGTCGCCAAGGGCTGGGCGGGCCGGGGCGGGACGCTGCTGATCGTCGAAAGCGCCGACAGCGTCCGCCGCGACGACCTGCCCCCCGGCGCGATCGCCGATCCCCGCCCGCGCACGCGCGCGGCGCGCTATGATTTCGGCGCGGACGGCAAGGTGCACCGGATCGCGATCTCGAGCGTCGACGGTCGCTTCGAGGCGGCGCGGCGGTAGACCGGCTGCTCGTCAAGCATCGGCGCGCTAAGTCAGCGTTCGAGCGCGCCGCTCGCGAACAGCGGTACGAAGAAGGTCACCAGAAAAACGATATTCGGGACCACGTTGAGCCCGAAACCAGTCGCGACCGACAGCGTCGAATCGGTCACGAACCAGGCGAGCACGCCCGCCACCGTCCAGCGCCAGAGCCGCCGTCCCTGATCGCCCAGATCGGCCGCGACGCGCACCGCGCCCAGCGTCCGACGCCCCAGCCGATCGTCACTCCGCCGAGCACGCCGTTCGCGAAATAAAGCGCCGGCGTGATGTCGAGCGGCGCGGCGCCGTTGAGCAGATCGAGCAGCGCGAAGACCGGCGCGGCCGTGGCGGGGATGCCGCCTAGCAGCAGCGTCACCCCGAACAGGATCACCGCCGCGCACCAGATGGTGAGCCAGTTTCGCCAGAATCGAGCCATCGCCTTCTCCTCGGCCTCGGGCGATAGCCGATCATTGTAGCGAACGCTACATATTTTCGGCGGCGGTCAAACGGGGCGCTTCAGCAGCAGCGCGGTGCGCAGGCATTCGCATACGCGTTCGTCGCGCTGGTTGAGCATCTGGTGGCGCCAGGTGACGAGCCCGGCATTGGGGCGTGACTTCGACTCACGTAGCTCGGTCACTTCGCTCGTCGCGCGCAGCGTGTCGCCGATGAAGACGGGGGCGGGCATCACGAGCTTGTCATAGCCCAAATTCGCGACCAGCGTGCCCATCGTCGTCTCGGCGACGGTGATGCCGACCATCAGGCTGAAGGTGAAGGTGCCGTTCACCAAGATGCGGCCGAACTCGCTTGCCTTGGCGGCTTCCGCGTCGAGGTGGAGCGGCTGCGGGTTGTGCGTCATCGTCGACCAGAGCAGATTGTCGGTCTCGGTGACGGTGCGGCGCAAGGGATGCTCGATCCGCTCGCCGAACTGCCATTCGTCGAAATATTTGCCGGGCATCGTTTCCCTGTCCTTTGCCCTCGCCCCTCGCAGAGGGGAGAGGGATACGAAGGCTTGGCAGCTTGCTGCCTAGCCGCAGTGGGGTGAGGGGTAGAAGCGACCGCGCCAGCGGTCGCGCGGTCGGCGGCGCCGACCGCTTCCCCTCATCCAAGCGCCGCTAGGCGGCTTGCGCCGCCAAGCTCTGCTATCCTTCTCCCGCGCGCGGGAGAAGGCTCATTCCTTGGCCTCCACCCGAACGAGCAGCGCATCGACCGGCACCTGCGTGCCAGGCGTGGCGTTGAGTTCGGCCACCACCCCGTCGAACGGCGCGGTGAGCGCGTGCTCCATCTTCATCGCTTCGAGCGTGACGAGGCGCTGGCCCTTGGTGACGGTATCGCCGGGGGCGACCTCGACGGCGGTCACGCGCCCGGGCATCGGGGCGAGGAGGGCGCCGGACGAAGCCAACCCGCTGGCTGCTTGATCGAAGCGTGGCGCCGTAAAGCGCCATGTTTCGCCTTGCATTGTTGCCCAGACAGCGTCGTGGTCCGCTTGGACAAGCGGATAGGCCCGCTGGTCATAAGTCGCGCCGCTAGCCAATGACGCACGATAAACTTGTCGGCGGTCCATTACTGCAACGTCGGTTGTGACGTCCGCATTCAATCGAAAGCCGATGGGCAAGGGTCGTCCTTCAATAGCCTTATGGCAGATCATTTCCGCCACTGGACCAAGCAACCATGGTTCTGGATCGACGCTGAAGATGACATCTTCGTGGTACCGCTCGATAAAGCCAGTGTCGATCCTCCCCGACATGAAATCCGGGTTGACCAGTAGCGCGTGCAGGAAGGTGGCGTTCGTCCGGATCGGCCAGATTTGTGCATCGGCACATAGGCTCGCCAACCCGACGGCGGCATCGCGGCGCGTGTCAGCGTGGCAGATGATTTTCGCGATCATCGGGTCGTAAAAGGGTGAGACTTCTCCGCCTTCGGTAACGCCGGTCTCGATGCGGCCAACAGAAGGATAATCATTCTCGAACTCGACACCACGAACCGGATCGCGCCAGCGCGTTGACCGGACCTCGGTCGGTAGCCGGAAGCGCTCCAGCCGCCCAACGCTCGGCAAAAACCCCTTGGCCGGGTCCTCGGCATATAGCCGCGCCTCGATCGCGTGGCCGTTGATCGCCAACTCCTCCTGGCGCTTGGGCAGCGTCTCGCCCGACGCCACGCGCAGCTGCCATTCGACCAGATCGACGCCGGTGATCTCCTCGGTCACCGGATGCTCGACCTGGAGCCGGGTGTTCATTTCCATGAACCAGATGCGGTCGGCGCGCAGGCCCTCGCTCGCGTCGGCGATGAACTCGATCGTGCCCGCGCCGACATAATCCACCGCCTGGGCCGCGCGCACCGCCGCCGCGCAGAGGCGTTCGCGCGTCTCCTCGGACATGCCGGGCGCGGGGGCTTCCTCGATCACCTTTTGGTGGCGGCGCTGGAGCGAGCAGTCGCGCTCGAACAGATGGACGATGTTGCCATGCGTGTCGCCGAAGACCTGCACCTCGATATGGCGCGGGGCGGTGATGTATTTTTCGATCAGCACCCGGTCGTCGCCGAAGCTGGAGGCGGCCTCGCGCTTGCAGCTGGCGAGCGCGTCGGCGAAATCGGCGCTCGCCTCGACGCGCCGCATCCCCTTGCCGCCGCCGCCCGCGACCGCCTTGATCAGCACCGGATAGCCGATCGCATCGGCCTCGGCCTGGAGCCGGTCGGGCGCCTGATCCTCGCCCAGATAACCCGGCGTCACGGGGACGCCCGCGTCCGCCATCAGCTTCTTGGCGGCGTCCTTCAGCCCCATCGCGCGGATCGAATGGGGCGTCGCGCCCACCCAGATCAGCCCCGCCGCCGCCACCGCCTCGGCGAAGTCGGCATTTTCGGAGAGAAAGCCATAGCCCGGGTGGATCGCCTCGGCGCCGGTCGCCTTGGCGGCAGCGATGATTTTGTCGCCGCGCAAATAGCTCTCGCGCGCCGGGGAGGGGCCGATATGCACCGCTTCGTCGGCCTGCCGCACGTGCAGCGCCCGGGCGTCGGCATCCGAATAGACCGCGATCGTGCGAATGCCGAGCTTGCGGCAGGTGCGGATGATGCGGCAGGCGATTTCGCCGCGATTGGCGATGAGGAGCGAGGCGATCATGGCCGGGCGATAGCGGCTCGCGCGGCGGCGCGCATCTGATTTTGCGCAAGGGGGCACGGGCCGGTGCCGCTATCCGCCGTCGGCCCGACCCGCGACCGTAAAGCGCACCCAGCGGTGGACCCCGGACCAAGTCCGGGGTGACGGCGGGGCGTTAAGTCGCCCCTCGAGCTATTGGCCTTGCGCGCAATCGGTTCGGCTCGACCAGGTGAGGTTCTGGATCTTCCAGGCGCCGCCCTCGCGGACCAGATCGAAATGATCATAGCCGCAATGGTGGAGCTTGCCGTCGATCCGGAAATCATAGCGGCCCCACACATAGGCGATGTCGCCGTCCACCTCGATCGCCGGGTCGTAGAGCCGCTCCTCGAACCGCTCGGGGCCGGGGGTGAAGCGGGCGAGCAGTTGCTCGCGGGTGAAGTGGACGATCCGCTTGGGGTTTTCGTTGGCGATGGTCGCGGTCGCGTCGGGGCGCAGCGTCTCGGCGATCTTGGCCGCGTCGCGCGCGGCGATGCCGGCGAAGAGGCTGTTGACGACCTGCATCACTTGCTCGGCCTCCGCTTGGGGCTGCGGCGGCAGGCCGGTGCCCTTGGGGAGCGGCGCGACGGGGGTGGTTTGGAGGAGAAGCGCGAGGATCATGGGGGCTCCGTTCGTGATGGGCAAATCCTCCCCAAGCTATGCTCGGGGAGGGGGACCGCCGGAACGGCGGTGGAGGGGCCGACGCGCGGTTGCAAGGGTGATGATGGCCGTTACGACCGCCTCGAGGTCGGCCAATATATCGCGGGCCGGGATACGCAGCGTTTCGATGCCGTGACAGGCGAGCAGCGTATCGCGCTCGGCATCCCGCGCCAAGCGATTGCCGCGCTCATGCGCTTCGCCATCGACCTCGATGCAAAGTTTCGCCTCGGGACAATAGAAGTCCAGCACATAGGGGCCGGCGGGATGTTGGTGGCGGAACTTAAAGCCGTCCGGCCGCGCGCGCAGCGCTTGCCATAGCAGCACCTCGGGAAGCGACATTTGTCGCCTTAGCTGGCGGGCATGCCGCACGGTTCGGGCAGGTTTGGGAAGAATTGCCATCGTCGCGGCCCCTCCACCGTGCTTCGCACGGTCCCCCTCCCCAAGCAAGCTTGGGGAGGATTTAAGGGCGTCACATCCGAAACACCCCAAACCCCCGCTCTTCTACCCCCGCCTCCAGCGTCGCCGCGAGCGCCAAGCCCAGCACGTCGCGCGTCTGCGCCGGATCGATGATGCCATCGTCCCACAGCCGCGCGGTCGCGTACCAGGGGTTGCCTTCGTCCTCGTATTTCTGGCGGATCGGCGCCTTGAACGCCTCGGCCTCATCGGCGGACCAAGTCGCCGCGTCGCGGTGCACGGTCGCCAGCACGCTCGCTGCTTGCTCGCCGCCCATCACGCTGATCCGCGCATTGGGCCAGCTGAACAGGAAGCGCGGCGAATAGGCCCGCCCGCACATGCCGTAGTTCCCCGCGCCGAACGAGCCGCCGATCAGCACCGTGATCTTGGGCACGGTCGCGGTCGCGACCGCCGTCACCAGCTTGGCGCCGTGCTTGGCGATGCCTTCCGCCTCATATTTGCCGCCGACCATGAAGCCCGAGATATTCTGCAGGAACAGCAAGGGGATACGCCGCTGCTGCGCGAGTTCGATGAAATGCGCGCCCTTCACCGCGCTCTCGCTGAACAACACGCCGTTGTTCGCCAGGATCGCGACCGGCATCCCCCAGATATGCGCGAAACCGCAGACGAGCGACGATCCGAACAGCGCCTTGAATTCGTGAAACTCGGATGCGTCGACCAGCCGCGCGATCACCTCATGCACGTCATAGGGCGCGCGGACGTCGGGGGGGATGATGCCGTACAGTTCCTCCGCGTCGAAGCGCGGCGGGCGCGGATCGCGCAGCGTGACGAAGGGCTCGGCGCCCTTGCCCAAATGGCTGACGATGTCGCGCACGATCGTCAGCGCGTGGGCGTCATTCTCGGCGAGATGATCGACCACGCCCGAGCGCCGTGCATGGAGCTCGCCGCCGCCCAGATCCTCGGCCGAGATCACCTCGCCCGTCGCCGCCTGCACCAGCGGGGGCCCGGCGAGGAAAATCGTCCCCTGGCCGCGCACGATCACCGTCTCGTCGGACATCGCCGGCACATAGGCGCCGCCCGCGGTGCAACTCCCCATCACGCAGGCGATTTGGGGGATGCGCTTGGCGCTCATATTGGCCTGGTTGAAGAAGATGCGGCCGAAATGGTCGCGATCGGGGAAGACCTCGGCCTGATGCGGCAGATTGGCGCCCCCCGAATCGACCAGATAGATGCACGGCAGCCGGTTCGCCTCGGCGATTTCCTGCGCGCGCAAATGCTTCTTCACGGTGAGCGGATAGTAAGTGCCGCCCTTCACCGTCGCGTCGTTCGCCAGGATCATCACTTGCCGGCCCGAAACGCGGCCGATGCCGGCGATCATCCCCGCGCCTGGGATGTCCTCGCCATAAACGCCATGCGCGGCGAGCTGGCCGATTTCCAGGAAAGGCGCGCCCGGATCGAGCAGCCGCTCGACCCGCTCGCGCGGCAGCAGCTTGCCGCGCTCGCTGTGCTTGGCGCGCGCGCGTTCGGGGCCGCCGAGCGCGGCTTGGGCGACATCGGCGCGCAGCCGCTCCACCAGCGCGCGGTTGTGCGCGGCATTGGCGCGAAACGCCTCGCTCTCGGGGGAAATGCGCGTGTCGAGCACGGGCGCGCTCATGGCCTACTCCTTGGTTCTTGCGAGCGCGTGCCTAGCGGGCAAGGGCGGGCGAGGAAAGCCGCGCCAGGTTGGGAAACGCGCGGGCGGCGCCGGCAGGACGCGCGAATTGCTCGCCGAAGGGGAGGCGACGCGCGCGATGGCGGGTTCAGCGACCAAGGACAGGGGCCGCGCCGGGGCGATCGGCATCTCTTCTCCGTTCGCTCCGCGCTCGTGGAGGGGCCGTCCGTCCTTACGACCCTCTAAAAGAAGAACGGTGCTTCGACGAGCTCAGCACGACCGGATGTAGGCGGTTCCGGCTATGCGCAGCTCGATCGGCCCATCAGACCGTCGCCAGATAAGCGATCAGGTCGGCGCGTTGTTGCGGATCGGCCATGCCGGGATAAGTCATCTTGGTGCCCGGAATCACGCGCTGCGGCTTTTCCAGATATTGGAACAGCTTTTCCTTGGTCCAGGTGATGCCGCTGTTCTTGTTGGCGGCGGAATAACTATAGCCGGGCACGGTGCCCGCCTTGCGGCCGACGACTTGATGCAGCGTCGGGCCGATCCGGTTCGCGCCGGGCTCGACCGAGTGGCAGGTCGCGCAGACGGTGAACGCTGTCTTGCCCTTGCTCGCGTCGCCGGTGAAGCTCGCGAATTGCGCGCCGCTCAGCGTCGCGACGTCATCGGGGGCGGGGGCGCCCGCCGGCGCGGCGCCGTTCGCCGCCAGTGCATCATTGGCGACCGACTCGGTCGCGACCGGCGGCGGGGCGGCGGGATCGATGCCGTTGGTGGTGGCGGCGGTTTCGGTGTCGCGCGGCGCGTTGTTGCCCGAGCAGGCGGCGAGCGCCAGGAACAGCGTCGCCGGAACCAGGATTTTCATCATGTCTCTCCCGTTTTGCCCCAGGCAACGCGCGCGCGCGCGAAGCGCGCCTTGGGCGGCGGTAAGAGACGGGCGAGGCGTGGCGCGAGCGCGACGAGCCGTGCCCCAAAAGCAAAAGAGCGGCCCCGCCATTCGCGAGACCGCTCTTCGTGCCCAAGAAAAACCGAACTCAGCGCTTCGAGAATTGGAAGCTACGGCGGGCCTTGGCGCGGCCGTATTTCTTACGCTCGACGGTGCGGCTGTCGCGCGTCAGGAAGCCCGCGGCCTTCACCGGCGAACGCAGCGCCGGCTCGAACCGGGTGAGCGCCTGGGCGATGCCATGCTTCACCGCGCCCGCCTGGCCCGAAAGCCCGCCGCCCTTCACGGTGCAAATCACGTCATATTGCCCCTCGCGCTCGGCGACGCCGAACGGCTGGTTGATGACGAGGCGCAGCGTCGGGCGCGCGAAATAGACCTCCTGGTCGCGGCCGTTGATCACGATCTTGCCGCTGCCGGGCTTGAGCCACACGCGCGCGACCGCGTCCTTGCGGCGGCCGGTCGCATAGGCGCGGCCATATTTGTCGAGCTGTTGCGGGCGCAGCGGGGTCGGCTCGGCCTGAACCGGGGCGGCGACGCCCTCGGCGGCGAGCGGCGCGGGCGCGGCGCGCGGCGCGCTGGTGATCGCGCCGAGATCGGAAAGCGACTGACGATTGTCGGACATTACAAGCCCACCTTGTTCTTGCGGTTCATGCCCGCGATGTCGAGCACTTCGGGGTTTTGCGCTTCGTGCGGATGCTCGGCGCCGGCGTAGATGCGCAGGTTGCGCATCTGCTGGCGGCCGAGCGGGCCGCGCGGGATCATCCGCTCGATCGCCTTTTCCAGCACGCGCTCGGGGAAGCGGCCCTCGAGCACCTTGGCGGCGGTGATGCCCTTGATCCCGCCGGCATAGCCGGTGTGCTTATAATAGACCTTCTGGCCCAGCTTCTTGCCGGTGAAGCGCACCTTGTCGGCGTTGATCACGATCACATTGTCGCCGCAATCGACATGCGGGGTGAAGCTCGGCTTGTGCTTGCCGCGCAGCACATTGGCGATGATCGTCGCGGCGCGGCCGACGACCAAGCCGTCGGCATCGACGATATGCCATTTCTTTTCCACCTCGGCGGGCTTGATCGCCTTGGTGGTCTTCAGCAGCGCCTTCATCGGGCAGACCCTTTCAAAATGCGAAGCGCCGCCCGGATGAGGGGCGGCGTCGTTGCGCGCCTATCTACGGCGTAGGCCCGCGAAGTCAAGCAATGCGCGGCTTTGCTGACGGGTATTATTTTACCATATGACCGAGCGAGCTTTGGGTGACGATCGTCAGGCTCGGCGCGGCGTCGCCGCCCTTGGGCCAGATCCGCCGCGTTTCGCGCGCGCGCACGATCAGCCCGCGCTCGATCCGCTCCTCGCGCTTGAGCGCGACGCGGCCCTCGGCGCCGCCCGTGGCGAGCGGACCCTCGGCGCTGGTCGCGATCGTCAGCCCCTCGGCATCGCGCGTCACCCGCTCGCGCCCGTCGAGCGTGCCGGGGCCGTCGCGCGCGGGGAGGCGGACGTCGCGCGCGCCCTCGGGGCCAGCGTCGCGCCCCGCCGCGATCACGCTGCCGACCAGCGAGCCGAGCGTGCGGATTTGTTGCGCTTCGCTCGCCTGGCGCAGCCGCTCGATCAGCGCGGCGGCTTGCGCGGGGAGGGGGCCGGAGTCGGCGGGGCGGGCGAGCGCGTCGCAATAGGCGCGCCAATGCTCGGCGCGGTCGTCTACCGACGTCACCATGCCGCGCGCGTCGAGGTGCATCACCACGGTACGCCCGGCGAGCCCTTGCGTCCCGCGCAGGAAGAGCGCGGCGAGCGGCCCGCCCGCCGCGCGCGCGGGGCCGATCGTCACCGCCGCGCGATAGCCTTCGCCCTCGCGCGCGAAGACGATCTGGCGCTCGGCGACGAATTCGGTCTGCCCGCGCGCGGTGATCCGCTGTTCGCTCAGCCGGAGGAGATAAGTGACGCCCTCGGCCGGCGCGAAGGCACCGACCAGCAAGGGCGCGGCAAGCGCGAGCAGCGCGCGCTCAACCGGCGCGGCGCCGGCCATGCGCATGCGCCGCCCAAACGGTCGCCACCACCAACAGCGCGCCGACCAATTGATGGAGCGCGGCGAGCCACAGGCTCACCCCGGTCATCACCACCGCGATCCCGAGCAGAATTTGCGTGCCGAACGCGCTATGCACCGCGATCGAGGCGGCACGGTCGCCCGCGCGCCGCGCGCCGCGCGCGAGCAGCACCAGCCCCGCCACCGCGATCCAGGCCCACCAGCGATGGATGAAATGGACGAGGGAGGGGTCGTCGACCAGCAACGCGCCGATCGGTCGCGTGCCGAGCACTTCGCTCGGGAAGAAGCGGCCGTTCATCAGCGGCCAATCCGCCGCCGCGTGCCCCGCGCGCAGGCCCGCCATCAGCGCGCCGTAGAAAAGCTGCACGCCCAGCACCAGGATCGCGCTCGCACCCAGCCAGCTCAGCCGCGCGGGCTTAGCGAAGGGGGTTCGGGCGAGCGCGCGCAGATCGAGCGCGGTCCAGATGATCCCGCCGAGCGTGAACAGGGCGGTGAGCAAATGCGTCGCCAGCCACAGCGGCGCGACCTCGGTCCGCGCGCTCAGGCCCGATCGCACCATCAGCCAGCCGAACACGCCTTGCAGCCCGCCCAGCGCGAGCAGCGCGACGAGCCGCCAGCCATAGCCCGCGGGGATCCGGCGGCGCGCGGCGAACCACAGCAAGGGCAGCGCGAAGGCCATGCCGATCACCCGCCCGAGCAGCCGGTGAACATATTCCCAGAAATAGATCGTCTTGAACCCGGCGAGGGTCATGTCCGGGTTGAGTTCGCGGAACTGCGGGATGCGCTGATATTTGGCGAATTCGGCGGCCCAGGCGGCGTCGCTCAGCGGCGGCAGCGTTCCCGTCACCGGCTTCCACTCGGTGATCGACAGCCCCGATTCGGTGAGCCGCGTGATCCCGCCGACCGCGACCATGATCACGATCAGCGCGGCGACACCATATAGCCACCACATCAGCGCGCCGGGCCGCGCGCGGAGCCGGACAGGTGAATCCATCAACATGGCGGGGCTTTAGCGCGCCTCGGCGCCGTCGTCACGTCACCCGCCGCACGCAGCGGTCGAAATCGGTAAGGTTGGGGGATCGGCGTCACCATCTCGAAGGCCATAGGGTCGGCGGATGCTTGCGGCGCGCGCGCGGCGGCGATAGCCTGGCAATATGCCAATGCACGATCATCACGAGCCCCAAGGCGCCGCCTTGCGCGCGGCGGCGCAGGCGACGCTCGAGCGATCGGGCGAGCAATGGACGGTGATGCGCGCGAGCGTGTTCGAGGCGCTGCAAGGCTTCGATCGCCCCGCCTCCGCCTATGACATCGCCGACGCCGTTTCCCAGCGCGAGGGGCGGCGGGTGGCGGCGAACAGCGTCTATCGCATCCTCGATCTGTTCGTCGGCGCCAATCTCGCGCGGCGGGTGGAGAGCGCCAACGCCTATGTCGCCAACACCCATCCCGGCTGTTTGCACGATTGCATCTTCTTGGTCTGCGACGTCTGCGGGCGCACCCAGCATCTCGATGACGACGCGCTGACGAGCGGCGTGCGCGCGGCGGCGGCGCGCGCGGGTTTCACCGCCGAACGCCCGGTGATCGAAGTGCGCGGGCGCTGCGCCACCTGCGGCTGAGGCCTTGGCCAAACGCCGGCTCGACCAATTGCTCGTCGATCGCGGCCTGGTGGAAAGCCGCGCGCGCGCGCAGGCGCTGGTGATGGCGGGGCTGGTCTTTTCGGGCGAGCGCAAGCTCGACAAGCCCGGGCAGCAGCTCGCCGAGGACGCCCCGCTCGACGTGCGCGGGCGCGATCACCCCTGGGTGTCGCGCGGCGGGATCAAGCTCGCGCACGGCCTCGATCATTTCGCCTGGGGCGTCGAGGGCGCGGTCGCGATCGACGTCGGCAGCTCGACCGGGGGCTTTACCGACGTGCTCCTCACGCGCGGCGCGGCGCGCGTCTATGCGGTCGACAGCGGCACCAATCAGCTCGCCTGGAAATTGCGCCAAGACCCGCGCGTGATCGTTCATGAACAAACCAGCGCGCGGCTGCTGACGGCGGCGCATATCCCCGAGCCCGTCGATCTGATCGTGTGCGACGCGAGCTTCATCGCGCTCGCCAAGGTGCTCGAGCGCCCGCTCGCCTTCGCCAAGCCCGCCGCGCGCGCGCTCGTGCTGGTGAAGCCGCAGTTCGAGGCGGGGCGCGCCGAAATCGGCAAGGGCGGGGTGGTGCGCGATCCGGCGGTTCACGCGCGCGTCTGCGCCGAGGTCGCCGCCTGGTTCACCGCGCGCGGCTGGCGGGTGCTGGGCACCACGCCGAGCCCGATCACCGGCCCCGAGGGCAATGTGGAATTTCTGCTCGCCGCCCAAATCGGTTGACCCGTTGTCGACCCATTATGAAGCCTTCACGACTCCCCGCATTTATACTAGGGGGCCGCGGGCGGAGTGAGGGGAAGGGCCGGTGCGCGAAGTCGCCTCCAAGGGGCAATTATGGCAGGGATTCGCGCGGGTGGCGCTGGTCACCGTGCCGCTCGTTTTGCTGCTCGGCTTCGCCGCCGCGCGGCTGGTGCCGACGGGCAGCGACAATCCCTGGTATCGAGCCCTGGTGAAGCCCGCGATCACGCCGCCCGATTGGGCCTTCCCCGTCGCCTGGACGACGCTTTACGCGCTGATGGGCCTGGCGCTCGCGCTGATCGTCCACGCGCGCGGCGCCAAGGGGCGGGGGCTCGCGATCGCGCTGTTCGCGGCGCAGCTCGCGGTCAATCTCGCCTGGTCGCCGATCTTTTTCGGCGCGCATCTCGTTTTCTGGGCGCTGGTGACGATCGCGCTGATGTTCGCGCTCGCGCTCGCCGCGACCATTGTCTTCGCGCGGATCCGCGCGCTCGCGGCGCTGCTGATGCTGCCTTATCTCGCCTGGATCGGCTTCGCCGGGCTGTTGACCTATCAGATCGATCGGCTCAATCCCCATGCCGAGGCGCTTGTCGCGCCGGGCGCCAGTGCCCAAATAGGGCTGTGAAGGGAAGTTCATGCAAAGCGAAAACCGGCTGTTCGACGATCTCGCCAAGCTGCTCAACGGCGCCGCCGGCACGCTCGCCGGCATGGGCCGCGAAGCCGAGGCGAGCATGCGCGCGCGCACCAAGGAATGGCTCGGCGGGCTCGATTTCGTGGCGCGCGACGAGTTCGAGGCGGTGAAGGCGATGGCCGCCGCCGCGCGCGACGAGGCCGAAGCGCTGCGCGCCCGGCTCGACGCGCTCGAGGCCGCCCAGCGCGCGCCCGGCGGCGACGCCTGAGGCGCGCGGTCGATTGTCCACAATTTTGTGCGCCGCATCGCGGCGGCGCTCTTGTGCGCGCCCGCGTTGCTTGGCACGCCCAAGGCGAGCGCCAGGGCGAGGATGAGTGACGATGCTCCACGAACAAGATGACGAGCGCGACGACGCCGCCCCGATCGACATGCTCGAAAATTATTACGCCGCGCATGGCTGGAATTACGAGCGGCACGATGACGAGATCATCGCCCAAGTCAAAGGCAGCTGGACCGAATATGAGCTGCGCGCGCTGTGGCGCGAGGATGATGGCGTGCTGCAATTCCTCGCTTTCCCCGATATTCGGGTGACCGAGGAACGCCGCGCGAGTGTTTATGAAGCGATCGGGCTGGTGAACGAGCAGCTGTGGCTCGGCCATTTCGAGCTTTGGTCGTCGAGCGGCATCTTGCTCTACCGCCACGCCGCGCTGCTCGACGCGAGCGAGGGCGGCACGCTCGCGCTCGATCAAGCGGAGATGATCGTCGAATCGGCGATCGACGAGTGCGAGCGCTTCTATCCCGTGTTCCAATTCGTGCTGTGGGGCGGCAAGACCCCGCGCGAAGCGCTCGACGCCTCGCTCACCGAGACCCAGGGCGAGGCGTGATCCGCCGGCTGTGGCTGATCGGCTGCGGCGCGATGGCGGGGGCGATGCTCCGCCGCTGGATCGAAAGCGAAACGCTCGCGCCGGGCGATGTGTTCGTCGTCAATCGCGGCGACCGCGCGCTGCCTGCGGGCGTGGCGCAGGGGCGGGCGTGTCCGCCAGGGCCGCTGCCCGACGCGGTGCTGCTGGGGGTGAAGCCGCAACAATTGGATGAAGCGGCGCGCGCCCATGCCGGGGCGCTGAGCGGCGCGCCGCTGCTGATCTCGATCCTGGCCGGGGTGCGGTGCGAGGCGATCGCGGCGCGCTTTGCAGCGGGCGCGGTGGTGCGCGCGATGCCCAATCTGCCGGTCGCGATCGGCAAGGGCGTGGTCGCGCTGGAGGCGCCCGATGCCTCGATCGAGGCGCGCGCGGCGGCCGAGGCGCTGATGCGCCCGCTCGGCCTGGTCGAATGGGTCGAGCGTTTCGATCTGGTGACCGCGCTGGCGGGCTCTGGCCCGGCGTTTCTCTATCGCTTCATCGACGCGCTGGCGGTGGCGGGCGCCCGGCTGGGCCTACCCGAGGCGCAAGCCGCGCGCCTGGCGCTCGCG
Source organism: Proteobacteria bacterium SG_bin5 (assembly GCA_002083475.1). Lineage (GTDB taxonomy): Bacteria > Pseudomonadota > Alphaproteobacteria > Sphingomonadales > Sphingomonadaceae > Sphingomonas. The sequence goes on from LWDI01000060.1 coordinate 59,178, forward strand.
ACCGTGGAGGGCGCGGCGGCGCTGGCGGCGGCGGCGGATGTGGGGCCGGGCGCGCTGGCGGATCGGGTGGCGAGCCCGGGCGGCTCGACGCGCAAGGGGCTCGACGTGCTCGACGAGGACGAGGCGTTGGTGCGGCTGCTGGAGCAGACGCTGGCGGCGAGCGAGGCTAGGAATAGGGAGATGGGGGTGGGGGTGTTTCGGTACACGCCCAGCCTAGAGGGAAATGATGATGGCGAAACCTAGTGACGGCAAGAACGACATACCTGCCCGCCGAGGCCCGCTATCATCCAATTCGATCCGAGACGAACTTATGTCGGCCGGCGACCGCTCGGTCATGACGACGGCAGCGGAGAAGAAGAACTACGCCGAGGCTCTGTCACGCGCCTTGGCATTGCGCTTCGCCAACGCCCTCCGTCCACAATTTCCGGGAATATTGCCGGACGCGCAAGGCAAGGGACAGGAGTCTCGCGCACGCACGGCAAAAGGCGTGAAGAAGCTCGACGTCAATTATTCGACCTCCGAGTTGGGGTTAGGCCTGGGCGTATCGATCAAGACGATCAACTTCCGCGATGCGAAATCCGGACGATACACGAAGAATTATACTCGTGCCGATGGTGAACTGCGCGCCGAAGCTTCCGACTATCATGTTCGCCAGCCTTACGCGGTGATGGTCGCGGTCGTCTTCATTCCGCTCGATGCTTGTTACGATGCGAAGAAGGACCCTTCGAGTTTTGGGCAGGCGGTCAAAATCTTCAGATTTCGCGGTGGTCGCGAAGATCCAGACGCCGACCCGAACCTGTTCGAAGCCGTCTTCATCGGGCTGTACGACACGGACCCCGAACGGTTCGGCGAAACGATCTTCTTCGATGTCCGCCATGCACCACCAAAAGCCGGTCGGCCCCAGGAGTCGTTGAGTTTCGCCGAACTCGTCGACGCAATTCGACGGATTTACGATCAGCGCAACAGCCCTGTGTTCGAATGGGCGGACGCCTCGACCGAAGTGCTCGCCGCGCCGGTCATCGATCCGGACGACGAGGAAGACGAAAACTGAGCTCGTCCTGATCGGCGACGCTCGTCAATTCCGCCAAACGACACTCCCATATTACGTAAACGTCGAAGCCGAGCTTGCGCAGCGCCTCCTCCTTTCGGGCGTCACGGGCGACGTTGGTTGCGATCTTTTCCGCCCAAAACGCTACGTTGCGTTTGGGTAAGCGCGACTTCGGGCAGCCTTCGTGGCCATGCCAAAAGCAGCCATGGACGAAAATCGCCCATTTGCGGCGCGTGTTCGAGAGATCGGGTCGGCCCGGCAGCTTCGCCGAGTGCGTTACGAAGCGATGGCCCGCGCGCCACATCCATCGCCGCAGGAGCAGCTCCGGCGCGGTGTCGCGCTGCCGGACCCGCTTCATCCGACGCCGCGTCTCCTCGTCCGACGCCGGCGGTGAGGATGTACTCATGCCGCGTCGGGGAGCGGCTCCGAGGTCGGCGCGCCGATCGTGGCGCCTTCCATCCGCGCCAAATGCAGACCGATCGCATGCACGAATCCCGGCTTGAAACGGAGTGAACTCGCGAGGATCCGCTTGTGGAAGCCTTGAGTCGCCCGCAACGAAAGCGGCTGACCCGGAAAACGAAGAAACGTCTCGAGCGGCGCAGACGGACGGACCACCGGCCACGAGCCGAGCGGCACCCGATACCGCTTCGTGCCGTCGAACCAAGCGGCGGCGGGCCAGGGTTCGTCCGCCGCGAGTGCGTCACCCGGTTCGAGCGTGACCGGCTTGCGCGTCGCGAGCCGCTCGCCGATCCATTGGGCGACCTCGACGCTGATCGCATTGCCGACCAGCAGCCACCGGCGCCGCTGTTTGAAGCTGCCGCCACCGACCGCGTCGCAGCGATCTTCGAGATCGGTCCAGCCGATCGGAAACCCCTGTAGCCGCTCGCAATCGCGGACGTCCGGCGTGATCACGCGGCCGTCCTTCAGCAAGATCGCCGGCGGAGAGGGAATCGATACCGTCGAACCGCCCTTTAGCGTCGGCACGCAATTTTCGCCCCAGCCGATGCCGGTCTTGCCTTCGGTCCAGTAGAAACCATGCGCCGCCTCGTGGAGCGCGAAGCTGCGCTGATCGGGTATTTCGTCGCCGTGGAACAGCACCTCGCGTGGGTCGCCTTCCAGTGTCGCGAACAAGAAGAGGCGGAGCCTGCGCTGCGGTAGGCCGAAGGCGCGCGCATCGATCGTGCGATAGGCCCAGCGATAGCCCAGCGCCTCGAGCGCCGTGACCACGTGCCGCATATAGGCGCCCCTGTGAAGCTGGCGCCAATTTGGGACGTTTTCGAGCAGCAAATTGGCGAAACGCCGCCGTTCGAGCAGCGCGAGCGTATCGATGATGAGACTGGATCGTCCGCCTTCGAAGCCTCTCGTCGTACCGGCTTGGCTGAAATCGGTGCAGGGAAAACCGGCGGTCAAAAGATCGGATTCGGGCGAGATCGTCGCCAGCAGTTCGTCGGTCCTTCGAACGTCGCGTGTGACGGGGACATCGGGAAATCGCGCGCGCAGCACCGACACCGCCTCCGGGTCGCATTCGCAAAAGAGGCTGGCGCGGTGGCCGGCTCGGCCGAGCCCTAGCTCGAGGCCGCCGATGCCGCCGAAGAGGGCGGTGATGTCATGCGATGTTCCCGCTTTGGTCATGCTGCCTTCTTGCCATGAAATCAGGGCGAACTCGAGCCCCTTTTTGCACGGGTCGAGGATTTTGGGACGATCGATGACTATCGGCGTTAGCGAGCAAGCGCCGCCCCCCTCACCCCAACCCCGCCAACAACCGCCGTTCCTCCCCCGGCACCAGTTCCTCGAGCACCGCCCAGAACCCGCCGACCGCGCCCTGGCCCGCCGCCGCATAGGCCGCGGCGAGCTTCGCGCGGACCAAGTCGAACAGCTCGGCCTCGAGCGCGCGCCCGGCCTCGGTCAGGTGCAGGCGGCGTTCGCGGCGGTCGCGGGGGCCGGGGCGGGCCTCGATCAGGCCCCGCGCCACGAGCTCGCCCTGCACCCGGCCGAAGGATTGCTTGGTCACCCCCAACAGCCCCAGCAATTGGGTGACCGTCGCATCGGGCGCGCGGGCGATGAAATAGAGCGCGCGGGCGTGGGCGCGGCCGAGGCCCAGCTCGGCGAGCCGCGCGTCGGCCGCGCGCAGCAGCGCGGCGTGGCCGAAGGCGAGCAGCTCGATCCCGCGCCGCAGCTCGGCCTCGCGCAGGAACAGGGCGGATGCGGCCGGGTGCGCCATGTTGCCGAGCATGGCGGCTTTGCCTAAGGGGTCAAGGCGTTCTCGAACAAGGATGTGGCATGCTCGATCCTCTCGCTCTTCCCCCGGGCTTCACCAGCGTGCCGCATCCCGCGCCGACTTCGCCCGAAGCGCGCGCCGCCTTGCTCGAAAACCCTGGCTTCGGGCGGGTCTTCACCGATCACATGGTGACGATCCGCTACCGCGAGGGGCAGGGCTGGCACGATGCCCAACTCGGCCCCCGCGCGCCGCTCGGCTTCGATCCGGCGACCGCGGTGCTCCATTATGCGCAGGAAATTTTCGAAGGGCTGAAGGCCTATCGCCGCGCCGATGGCGGGGTCGCGCTGTTCCGGCCGGAGGCGAACGCGCGCCGGCTGCGCGCCTCGGCCGAGCGCATGGCGATGGTGCCGCTGCCCGAGGAGTTGTTCGTCGAGGCGGTGACGTTGCTCGCCCGCGCCGAGCGCGACTGGATTCCGCCCCAGCAAGACGGCGCGCTCTATCTGCGCCCGTTCATCATCGCGAGCGAGGTGTTCCTGGGGGTGAAGCCCTCGACCGATTATATCTTCGCGGTGATCGCCTCCTCGGTCGGCGCTTATTTCAAGGGCGAGGCGCCGGCGGTCTCGCTTTGGGTCTCGACCGATTACACCCGGGCGGCGCCGGGCGGCACGGGGGCGGCGAAATGCGGCGGCAATTATGCCGCGAGCCTGATCGCCCAGGCCGAGGCCACGCGGCGCGGGCATGACCAAGTGCTGTTCCTCGACGCGGTCGAGCGCCGCTGGATCGAGGAATTGGGCGGCATGAACATCTTCTTCGTGTTCGACGACGGCAGCCTGCTCACCCCGCCGCTCTCGGGGACGATCCTGGCCGGAATCACCCGCGATTCGCTCCTCACCCTCGCGCGCGACCGGGGGCTGACGGTGCGCGAGGAACGCTATGCGATCGACCAGGCGCGGGCTGATGCCGAAGGCGGCCGGTTGGTCGAGGCCTTTGCTTGCGGCACGGCGGCGGTGGTCACCGCGATCGGGCGGATGACTTTGGGCGAGGCGAGCTTCACCATCGGCACCGGCGCGCCGGGGCAGGTGACGCAAGCGCTGCGCCAGGCGTTGGTCGATCTGCAATTCGGCCGCGCGCCCGATCCTTATGGGTGGCATGTGCGGATCGCTTAAACCCCCTTTTCAGCGCGGGCTTTGATGCTTAAAGAGCCGCGCTCTGCTGGGGCGTCGCCAAGCGGTAAGGCAACGGTTTTTGGTACCGTCATGCGGAGGTTCGAATCCTCCCGCCCCAGCCAATCGCACTTACGGATTTTCGCGGGGTGAGCCCCAAGGTGAGCAAATCGGATAAGCCAGGGCGCGTATCCACCGGATGGTCGACCGTGTCGGTCGATGAGCTCCGTCAGGCGCTGACGATCGCGCTGCTCCTGCCGCCGCCGACCGGGGCGGTGGAGGGGGATGGGCCGATGTTCGCCGCCTTCGCCGCGCGCTTCGGCGATGACAAGGCCGATGCTTTGTTGCGGCGGGTGATGGCCTTGTTGTTGTGGATGAACAGCGACGACAGCGTAGAGCTGGTCTGGTCGAACGGATCGCCGCTCGATCTGCCCGAATTTCACCCAGCGGTGCTCGATGCCTTCGCGACGATGCGATTGCCGGCCGCTGGCATTCCCACCCCCAACCGCGTGTTTCGGGAAATCGATAGCCGGGTGCGCGCGCACGAGTTGCTCGCGCGCTAGGGGCGACGCGCGCCGAGTTCGAGGTCGCGCGTCAATCGATCGCCATCAGCTGCGAGGGGAAAGGCACCGCCAGCGCGCGACCGCCGTCGTCCTCGGCGGCCAACCAGCGGGCGTGATCCTCGGGGTGGAGGATGACGGGCATCGCCTTGGGGTGGACGGCGGCGACGAGCGGATTGGGGTCGCAGGTGAGGAAAGCGAAAGCGGGCCCCTCGGGCGTCGGCCGCCACAGCCCGGCGAAAGCGAACATCGGGAGCGAGGGCACGCGGAACCAGCGTTTCACCTTGGCGCCCTTTTCCCCCTCCCATTCGCAAAATTGGGTGACGGGGACGAGGCAGCGCCGCTCGGCCTTGGCGAGCGCGCCGCGCCAGAAGGGGCTTGCCAGGTTGCGCACGTTGGTCACCGGCGCGCGCCCCGAAGGCGGCGGCGGAAAACCCCAGCGCATCAGCGCGAGCGAGCGAGCGCACCCCGCGTTCACGACGACGGGCGCTTCGCTTTTGGGATAAAGCTCCTTGTCGCCAGTGAAGGCGATGCCGGGATCCTGAGCGTCGAACAGCGTCGCGATTTCGGCCGCCGTGCGGCGCGCGGTGTAGAGATTGCACATCGCGTGTCGATAGCGCGGTCCCGGGCGGAGAAGGAAGCGCGAAGCAGATGGCTTGAGCTTGGCGCCGGCAAGAACATATATAGAACATATGGTCTCGCCCTCGATTCGCCTGCTCAAGCGCCGCCTCGCGGTGATCGAGCGCGCCGCGCGCCCCGCGCTGGCGGCGGGGGTGGTCGCGACTGGGCATCACGAGCTCGACCAGGCGCTCGGCGGCGGCATCGCGCGCGGGCGGCTGCATGAGCTGTTCGCCTTCGAGGCGCAAGAGGCGGGGAGCGCCGCCGGTTTCACCGCGGCGCTCGCGCGGCGGCTGGAGACGGGGGTGCTCTGGCTGCGCGAGGAAGCGGCCGAGCGGCGCGGCGCGCTCCATGCCGCCGGGCTCGCCGAAATCGGCATCGATCCCGCGCGGCTGATCCTGGGGGTGATGCCCGACGCGGCGAGCCTGCTGCGCGCCGCCGTCGATGCGCTGCGCTGCCCCGAGATCGGCGCGACGGTGATCGAGCTCTGGGGCCGGGCGCCGCTGCTCGATTTGACCGCCAGCCGGCGGATCGCGCTCGCGGCGGAAAGCTCGGGCGCGACCGCGCTGCTCTTGCGGATCGGTGCCGAGCCCATCCCCAGCGCCTGCCAGACGCGCTGGCGCATCGCCCCCGCGCCCTCGGTGGCGCTTGCCGCCAACGCCCCGGGCGCGCCGGCCTGGACCCTAGATTTGTTGCGCCAACGCGGTCGCCCCCCCGGCGGCCCGTGGCGCGTGGAGTGGCACCGTGACGAAGCGATCTTCAGCCCCACCTCCCAGGCGCTTTCTGGCGCTGTGGTTCCCCTTTCTGCCGATCGACCGGCTGCTCCGCGCGCTGCCGCCGGGGGCGGGGGACCGTGACCGGCCGCTGGTGCTGGTCGAGCGGCAGCGCGGCGCGGTGCGGCTCACCGCCTGCGCGGCCGAGGCGCGCGCGCTCGGGATCGAACCGGGGCTGACGCTCGCCGATGCCCAGGCGCGCGTCCCCGATCTGTGGGTCGAGGAGGCCGACTCCCAAGCCGATGCGCGCTGGCTGGAGACGATCGCCGACGCTTGCGACCGGTTCAGCCCCTTGGTCGCGCTCGATCCGCCCGATGGGGTGACGATCGACGTGACCGGGGTCGCGCATCTGTTCGGCGACGAGGCGGGGCTGGTCGCTGCGGTCGAGGCGCGGATGGCGCGGTGGAGCGATCAGCTGCGCCACGCGCTCGCCGCCAGCCCCGAAGCCGCGCAGGCGCTCGCGCGCTTCCAAACCGCCCCCGCGCCGAGCGAGGCGGCGGCCTTGCGCCGGCTGCCGGTCGCGGCGCTGGGGCTCGATGCCGACGAAGCGCGCGCGCTGCGCCAGGCGGGGCTCAAGACGATCGGCGATCTCGCCGAACGCCCGCGCGCGCCGCTCGCCGCGCGCTTCGGGTCGGATCTGGTCGATCGGCTCGCGCGGTTGCTCGGCCAGGCGCGCCAGCCGTTGGTGCCGCTCGCGCCGCTCCCCGAACTGCAGGTCGAGCGTCGCTTCGCCGAGCCGATCGGGCGGCACGAGGATGCGCTGGGGGTGATCGAGCAATTGCTCGGCGAAGCGGCGGTGCGGCTCGCCGAGCGCGGGCAGGGCGGGCGCGCGTTCGTCGCGCGGCTTTATCGCAGCGACGGGCGGGTGTTCCGCCTCGCCGTGGAATGCGCCGAGCCGCAGCGCGCGCCCGAGCCGGTGATGCGGCTGTTCCGCGAGCGCATCGGCGCGCTCGCCGATCCGATCGATCCGGGGTTCGGCTTCGATCTGATCCGCTTGGCCGTCCCCCGGCTCGAGCCGCTCGGCGCGACGCAGCTCGCGCTCGAAGGCGGGGCGGTGAACGACCTGGCGATGGGGGCGCTGGTCGATCGGCTGAGCACCCGGCTCGGGCGCGGCCGGCTCAAGCGCTTCGTGCCGCGCGACACGCATTTGCCCGAACAAGCCGTGCTCGCGCTGCCCGCGATCGAACTCGCCACCCCCGTCCCCTGGCCGAGCCCGCCGCCGGGGGAGCCGCCGCTGCGCCCGGTGCATCTCTTCGATCCGCCCCAGCCGGTCGAGGTGATCGCCGAAGTGCCCGATGGCCCGCCGCAGCGCTTTCGCTGGCGCCGCACGCTGCACGAAGTGACGCGCTACGAAGGCCCCGAGCGGATCGCCCCCGAATGGTGGCGCCGCGCGCCCGACAAGCCCGGGCTGACGCGCGATTATTACCGGGTGGAGGACGCGCGCGGGCGCCGCTTCTGGCTGTTCCGCCATGGGCTCTACGAGGCCGAGAGCGCCGCCCCGCGCTGGTACGTCCACGGCCTGTTCGCATGAGCGATTTCGCCGAGCTGGTCGCCGCGACCAATTTTTCCTTCCTGCGCGGCGCCTCGGCCCCGTCGGACATGGTCGCGCGCGCGCTGGAACTCGGCTTGAAGGGATTGGGGATCGCCGATCGCAATACGGTGGCCGGGGTGGTCCGCGCGCATGTCGCCTGGCGCCAAGCGCGCGCGGCGGCGGCGAGCGCGGGGGCGGCGCTGCCCGATTTCCGCCTGGTGGTCGGCGCGCGGCTGGTGTTCGCCGATGGCACGCCCGACATCGTCGCCTATCCGCTCGACCGCGCCGGTTGGGGGCGACTGTGCCGGCTGCTCAGCGCGGGCAATTTGCGCGCGGTGAAGGGCGATTGCCTGCTCACGCTCGACGATCTGCTGATGTTTCACCAGGGCCTCGCGTTGATCGTGCTGCCCGAGGCGAGCGGCGCCGAGCCCCGGCCGCACCCCGATCCGCCCGATTATCCGCGCGAGGCCGGGGTAGCGCTGAGCCTGGTGCAACCGCCGGGGCTCGCGGCGCTGCTCGATCGCCTATTGGGGCTCGCGCCCGGGCGGCTGTGGCTGGGCGCCAATCTGCCGCATCATGGCCGCGACGCGCGGCGCCTGGCGGAACTCCAAGCGCTCGCCCAGGCCGTGCGCGTGCCGCTGCTTGCGACCAACGACGCGCTTTATGCGGGGCCCGAGGCGCGCGCGCTGCACGATGTGCTGAGCTGCATCCGGCTCGGCACGACCTTGGTCGCGGCGGGCAAAAAGCTCGAGGCCAATGCCGAGCGGCACCTGAAGCCGCCTGCGGAAATGACGCGGCTGTTCCGCGCGGCGCCGCAAGCGATCGCCGAAAGCCTGAAGCTGCTCGCGCTGATCGACTTCGATCTCGATCAATTGCGCTATCAATATCCCAGCGAACCCGTGCCCTCGGGCTGGGAAGCGCAGGATTGGCTCGAACATATCACGACCCAGGCCGCGCGCGCCCGCTATGGCGATCCGCTGCCCGCCAAGGTGCGCGCCAAGCTCGACGAGGAATTCGCGCTGATCCGCCAGCAGCGCTTCGCCCATTATTTCCTCACCGTCCATGATCTGGTGAAATTCGCCCGCGCGCAAAGCCCGCCGATATTGTGCCAGGGGCGGGGGAGCGCGGCCAATTCGATCGTCTGCTTCCTGCTCGGCGTCACTTCGGTCGATCCGCTGCAATATGATCTGCTCTTCTCGCGCTTCGTCTCGGCCGAGCGCGGCGAGCCGCCCGATATCGACGTCGATTTCGAGCATGAGCGGCGCGAGGAGGTGATGCAGTATATTTATCGCCGCTATGGCCGCCACCGCGCGGCGATCGCGGCGACGGTGATCCATTATCGCCCGCGCAGCGCGGTGCGCGAGGTCGGCAAGGTGCTGGGGCTGAGCGAGGACGTCACCGCGCGGCTGGTGAGCACCGTCTGGGGCAGTTTCGCGCGCGATCTGCCCGAGCAACGGCTGCGCGAGGCGGGCTATGATCCCGATCAGCCGCAATTGCGCCGGCTGATGCTGCTCGTCGGGCAAATGCTCGCCACGCCTTTCCCGCGCCATTTGTCGCAGCATGTCGGCGGCTTCGTGCTCACCGAGGATCGGCTCGACGAGACCGTGCCGCTCCACAATGGCGCGATGGAGGGCCGCACTTTCATCGAATGGGACAAGGACGATATCGACGCGCTGGGGCTGATGAAAGTCGATGTGCTCGCGCTCGGGATGCTGAGCTGCATCCGCAAATCCTTCGAGCTGATGCGCGCGCATGGCCTGGGCGACCATGATCTGGAGGTCGATCTCGACGCGAGCGACCCCGCCGTGTTCGACATGCTCTGCGCGGGCGACAGTATCGGCGTGTTCCAGGTGGAAAGCCGCGCGCAGATCAACATGCTGCCGCGCCTCAAGCCGCGCTCGCTTTATGACTTGACCGTGCAAGTCGCGATCGTGCGCCCCGGGCCGATCGAGGGCGAGATGGTGCATCCTTATCTGCGCCGCCGCGCGGGCGAGGAGCCGGTCGAATTTCCCTCGCCCGCGCCGCCGCACGATCCGGACGAGCTGAAGAAGCTGCTCGGGCTCACTTTCGGCGTGCCGATCTTTCAGGAACAGGCGATGAAGCTCGCGATCGTCGCGGCGGGTTTCACCCCGGGCGAGGCCAACCAGCTACGCCGGGCGATGGCGACCTTCCGCCATGTCGGCACGATCGGCAGTTTTCGCGACAAGATGGTCAAGGGCATGACCGCGCGCGGCTATTCGCCCGAATTCGCCGCGCGCTGCTTCAAGCAGATCGAAGGGTTCGGCAGCTATGGCTTTCCCGAAAGCCACGCGCTGTCGTTCGCGCGGCTGGTCTATGTCTCGGCCTGGATCAAATGCCACCAGCCGGCGGTGTTCGCCTGCGCTTTGCTCAACAGCCAGCCGATGGGGTTCTACGCCCCCGCGCAGATCGTCCGCGACGCGCGCGCGCATGGCGTCGCGGTGCGCCCGGTCGATGTGAACCATAGCGGCTGGGACAATAGTCTCGAGCCCGGCGCGGACGGGCTCGCGCTGCGGCTGGGCTTTCGCCAGATCGACGGTTTTCGCGAGGCTTGGGCGGCGGCGATCGTCGCGGCGCGGGGCGGGGGCTATGCGAGCATCGAGGCGCTCGGCCAGCGCGCGGGGCTGCCGCGCGGGTGCCTGGCGCTGCTCGCCGAGGCCGATGGCTATGGCTCGCTGGGCCTCGGCCGGCGCGAGGCCTTGTGGGAGGCGCGGCGCCAGCCCGAGGGCGAGCTGCCGCTGTTCGCCGCCGCCCGCGCGCGCGAACTGGGCGCGGAACCGGCGATGACATTGCCGGCGATGCCCCGAAGCGAGGAAGTGGTCGCCGATTATCAGGTGCTGCGGCTGTCTTTGAAGGATCACCCCTTGCGCTTCTTACGCGCGATGCTCGCCCGCGAGGGCGTGCTCAGCTGCGCCGAGACGAGCGCCGCCAAGAGCGGCAAGCGGGTAAAGACCGCGGGCGTCGTGCTCGTCCGCCAGCGCCCGGGCAAGGGCAATGCGATCTTCATCACCATCGAGGACGAGACGGGGATCACCAACGTCCTGCTCTGGGCGCGCCGGTTCGAGGTCTATCGCCGCGCGGTGATGGCGGCGCGGCTGATGCTGATCGAAGGCGAGGTGCAGCGCAGCCGCGAGGGCGTGGTCCATCTGATCGCGAGCCGGGTGGAAGACCGCAGCGACTTATTGGGCCGGCTGAGCGAGGGGCCGCCGCCGGTGCCTTTGCTGTCGAGGGCGGACGAAGTCGCGCGCCCGGTCGAAAACCGCCACCCGCGCGACGTGCGGGTGCTGCCCCGATCGCGCGACTTTCATTGAGCTTGCCGATGCTGGCGCCCCATCACCGCCGTTCGGGCGGCAAGTCCAGCGTCATCACCTTCGCCCAGGCCGCCGCGAAATCGCGCGCGAATTGGTCGCGTGCGTCGTCCGCCGCATAGGCCTCCGCCACCGCGCGCAATTCGGTGTTCGCGCTGAACATCAGATCGACCGCCGTCGCGCGCCATTTCACTTTGCCGCTCGCCCGGTCGCGCCCCTCATAACCGCCCGCGCTCGGCGTCCAGGCGGTGTTCATGTCGAGCAGATTGACGAAATAATCGGTGCTCAGCACGCCCGGCCGCGTGGTGAGCACGCCGTCGCCGCGCCCGCCCTGTGTCGCCCCCAGCGCCCGCAGCCCGCCGACCAGGACCGTCATCTCCGGGATGGTGAGCCGCAACAGGCTCGCGCGCTCGATCAACGCTTGCGGCGCGGGCAGCCGATTGCCGGTGCCGTAGAAATTGCGGAAACCATCGGCGCTGGGTTCGAGTGCCGCGAAACCCGCGACATCGGTCTGCGCCTGGCTGGCATCGACCCGGCCGCCGCGGAAGGGGACCTCGATCGGCGTCCCGCCCGCGCGCGCCGCCGCCTCGATCGCGGCGGTGCCGCCGAGCACGATCAGATCGGCCATCGACACTTGCTTGCCGGTCTTGGCGAAATCGGCGCGCACCGCTTCGAGCTTGGGGAGCACGCGCGCGAGTTCGGCGGGGTCGTTCACCGCCCAATCGCGCTGCGGCGCCAGGCGCAACCGCCCGCCATTGGCGCCGCCGCGCCAATCGGTCGCGCGGAAACTCGCCGCCGCGCCCCAGGCGGCGCGTACCAGCTCGGCATTGCTCGGCCCACTCGCCAAGACGCGCCGCTTCAGATCGGCGATGTCGGCCGCGCCCAGCGCCGGGGCGGCGCCACCGGCGGGCAGCGGATCCTGCCAAATCAGCGCTTCCCCCGGCACCTCGGCCCCCAAATAGCGCCAGCGCGGCCCCATATCGCGGTGCATCAGCTTGAACCAGGCGCGCGCGAAGGCATCGCCGAAGCTATCCGGATTGGCGCGGAACCGCTCGACGATCGGGCGATAGGCAGCGTCCATCTTCAGCGCGAGATCGGTGGTCAGCATCACCGGGGCGTGGCGCTTATTGGGATCGAACGGATCGGGCACCAGGCTGGCGGCGTCCTTATCGGTCGGGATCCACTGCACCGCGCCGCCGGGGCTGCGCGTCTGCTGCCATTCGAACGTCATCAGATTGTCGAGATACAGGCTGGTCCATTGGATCGGGCTCGATGTCCAGGCGCCCTCCAACCCGCTGGTGATCGCATCGGGGCCATTGCCCTTGCCGCAGCGATTGCGCCAGCCGAGCCCTTGTTGTTCGGGCGCGGCCTGATCGGGGCTCGGCTCCACCCAATCGCCGGGCGGGTGCGCGCCGTGCGTCTTGCCGAAAGTGTGCCCGCCCGCGATCAGCGCCGCGGTTTCCTCGTCATTCATGCCCATGCGGCCGAAGGTTTCGCGAATGTCGCGCGCGGCGGCGACGGGATCGGGGTTGCCGCGCGGTCCTTCGGGATTGACGTAAATCAGCCCCATCTGCGCGGCGCCGAGCGGGCGCTGCAATTGATGATCGGCGCTATAGCGTTGATCGTCGAGCGGTTTGGTCTCAGGCCCCCAAAACACCGCTTCCGCTTGCCAATCGTCCGCGCGGCCACCCGCGAAGCCGAACGTCTTGAAGCCCATCGCCTCCAGCGAGACATTGCCGGTGAGCACGATCAGATCGGCCCAGCTGAGCTTGCGGCCATATTTCTTCTTGATCGGCCACAGCAGGCGGCGCGCCTTGTCGAGGCTGGCATTGTCGGGCCAGCTGTTCAGCGGCTCGAAGCGTTGCTGCGCGCCATCGGCGCCGCCGCGCCCGTCGAGCGCGCGATAGGTGCCCGCCGAATGCCAGGCCATGCGCACGAAGAACGGCCCGTAATTGCCATAATCGGCGGGCCACCAGGGCTGCGACTTAGTGAGCGCGGCCTTGATATCGGCTTTCACCGCCTGCAGATCGAGCGAGGCGAAGGCGGCGGCATAATCGAAATCGCCGCCATAAGGATTGGCGCTGGGCGGCTGCTGGCGCAGCGGGCCAAGGTCGATGGGGGCGGGCGCGGCGATTTGGGCGGCGAGCGGCGGGGCGGCCAAGGCGGCGAAGCACAGGCTCAAAAGGGTCGATCGGCAGGCGCGCGTCATGGCAATTCCCCGGAAGACATGGCAATTTAGCCACGACCAAGCATAGCCAGAGGGGCGACCGTTTCTTGTGCGTTCCGGCCAATTGCGGCGCTGGGCAAGGTGCGATGGGCGTGTCGGCTAGCGCGTGATGATTTGGTTCACGCGGAGGCGCGGAGGTTTTTGGTTCGCGCAGAGGCGCGGAGGAAGGGAAGGGAGGCGCGGAGGGGTGCGCTACCCCGCGCCGAAGGCGCCTCGAGCCAGCGGATCAAAGGCGCTTCGCGCCGTCGTTCGCCTCCCATCCTCCGTGATCTCCGCGCCTCTGCGCGAACAAAAACCTTCTTCTGCTAAAATCTCCGCGTCTCCGCGTGAACCAAAAAGCTACTCCGCCACCCCTCGCGTCCGCGCGAGCCTCGGCGTCCGCTCGATCCCCGCCGCCGCCTTGATCGCCTGACGCAGCGTGTCGCGCTTGTCGTGGATCGAGGCGATCACCGGCCCCACCGCCACTCCCAGATCGGTGAGCACGGCTTCCGCCAATTGCAGCGAGCTTTCGAGCGTCTCGGGCACCGCGTCGGTCACCCCGGCCTTATAGAGTTCGGCGGCGTGATCGGTGTCGCGCGCGCGCGCGATGATCGTGAGATCGGGCACCCAGCCGCGCACCCGGCGCGTGAGGTGGACGGTCAGCACCGGATCGTCCATCGTCAGCACCAGCGCCTGGGCGCGCCCCAGATTGAGCCGATCGACCAGCTCGCTGCGCGCGACATCGCCGAACAGCACCGCATAGCCCTCGCGCCGGGCGGCGGCGGCGGTGTCGACATCGGCCTCGACCGCGACATAGGCCTTGCCGTGCGCGGCGAGCATGTCGGCGATCATCCGCCCGACCCGGCCGAAGCCGATGATCACCACCCCCGCGCCCTCGGGCGGGATCATCTCTTCGGGGCTGTCGCCGCCCTGGCGTCGATCGATCGCGCGCGCGGCCAGCCGTCCGCTAAAGGCGAGCAATGGGGTGAGCGTGAGCCCCAGCGCGGTCACGATCTGCCAGAAATCGGCGGTCTCGGCCGCGATCACCCCCGCGCTCGTCGCGGCGCCGAGCACGATCAGCGTCGTCTCGGACGGGCTGCCCATCAGCAACCCGGTCTCGGCGGCGACCGAGTTGCGCTGTCCCGCGAGCTTGAGCAGCGCGAAGGTCACCACGGTCTTGATCGCGACCACCCCGGCGATCGCCGCGAGCAAGGCGGGCCAGGCGGCGAGCAGCCGCGCGAGATCGAGCCGCATCCCGACGGTGATCAGGAACACCCCGAGCGCCAGCCCCTTGAAGGGCGCGGTGATCACCTCGACCTCGCGGTGATAATCGGTCTCGGCGATGAGCAGCCCCGCGAGCAGCGCGCCGACGATCGGCGAGAGCCCGGCGGCGAAGGTGGCGAGGCTCGCGATGATCACCACCAGCAGCGAGGCGGCGAAGAACATTTCGGGGCTTTTGGTCCGCGCGGCTTGCGCGAACAAGCGCGGCAGGACGAAGCGGCCGCCGACGAAGATCACCGCGACCGTGCCGCCCGCGCGCGCGATCACCATCAGCACCCCCGCGCCATCGGCCCCCATCGGGCCGAGCGCGGCGAGCGCGAACAGGATCGGGACGAGCGCGACGTCCTCGAACAACAGCATCGCGAAGGCGAGCCGGCCGACCGGCGTCGCGGTGCCCGCGATCGGCAGCACCAGCCCGGTCGACGACAACGCAAGCGCGATGCCGAGCCCGAGCGCGCCGGCGACCGGCTGGCCGGTGAGCGTGATCGCCGCGCCGATCAGCAGCCCCGAGCCGAGCAGCTCGGCGGCGCCCAGCCCGAAGACCGCGCGGCGCAGCTCCCACAAACGGCGAAAGGAGAGTTCGAGCCCGATCGAGAAGAGCAGCAGGATGATGCCGAGTTCGGCGAAGGGCTCGATCACCGCCGGATCGGCGATGGTGACGAAGCCGAGCCAGGGCATGTCCTTGGCGAGCCGCCCGAGCCCCGCGGGGCCGGCGAGCGCGCCGACCAGGATGAAGCCGATCACCGGGCTGATCCGCGCGCGCGCGAACGCCGGGATCACCAGGCCCGCCGCGCCCAGGATCACCAGCGTATCGGCATAATCGCGCCCGGACCAATCGAAAGCCATGGCGACGGTGCTAGCCGAGCGATCGAGCTTTGTCAGTTCCCCCGCGCTCGTCGCGCAGATTCGGGGCGTTCACGCCGCGCCATACCAATTCGGCCCGACGCCGATGACCCGCGCCGATCCTCGTGCGCGGTTAGGCGTGCACGCGGTCCATCGCGCTTTCCAGATTCTCGCGGATCGCCTCGAAGAATTGCTCGGTGGTCA
The DNA here is from genome assembly GCA_002083475.1 of Proteobacteria bacterium SG_bin5. Classification (GTDB taxonomy): domain Bacteria; phylum Pseudomonadota; class Alphaproteobacteria; order Sphingomonadales; family Sphingomonadaceae; genus Sphingomonas. Next base: position 74,949 of record LWDI01000060.1, read on the forward strand.
TCCAGGGCTGATCGGGGCCGATCAGGATCGCGAGATCCTTGGTCATCTTGCCCGATTCGACCGTTTCGACGCAGACCCGCTCGAGCGTTTCGGCGAATTGCGTCACCTCGGGCGTGCCGTCGAACTTGCCGCGATATTTGAGGCCGCCGGTCCAGGCGAAGATCGAGGCGATCGGGTTGGTCGAGGTCGCCTTGCCTTGCTGGTGCTGGCGATAATGGCGGGTGACGGTGCCGTGCGCGGCCTCGGCTTCCACCGTCTTGCCATCGGGGGTGAGCAGCACCGAGGTCATCAGCCCCAGCGAGCCGAAGCCCTGCGCGACTTGGTCCGATTGGACGTCGCCGTCATAATTTTTGCACGCCCACACGAATTCGCCGTGCCATTTGAGCGCCGAGGCGACCATGTCGTCGATCAGGCGGTGCTCGTAGACGATGCCGGCTTCCTTGAAGCGATCGGCGAATTCGGCCTCGAACACTTCGGCGAACAAGTCCTTGAAGCGCCCGTCATAGGCCTTGAGGATCGTGTTCTTGGTCGAAAGATAGACCGGCCAACCGCGGCCGAGCCCGTAATGGAACGAGGCGCGCGCGAAATCGCGGATCGAATCGTCGAGATTATACATGCCCATCGCGACGCCCGAGGAGGGGAAGTTGAACACTTCCTCCTCGATCACCTGGCCGTCCTCGCCCTCCCACTTCATCGTCAGCTTGCCGGGGCCGGGAACGCGGAAATCGGTCGCGCGATATTGGTCGCCGAACGCATGGCGGCCGACGACGATCGGCTTGGTCCAACCCGGAATCAGCCGGGGGACGTTGCGGATCACGATCGGCTCGCGAAACACCACGCCGCCCAGGATGTTGCGGATCGTGCCATTCGGCGACTTCCACATCTTCTTGAGGCCGAACTCGGCGACGCGCGCCTCGTCCGGCGTGATCGTCGCGCATTTCACGCCGACGCCATATTTTTGGATCGCGCGCGCGGAATCGACCGTCACCCGATCGTCGGTCGCGTCGCGATGCTCGATGCCGAGGTCGTAATAATCGAGATCGATATCGAGATAGGGAAGGATGAGTCGCTCGCGGATCCATTGCCAGATGATGCGGGTCATCTCATCGCCGTCGATCTCCACGACGGGCGTCTTCACCTTGATCTTCGCCATCGATTGCTCGCTTGTTCCTGTGGGAGGGTGGCCCCACGCTCTAGGCGCTCAACCCGCGCCGATCAATGGCGCGCGGGGGCGCTGGCGGCCCCGCGGGGAATTGCGGCGTTGAAATGGCAAGCGGCGCGGGTTAGGCTCCCCATGATGGGCTATCTCGACAAGCCACCCACGCAAACGAGCCGAAACGAAGGCAGCGTCAAATGGCGCTTTCCGGACGTGCATCCGGAAGGGCGCAAATATGTGCTGATCGCGGCGGTGGCGACGTTCGCGTCGCTATTCATCTGGTCGTTCCTCACCTGGCCGCTGGTGGGGCTCACGATTTGGGTGGCGGCTTTCTTCCGCGATCCGGTGCGGGTGACGCCGCTCGGCGACGATTTGCTCGTCAGCCCCGCCGACGGTTTGGTGACGCTGATCGAGCGCGTCGCGGTGCCGCGCGAACTCGCCGGGCCGCAGGCTTTGGGCAGCGCGCCGATGCTGCGCGTGTCGATCTTCATGAGCGTGTTCGACGTGCACATCAACCGCACGCCGATCGCGGGGACGATCCGCCAGGTGATCTATATTTCGGGGCGTTTCCTCAACGCCGATCTCGACAAGGCGAGCGACGAGAATGAGCGCCAGCACATCTTGGTCGAGGGGCGCGACGGGCGGCGGATCGGCTTCACCCAGATCGCGGGGCTGGTCGCGCGGCGGATCGTGCCCTTCGTGAAGCCCGGCGACATGGTCGCCGCCGGCCAGCGGATCGGGTTGATCCGCTTCGGCAGCCGGGTCGATGTCTATCTGCCCGACGACATGGTGTGTCAGGTGATGCTCGGCCAGCGCGTGGTGGCGGGCGAAACGGTGATCGCGCGCCAGGGCGCCGCGCCGACGATCGGGGTGGCGCAATAACGACGCCGGCGATGTCGAAAGGCAGCCGCCCTCCCTGGCGAAAACCGGGGCCGAGCAGCGCGACGGGTTATATGACGCGTCCAAACCGATGGCGGCGCGACTGGGCCCCGGCCTACGCCGGGGAAGGTGAGAAAGGGGAAGGGGATGAATATGCCCCGAGGCGTCGCGCGACGACCCGCCGCCGTTGGCCACGACCCAGCTTGCCGCTGCGCGCTCGCGCCCGACCCGGTGACTCCGCGCGCGCTGTTCAGGCTGACCCGCCCAAGGTTCGCGATGGAGGGTGCCGGTTCCCGGTCGACGGGGAGGATCCGTTCCAAAACCAACGTCGGCCGCCCCTTCTCCTTCCCCGGCGAAGGCCGGGGCCCAGCGGCGCGCCACTCGAGATGTCGCTTCGAAACCGATGGCGGCGCGATCGAACCCCGGCCGTCGCCGGAAGAGGGCGATGAGCGGTGATGGGTAAGCGATGAGCCCTCGCCGCCCGCGCCCGGGGCTGCCCCTACGCGCCTTGGTCCCCAATGCGGTGACCGCGCTCGCGCTCTGCTCGGGGTTGACCGGGGTGCGGTTCGCGATCGCGGGGGATTGGGCGGCGGCGGTGGCGATGGTGCTCCTCGCCGCCGTGCTCGACGGGCTCGACGGCGGCGTCGCGCGGCTGGTGCGCGGCGAGAGCCGGTTCGGCGCCGAGCTCGATTCGCTCGCCGATGCGATCTCCTTCGGAGTCGCGCCCGCGCTCATCCTCTATCTCTGGTCGCTGCAAGCTTTGCCGCGCCTCGGCTGGCTGAGCGCGCTGCTGCTCGCGGTGTTCTGCGCATTGCGCCTCGCGCGCTTCAACGCCGCGATCGACCGGGCCGACCAGCCGCACAAATCGGCGGGGTTCTTGACCGGCGTGCCCGCCCCCGCCGGGGCGGGGCTGGCGTTGCTGCCGCTTTATCTTTGGTTGATGACCGATTGGCCGATGCTGCGCGCGCCTTGGCTGGTCGCGCCCTGGGTCGCGTGCATCGCGCTGCTGATGATCTCGAGCATCGCGACCTTCAGCCCGCGCGCGCTGCGCCCACGCCGCGCGATCCGGTTCGAGGCGCTCGCGCTGATCGTTTTGCTCGGCGCGGCCTTCGCCTCCGCGCCCTGGCCGACGCTCGCGCTGCTAGCGGGCGCTTATCTGTTGAGCATCCCGTTCAGCGCGCGCGCCTTCGCGGCGGTCAAGCGGCGGCGCGCCACACCGTCCGGCGAATGACGCGTGGCGCGGGGGCGCGGCTGGCGGCGCGCTGAGGCGCTTCGGCGCGCAGCAGCGCCGCGATCCAAGGGAGCGCGGGGAGCAAGGTATCGAGGAAGATCTGAGCGACCAGCAGCAGCGCGCCGCCGAACAGGATCGTGCCGAGCAGTGCCATCATCACTCAACTCCCTGAATTCACCAGACAAATCCCGCACGGACAACGCCGGTGCGCGGCGCCGCGTTCCCCGTTCCTTCTACGGACCATCTATGTTCTATTCCCGTTCCCAGTGTCAACCCTTGATTTCGCGCCCGCGCTCGGCCTTGATTTCGCCCCCGCGCTCGGCTAGGTGCGCCGCCTCGACCCCGCATGGGAAGCGCTCATACCGGTGTCGGCTTGCAGCCGATCACGGCTTCCCAGAGGCAGAACCGGAAAGGAAATGATTATGGCGGCTCCTGTCGTCACCATGCAGCAATTGCTCGAAACCGGCGCGCATTTCGGTCACCAGACCCACCGCTGGAACCCCAAGATGAAGCCCTACATCTTCGGCGAGCGCAACGGCGTCCATATTCTCGACCTGTCGCAGTCGGTGCCGCTGTTCGCGCGCGCGCTCGATTTCATCTCGGCGACGGTGGCCGCGGGCGGCAAGGTGCTGTTCGTCGGCACCAAGCGCCAGGCGCAGGAAGCGATCGCCGACGCCGCGCGCCGCTCGGGCCAGCATTTCGTCAACCATCGCTGGCTGGGCGGGATGCTCACCAATTGGAAGACCATCTCGGGCTCGATCAAGCGCTTCAAGATGCTCGAGGAGCGTTTGTCGGGCGACACCACCGGCCTCACCAAGAAGGAAGTGCTCCAGCTCACCCGCGAGCGCGACAAGCTCGAACTGTCGCTGGGCGGCATCCGCGACATGGGTGGCATTCCCGACGTGATGTTCGTGATCGACGCGAACAAGGAAGAGCTGGCGATCAAGGAAGCGAACACGCTCGGCATTCCGGTCGTCGCGATCCTCGATTCGAACGTCTCGCCCGATGGCATCGCTTTCCCGGTGCCGGGTAATGACGACGCCAGCCGCGCGATCCGCCTTTATTGCGAGGCGGTGGCGATCGCGGCGACGCGCGGCGGCCAGGAAGCCCAGGCGCGCTACACCGGCGACATCGGCGCGCTCGACGAGCCGCTGCCCGAGGCCGCGCTCGATCTGACGCCCGAGGCCTATGCCGAACAGCCCGGTGACGTGCCCGCCGGCGGCGAGCCCGCGCTCGACGCCTGAGCTGTCGCTGAACTGACATCAGGGCGGGATAGCAGCCTATCCCGTCCGCTTTCCCGCTGACCAAATCGAAGGACCAGGATCATGGCCGAAGTCACTGCCGCCACCGTCAAGGAACTGCGCGAAAAGAGCGGCGCGGGGATGATGGATTGCAAAAAGGCGCTCGCCGAAACCGGCGGCGACATGGACGCGGCGATGGATTGGCTGCGCACCAAGGGCCTCGCCGCCGCCGCCAAGAAATCGAGCCGCACGGCGGCCGAAGGGCTGATCGGCATCGCCGTCGCCGGCACCAAGGGCGCGGCGATCGAGGTGAATTCGGAAACCGATTTCGTCGCCAAGAACGAGATGTTCCAGGCGTTCGTGCGCGAAGTCACGCAGATCGCGCTCGAGCGGGGCGACGATCTGGAGGTGCTGAAGGCGGCGCCGATGGCCTCGGGCAAGACGGTCGAGGAACAGCTCGTCGCCAATATCGCGACGATCGGCGAGAACCAGGGGTTGCGCCGCGCGCGTCGCCTGGAAGTCACCGCCGGCGCGGTGGTGCCTTATGTCCACAACAGCGTGTCGCCCGGCCTCGGCAAGATCGGTGTGCTCGTCGCGCTCCAGAGCGAGGCCGGCGCCGACGTGCTCGAGCCGCTGGGCAAGCAGATCGCGATGCACATCGCCGCCGCTTTTCCGCTCGCGCTGCGCGAGGACGAGCTCGACCCGGACGTGATCGAGCGCGAGCGCGCGATCGCGACCGAAAAGGCCGCCGAAAGCGGCAAGCCCGCCGACATCATCGCCAAGATGGTGGAAGGCGCGATCGCCAAATATCGCAAGGAAAACGCGCTGCTCAGCCAATTGCTGGTGATGGACGGCAAGACCAAGGTCGCCGATTTCGTCGCGCAAAAGGCCAAGGAAGTCGGCCACGACATTCAGCTGACCGACTATGTCCGCTTCCAGCTGGGTGAGGGCATCGAGAAGGAAACCAGCGACTTCGCGGCCGAAGTCGCCAAGGCATCGGGCGTCCCGCAGCCGGGCGCCTGATTTCGGATCGTCGCGCGCCGGGGCCGAGCATGGCACCGGCGCCTGATCCGCCTTGCAATTCCCGGTCGCGCGCCTAAGGTCCGCGCCACTTTCAGTCCCGGACCCGCGATGACGATCCCCCATTTCAAGCGTATTCTCCTGAAGCTGTCGGGCGAGGTCCTGATGGGCCAGCAGCAGTTCGGGATCGATCCGGCGACGGTCGATCGCGTCGCGGGGGAAATCGCGGCGGCCAAGCAAGCGGGGCACGAGTTGTGCGTCGTCGTCGGCGGCGGCAATATCTTCCGCGGGCTCGCCGGCGCGGCCAAGGGCTTCGATCGTACCAGCGCCGATTATATGGGCATGCTCGCGACCGTGATGAACGCGATCGCGGTGCAGAACGCGCTCGAGAAGATGGGCGTCGAAACCCGCGTTCAATCGGCGATCCCGATGGCGAGCGTGTGCGAGCCCTATATCCGCCGCCGCGCGATCCGCCATATGGAGAAGGGCCGGATCGTGATTTTCGCCGCCGGCACCGGCAATCCCTTTTTCACCACCGACACCGCCGCCGCGCTGCGCGCCGCCGAGATGAATTGCGACGCGTTGTTCAAAGGCACGAGCGTCGACGGCGTCTATAATGCCGATCCCAAGCAGGACGCGAGCGCGACCCGCTACGAGGAATTGGGCTATGGCCAGGTGCTCGCGGACAATCTGAAGGTGATGGACGCCGCCGCGGTCGCTTTGTGCCGCGAAAACAACATTCCGATCGTGGTGTTCAACATCCGCAAAGAGGGTAATCTCGCCTCGGTGATGAAGGGCGAGGGGACCTCGACGATCGTGCACAAGATGGAGAAGTGAGCCATGCCCGCCTATGACAAGGCCGATCTGGAACGCCGCATGCACGGCGCGGTCGAGGCGCTGAAGAACGATCTGGGCGGTTTGCGCACCGGTCGCGCGAGCGTGACTTTGCTCGATCCGGTGACGGTCGAGGTTTATGGCAGCCAGATGCCGCTCAATCAGGTCGCGACCGTCTCGACGCCCGAGGCGCGGCTGATTTCGGTGCAAGTGTGGGATCGCTCGAACGTCGGCGCGGCCGATAAGGCGATCCGCTCGGCGGGGCTGGGGCTCAACCCGATCGTCGACGGGCAGACGCTGCGCATCCCGATTCCCGATCTCACCGAGGAACGCCGCAAGGAACTCGCCAAGCTCGCCGGCCAATATGCCGAAAAAGCGCGCGTCGCCGCGCGTAACGTCCGTCGCGACGGCATGGACGCGCTCAAGACCGACGAGAAGAAAGGCGTGATGAGCGAGGACGAGCGCAAGCGCGGCGAGACCGAGGTGCAAAAGCTGACCGACGCGACCATCGCCGAAATCGACGCCGCCGCCGCCGCGAAGGAAAAGGAAATTCTCGGCAAGTGAGCGTGCGGGCCGCCCCGGCGCCGCAGGCGAACACGGGGACGGGCGCGCTGCCGCGCCACGTCGCGATCATCATGGACGGCAACGGCCGCTGGGCCAAGGCGCGCTTCCTGCCGCGCCTCGCCGGCCACAAGGCAGGGGTGGAGGCGGTGCGCCGCGTCACCCGCCATGCGCGCAAGCTCGGCATCGAGGCGCTGACGCTCTACGCCTTCTCCTCCGAAAATTGGCGCCGCCCCGACGAGGAAGTGCGCGATCTGACCGGGTTGCTCAAACATTTCATCCGCGCCGATTTGAGCGAATTGGTGCGCGAGAACGTCCGGCTGCGCGTGATCGGCGACTATCGCCGCTTCGGCGCGGAGGCGAGCGCGCTGATCGAGGACGCGCTCGCGCGCACCGCCGCGAACAGCGGGCCGCTGCTGGTGATCGCGCTCAACTATGGCTCGCACGTCGAACTCGCCCATGCCGCCCGTCTGCTCGCCGAGCGTGCCGCGCGCGGCGAGATGGCGTTCGAGGCGATCACCCCCGAGGCGATCGAGGCCGAGCTCGAAACGCGCGATCTGCCGCCGCTCGATCTGTTGATCCGCACCTCGGGCGAATGCCGCCTCTCCAATTTCCTGCTCTGGCAAGCGGCTTATGCCGAATTGCTGTTCGTCGAGACGCTCTGGCCCGATTTCGACGAGGCGGCGTTCGAGGCGGCGATCGCCGCGTTCGGGCAGAGGCAGCGCCGCTTCGGGGGGCTATGAGCCGGCCCCCTTCCGAACTCGCCGCGCGCGTCGCGGTGGGGGCGGCGCTGGCGGCGGTGGCGCTCGGCGCCTTGTGGCTCGGCGGGCACGCCTTTTGGCTGCTGTGCGTGCTGATGGCGCTCGGCGTGCTTTACGAATGGGCAGGCCTCGCCCAGGCGAGCGCGGCGACGCGGCGGCTCGCGCAATTGGCGCTGATGGTGCCGCTCGCGATCCTGTCGCCGCTCGCGATCACGCCGCCGGTGATGCATTCGCCCTATTTCCTGGCGCTGGGGTTGATCCTGGGCGCGGCAATGTTCGTCGGCGCGGTGACGCGGCGCGGCTTTTTGGCGGCGGGCGTGATTTATGCCGGGCTGCCGGTGCTCGCCCTGTTGCTGATCCGCGACCAGCCGCGCGGCCTCGAATTCGCCTTTTGGACCTTCGGCCTGGTGTGGCTGTGCGACATCGGCGCCTATTTCGCGGGTCGCGCTTTCGGCGGACCGCGTCTGGCGCCACAAATCAGCCCGAACAAGACTTGGGCGGGAGCGCTGGGCGGGATCGCGCTCGCGAGCGTCTTCGCGGCGACGCTCCATTGGTATAGCGGGCTGCCCTGGCGGCTGACGCTCGCCACGCCGCTGCTGGCCATCCTGTCGGAACTGGGCGATTTATTCGAAAGCTGGCTCAAACGGCGCGCGGGGGTGAAAGACAGCGGCACGCTCTTGCCCGGGCATGGCGGCTTGCTAGACCGATTGGATGGGCTGGTGCCGGTGGCGCCGATCGCGGCGTTGTTGGTGATGCTGCCGCGCATCGAAGGATTATGGCGATGAAGACAGTGACGATTTTGGGCGCGACCGGGTCGATCGGCGGCTCGACCCTCGACTTGATCGAACGCGCGCCCGAGGCGTTCGACGTGATCGCGCTCACCGCCAATTGCGACGTCGAAAAGCTCGCGGCCGCCGCGATCCGCACCAATGCGCGCCTCGCCGTGGTGGCCGACGACAGCTGCTACGGCGCGCTCAAGGACCGGCTCGCGGGCACGGGCATCGAAGCCGCGGCGGGCGCCGAGGCGGTGTGCGACGCCGCGCGCGCGGGCGCCGATTGGACGATGGCGGCGATCGTCGGCTGCGCGGGGCTCAAGCCGAGCATGGCCGCGGTCGAACAGGGCAAGACGGTCGCGCTCGCCAACAAGGAAGCGCTGGTCTCGGCCGGCGAGGTGATGACGGCGGCGGTCGCCGAACATGGCGCGACGCTGCTCCCGGTCGATAGCGAGCATAACGCCGTCTACCAATGTTTCGATCACGCCGCGCCGGGGCGCGTCGCGCGCGTGATCCTCACCGCGAGCGGCGGGCCGTTCCGCGATACCCCGGCCGAGGCGATGGCGGCGATCACCCCGGCGCAGGCGGTCGCGCACCCCAATTGGTCGATGGGCGCGAAGATCAGCGTCGATTCGGCGACGCTGATGAACAAGGGGCTCGAATTGATCGAGGCGTTCCACTTGTTCCCGATCACCGCCGATCAGCTCGACGTGGTGGTCCACCGCCAATCGGTGATCCATTCGATGGTCGAATATGTCGACGGCTCGGTGCTCGCCCAGCTCGGCACCCCCGATATGCGCACGCCGATCGCCTATACGCTCGCCTGGCCCGATCGCATGGCGACGCCGGGGCCGCGGCTCGATCTGGCGGCGATCGGGCGGCTCGATTTCCAGGCGCCCGATTTCGATCGCTTCCCGTGCCTCAAACTCGCGCTCGATTGCCTGAAGGCGGGCGGGGCGCGACCGATCATCCTCAACGCCGCGAACGAAGTGGCGGTCGCGGCTTTTCTCGGCGGTCATGCGGGTTTTCTTGAAATTGCCGCAATCGTCGCCGATACGCTGGAGTGCTACGACCCGGCGCCGCCGGCGACGCTCGACGCGGTCCTGGCGATCGATGCCGAGGCGCGCCGACTCGCGGGCGAGCGTGTGAAGGATAGTGTCGCTTGAGCCAGTCGCCCGGTCTGTTGGTCACGCTGCTGGCGTTCGTTCTGGTGATCGGGCCGCTGGTGTTCGTCCATGAGCTCGGCCATTATCTCGTCGGCCGCTGGTGCGGGGTGAAGGCGGACGAATTCTCGATCGGCTTCGGGCAAGAAGTGTTCGGCGTCACCGACAAGCGCGGCACGCGCTGGCGCTTCGGTTGGCTGCCGATCGGCGGCTATGTGAAATTCGCCGGCGACATGGATCCGTCGAGCCGCAGCGATCCCGATTGGCTCGCGATGCCGGCGGAAGAGCGCGCGAAGACTTTTCCCGCCAAGCCCGTGTGGCAACGCGCGTTGATCGTGGCGGCGGGGCCGTTCACCAATTTCCTCGTCGCGCTGCTGATCCTCGCGGCTTATGCGATGGCGATCGGCGAAGCGCGCTTTCCGCCGGTGGTCGGGCTGGTCGAGCCCGGCAGCGCCGCCGCCGCCGCCGGCTTGCAACAAGGCGACCGGATCACCGCGCTCGGCGGGCGCCGGATCGATGATTTCACCCAGATGATCGAGTTCGTCCGCCTACGGCCGGGCCGGACGGTGCGGATCGACTATGAACGCGCCGGCGCGCCGCGCGCGACCGAAGCGGTGATCGGCGCGACGACCTTGACGGATCGCTTCGGCAATCGCGCGCAGATCGGTCGGCTCGGGCTGGGTTACGATAAGGCGAGCGTGCGCTACGATCGCGTCGGGCTGCTGCGAGCCCCCGGGGTCGCGCTCGCCAAAATGGGCAGCATCCTGGCGATGATGCGCGACGTGATCGGCCAGATCGTGACGGGGGAGCGTTCGGTCAAGGAATTGGGCGGACCCTTGCAAATCGCCAAGATTTCGGGCGAGCAGTTCAGCGAGGGCGCGGCCAATTTCATTCTGCTGATCGCGCTGGTCTCGATTAATCTCGCGGTCATCAACTTGCTGCCAGTGCCGGTGCTCGACGGCGGGCATTTGCTGTTTTACGCGATCGAGGCGGTGCGGCGGCGGCCGGTCGACGCGAAAGTGATGGAATGGGCGTTTCGGGGCGGGCTCGCGGCGGTGCTCGCGCTGATGCTGATGGTAACGTTCAACGATCTGGGTTCTTTTGGGCTGTGGAGCAGGCTGGCCGGCTTGATCGGCTAAGCGGCTTAAGGCAGGGGCGTGCGGGGAGCGCGCCGAGGGTTGGTTTGGGGTGACATGGTGACAGTTAGGGATTCTCACGGCGCCGCGCGCCTGGCGGTGGGGCTGCTCGCGGGGACGATGCTGGGCGGCGTGCCGGGGCTCGCCGTGGCGCAAACCGCGCCCGCGCCGCAAGCGGCGACGCCGCCAGCCGCGACCCCCGCCGCGCCCGAGGCCGCGCGCGTCATCAAATCGATCCGCGTCGAAGGCTCGCAGCGGATCGAGCCCGAGACGGTGCTCTCCTATACCCGGCTGCGCGTCGGTGACGCGTTCACCAACGAAACGCTCGACCAGGCGATCAAGGATCTCCAGGCGAGCGACTTGTTCGCCGACGTTCAGATCGAAGGCGCGCTGACCGGCGACATCGTCGTGCGCATCCGCGAGAATCCGATCATCAACCGCGTGATCTTCGAGGGCAATCGCCGGCTGAAGCAGGACAAGATCGACAAGGAAATCAAGCTCAAGCCGCGCCAGATCTTCACCCGCACGGCGGTGCGGCAAGACGTGCAGCGCATCATCGAGCTTTACCGCCGCCAGGGCCGTTTCGCCGCCTCGGTGAGCCCGAAAATGGTCTCGCTCGACCAGAACCGCGTCGACGTGATCTTCGAAGTGAACGAAGGCCCCAAGTCGCAGGTCCGCCAGATCAACATCATCGGCAACAACGTCTTCCCCGATAGCAAACTGCGCGCGCAAATGGCGACCAAACAGGCGCGCTTTTGGACGCTGCTGAGCTCGAACACCGGCTATGACCAGGATCGGCTCGCTTATGACCAGCAGAAGCTACGCCAATTCTACCTGACGCAGGGCTATGCCGATTTCAAGGTGATCTCGGCGGTGGCCGAGCTGACGCCTGATAAGCGCGACTTCATCATCACTTATGTGGTGGAAGAGGGCAAGCGCTACAAGTTCGGCGACATTACCGTCGACAGCGACATCCGTGATTTCGACAATAAGACGCTCGCCGCCTCGCTGCCCGCGAAAAAGGGGGATTGGTATAACGCCAAGAAGGTCGAGGACGCGGTCGAGCAGATCAACAATACGGCCGGCTTGTTCGGCTATGCGTTCAGCGACGTCAACCCGCAATACCGCCCCGATCGCGATGCGCTGACCCTGTCGATCGAATTCCATATCGAGCAGCAGCAGCGCACCTATGTCGAGCGGATCGACGTCAACGGCAATACGCTCACGCAAGACAAGGTGATCCGCCGCGAGATCCGCCTGAACGAGGGCGACGCGTTCAATCGTTTCTTGGTCAAGCGCTCGCAAGATCGCATCAACTCGCTCGGCTTTTTCCAAGACAAGCTCGAAATCAAGGAAAAGCCGGGCACCGCGCCCGATCGCGTGATCCTCGAGACCAATGTCGAGGAACGTTCGACCGGCGAACTCAATCTCTCGGTCGGCTTTTCGAGCCTCGAGCAATTCGTCGTGCAGGCGGCCATACGCCAGCGCAACTTCCGCGGCAAGGGCCAGGAATTGCGGCTGAGCGGCAGCTATTCGCAATTCGCCAGGTCGATCGAGGCGGGCTTTACCGAACCCTATCTGTTCGATCGCAACATCGGCCTGGGCATCGATCTTTACCGGCGCGACTTCAATAACTTCAACTTTTTCAACTCGAACCGTAATAATACCTATAGCCAGGTCTCGACCGGCTTCAACGTGCGCATCGGTGTTCCGCTGACCGAATATTGGTCGCTCTCGGGGCGATATACGCTGCAGCAGGACCAGATCGGCCTCGGCCGCGACTTCTTCTCGCCCGATGGAAGCTGCAACGTGCTGATCGCCGGCCGGTTCTTGTGCGAACAGCTCGGCACGCGGGTCACCTCGGCGGTCGGCTTCACCTTGCTGTTCGATAGTTTGAATAGTCGGCTGCGGCCGACCGCGGGACGGCGGCTCTCGATCAACGCCGATTTCGCCGGGCTCGGCGGGGACGTGCGATACGTCCGGCTCGCCGGCAATTTCTCGCAGTTCAAGAGCATCGGCGCGGGCTTCATCTTCTCGCTCCAGGCCGAGGGCGGGTACATCGTGCCGCTGCAGGGGAGCCCGGGGCCGGGGATCGATCCGATCCGGATCAACGACCGTTTCTATCTGGGCGAGCCCAACTTCCGCGGCTTTCAGATCCGCGGCGTCGGTCCGCGCGTGCTGCGCGCCTTTTATTTCGACGATCCGACCACCGGCGCGCAACTCGTCGAGACGAACCGCCGCAACTTCCAAGACGATGCGATCGGCGGCCGCGCCTTCTATCATGGCCGCGTCGAACTCGAGATTCCGCTCGGCTCGGGCGCGCGCGAGCTCGGGCTGCGCCCCTCGATCTACAGCGATATCGGCGCGCTGTTCGGCGTGACCCGGCCGCTGCCGACCGCGACCTTCCCGACCGTGACCGACCCTGCGACGGGCGCGACCCGGGTGTTGCCGCTTTGCCCCCCCGGCTTCACCCTCGTGAGCACCACCAATTGTGTCAGCAATACCGACGCCAACACTTCGGCGACGCCGACCCCGCCCTTCGTCGAGCGTTTCGTCGGCGACACGCCCTTGCCGCGCGTCACGGTAGGGTTCGGGGTCAATTGGAACTCGCCCTTCGGTCCGCTGCGGATCGACGTCGCGCGCGCGCTCATCACCCGCGAGGGCGATGATCCCAAGCTCATCACTTTCAACGTAGGGACTCAATTCTAATGATGACTTTGTTCAAGGCCGCCGGCCTTTCGACCGTGCTCGCCGCCGCCGTGGCGATCGCCCCCGCCGCCCAGGCGCAGACGCTGGTCGTCGACGTCGACCAGATCTATAAGGACAGCACCGCCGCCAAGAGCGGGCAGCAGCAGATCGAGGCCAAATATGGCAATCAGCTGCGCGGGCTGCAATCGAGCCTGGAAGCGGCGGTCAAGGATTGGAACACCCAGATCGAGGCGGCGCAGAAGCTTGCCAAGCCCAACACGCCGCTGCCGCCCGCCACCCAGCAGTCGCTGGAGAAGGCGCGCGACACGCTGCAGCAGGCGCAGGGCCGCTTCGAGGATGCCCGCCGCGAGGTGAACACCGTCGCGCAATATGTCCAGCTGCAGATCCTCGACAAGCTGATCCCGATCGCCGAGCAGATCCGCAAGGATCGCAAGGCGCAGGTGGTGATGCCGCGTGGTTCGGTGCTGGCGTTCGACGCGGCGCAAGACATCACCGCGACCGCGCTGCAGCAGCTGAACGCGACCGTCACCACCGTGTCGATCACGCTGCCGCAACAACAGGCGCAGGGCCAGGGCGCGGCGCCCACGCAAACCACCCCGGCCACCAAGCAGCCGCAGAGCCGCTGATGCGTGAGACGACCGCCGCCACCACGCTCGATATTCGCGGCGTGCTGGCGGCGCTGCCGCATCGCTACCCGATGCTTCTGGTCGATCGCGTCGCGCGGCTCGAGCGCGACGCGTCGATCACCGCGATCAAGGCGGTGAGCATCAACGAGCCGTTTTTCCAGGGGCATTTCCCGGGTCGGCCGATCATGCCCGGGGTGTTGATCGTCGAGGCGCTGGCGCAGGCCGCCGGCGTGCTCGCGGTCGAATCGCTCGGGCTGTCGGGCAGCGGCAAGCTCGTCTATTTCATGGCGATCGAGGGCGCGAAGTTCCGTAAGCCCGTGGAGCCCGGCGTGCTGCTCCAGCTCGACGTCGCATTCGTGCAGAAGCGGGCGAGCGTGTGCAAATTCGCCGGCCGCGCGAGCATCGACGGCGTGCTGGTGGCGGAGGCCAATTTCACCGCGATGATCGCGGACGCGCCGGCGGCTTGACGAAGTTTCGAGCGCCGCCCAGCGCAAGCCGGGGCGGCGCTCGCTATCACCGGAAGGGCGGCTCGTTGAACGCGCGCAATTTGCGCGAATGCAGCTTCGCGCCCTCGCTGCGTAGCAATTCGCACGCCTCGATGCCGATCTTCAGATGCTCGCCGATCGCGCGCTCGTAGAAGAGGTTCGCCTGGCCGGGAAGCTTCACTTCGCCGTGCAAGGGTTTGTCGGACACGCAAAGCAACGTCCCATAGGGCACGCGGAAGCGATAGCCTTGGGCGGCGATCGTCGCCGATTCCATGTCGATGCCCACCGCGCGGCTCTGCGAAAAGCGCAGCGCCGATTTGGAATAGCGCAGCTCCCAATTGCGATCGTCGGTCGTCACGATCGTGCCAGTGCGCAGGCGGCGCTTGAGCTCGTCGCCCGATTGGCCCGAGACGATCTCGGCCGCGCGCGCGAGCGCCTGCTGCACTTCGGCGATCGCCGGCACCGGAATTTCGGGGGGCAGCACATCGTCGAGCACATGATCATCGCGCAGATAGGCGTGGGCGAGGACGTAATCGCCGATGCGCTGGCTCGGGCGCAAACCGCCGCAATGGCCGATCATCAGCCACGCCTCGGGGCGCAGCACCGCGAGGTGATCGGTGATGGTCTTGGCGTTGGAGGGGCCGACGCCGATGTTGACCAGGGTGATCCCGGTGTGATCGGGCGCGATCAAATGATAGGCGGGCATTTGGTAGCGCCGCCAGGCGCTGTCGGTCACGAGCTTGCTCGGGTCGTCCCCCGCCTCGATCATGATCCCGCCCGCGCCCGAAACGGCGGTATAGCGATTGTCCTCGCTCAGCTGGGCGCAGGCCCAGCGCACGAATTCATCGACATAGCGGTGGTAATTGGTGAACAACACATAGCGCTGGACATGCTCGGGCGGGGTGCCGGTATAGTGACGCAGCCGCGCCAGGCTGAAATCGGTGCGCAAGCCGTCGAACAAAGCGAGCGGGCGCACCTCGTCCGCCGCCCAAAGGCCATCGGCGATCTCGTCGCCGATATGCGCGAGTTCGGTCGCGGGGAAATAGCGCGCGAGCTCGGTCGCCGACACCGTGTCGAGGCTCAACCCATGGCCGGCATCGAGCACATAGGGGAAGGGGATTTCCTGCCGCCCCGGCGCTACCGTGACGTCGACGTCGTAATCTTCGAGCAGCAGCGTGAGCTGTTCGGTGAGATAGCCCGCGAACATCGCCGGCTTGGTGACGCTGATCGCATAGCGGCCGGGATCGACCAGCCGCCCGAAGCTGCGCATCGGCGTCGCCCGCGCCGCGCCACCGCGATAATCGAGCCGAATCTCGGGATAAGCGAAGCTGCCGTCATGGCGGCTCGCGCTCGGCGGCGGGGTGCCGTCCTTCAGAAAGGCATCGAGCGCGGCGCGCAGGCGCGCAACGGAGGCGGAATAGAGCCGATCGAGTTCGGCGACGATGTCCGAGGCTTGGGTCATGCGCTCGCGCTAAGCGAGCAACAAGTCAGGCGCAAGACAGCCGATCGGCCGCGAGACCGGAGGCGAGACCCGGCCCGGCGCGTGGAGCGGCCGGGCCGGGGCCAGATCAGCCGTTTTGCGCCGCCTTGTTCTTGGCGGCGTTCTTGCCTTTCTTGGGGGCGGCGGTCGCGCCGTCGCCGTTGCCGTTGCTCGAGTCGCTGAACAGCTTCTTCACGCCATAGCCGGTGCCGGCCGCCGCCGCGACGACCCCGCCCGCGATCGCGGCGCTCGTCAGCGGGCGCTCCTTGAACGAGTCGACCGTGGTCTGCACCGCCTGACCGATCGCCTGCTGCGCGCGCAGCAGCATCGATTTGCCTTCGTCGGCGGCATAGCCCGCCGTCTCGCTGATGCTGGCGGCGGCGTCATCGGCCATCGCCTTGGCCTTTTCGGTCACGGTTTGGGTTTCGTTATGGGTATCGGTCATGGCCATCCTCCAGCGTAATAACGATATGCCCCCCTAACGTCTTCGATTTGCCGGCGTTCCCGGCGATCGCCGCATCCCGAGGCGAAACCCGCGCCGGGATGCGGCGCCGCGCTCAGCCGAGCTGTTCGAGCAGATAATCGGCCGAGCTCACCTTGAACGCGCCCGGCTCCTCGACGTGGAGCTGCTTCACCACCCCGTCCTCGACGAGCATGGCATAGCGCTGGCTGCGCGTGCCCATGCCATATTTGCTGCCGTCCATCGTCAGCCCCAGCGCCTCGGCGAAAGCGCCATTGCCGTCCGAAAGCATCGTCACGCCCTCGGCGCCGCTCGCCTTGGCCCAGGCGCCCATCACGAAGGCGTCGTTGACGGCGGTGCAGGCGATTTCGTCGATGCCCTTGGCCTTCAGCTCGGCCGCCTTCTCGACGAAGCCCGGCAGGTGCCGCGCCGAGCAAGTGGGCGTGAAGGCGCCGGGCACCGCGAACAGCGCGACCTTGCGGCCAGCAAAGAATTCGTTGCTGTCCACCGCTTCCAGGCCATTGTCGCCCGGCTTGGTGAAGGTGGCGTGGGGAAGCTTGTCACCAACCTGAATGGTCATCTTTTCGGCCCTTCCGTTGCTTGGTTGCGCTCGGGCCTCTAGGCGAGCGGCGCGGGCTTGGGAAGCGGCGCGCGGCGTCCTGCGTCGGGCGGCCCCCGGAGCGCGACACGGCGCCCATTTTCGAGTAACACGAACTGGCGCGACCGAGCGTTCGTGCGTTGGTTGCCCATGTCGCAAAAAGGGAGGCCCCATGACCCATCCCTATCTGACCGGCCAATTCCTGATCGCGCTGCCCGGGATCGGCGACCCCAATTTCGAACGCGCGGTGATCGCCCTGTGCGCGCACGACATGAGCGGCGCGCTCGGCATCGGGGTGGGGGAGCCGTTCGGCGATCTGCGGCTGCACGCGCTGCTCGGGCAAGTCGGGATCGGCGCCGAGGGGGTGGAGGATTCGGCGGTGCTGGTCGGCGGCCCGGTCGAGCCCGGCCGGGGGTTCGTGCTCCATAGCCGCGATTGGTCGGGGCAAGACACGATCGACGTCGCCGGGCGCTGGGCGCTTTCGGGCACGCTCGACGTGCTGCGCGCGATCGTCGAGGGGCGCGGGCCGACGCGCTGGCAGGTCGCACTCGGCTATGCCGGCTGGGACGCGGGGCAGCTCGACGGCGAAATGGGGCGCCACGGCTGGCTGAGCGTCGATACCGACGCGTCGCTGATCTTCGACGTGCCCCCGCTCGACCGTTGGCACGAGGCGCTGCGCCGCGCGGGCGTCGATCCGCGGCTGCTCGCCGCGCAATCGGGGCATGTCTGACGCCGGGATATAAAGACATCTTTATATTTGATCGGGACCCCAAGCGGCGCTAAAGCGCGCGGCGAGGCGAGGGGCGGATCATGCCCGGCGCCCGATCAACCTATGGGAGATTTCCACGTGGCCACTGTTCTCGAGCGCGCCGACGATTATGTCGTCGCCGACATCAACCTCGCCGATTTCGGCCGCAAGGAGATCGCGATCGCCGAAACCGAAATGCCCGGCCTGATGGCGCTGCGTGCCGAATATGGCGCGAGCCAGCCGCTGAAGGGCGCGCGAATCACCGGCTCGCTGCACATGACGATCCAGACCGCGGTGCTGATCGAGACGCTCACCGCTTTGGGCGCCGAAGTGCGCTGGGCGACCTGCAACATCTTTTCCACCCAAGATCACGCCGCCGCCGCCATCGCCGCATCGGGCGTGCCGGTGTTCGCGATCAAGGGCGAGAGCCTGGCCGATTATTGGGACTATGTCGGCCGCATCTTCGATTGGGACGATGGCAATGGCCGCACCGCGAACCTGATCCTCGACGATGGCGGCGACGCGACGATGTTCGCTTTGTGGGGCGCCAAGCTCGAAGCCGGCGCGACGCTGCCCGAGCCGGAAAATGACGAGGAAGTCGAGTTCCAGCGCGCGCTGAAGGCGTTCATCGCCGCCAAGCCCGGCTATCTGACCGAGACGGTGAAGAACATCAAGGGCGTGTCGGAAGAGACGACCACCGGCGTCCACCGCCTCTATCACATCGCCAAGAAGGGCGAACTGCCTTTCCCGGCGATCAACGTGAACGATTCGGTCACCAAGTCGAAGTTCGACAATCTCTATGGCTGCAAGGAATCGCTGGTCGATGCGATCCGTCGCGGCACCGACGTGATGCTCGCGGGCAAGGTCGCGACCGTCGCGGGCTTCGGCGACGTCGGCAAGGGCTCGGCCGCGTCGCTTCGCAATGGCGGCGCGCGCGTGCTCGTGACCGAGATCGACCCGATTTGCGCGCTGCAGGCGGCGATGGAGGGCTATGAAGTCGTCACGATGGAAGAAGCCGTCCAGCGTTCGGACATTTTCGTGACCGCGACCGGCAATGCCGATGTCATCACCGCCGATCACATGAAGGCGATGAAGAACATGGCGATCGTCTGCAACATCGGCCATTTCGATAGCGAAATTCAGATTTCGGCGCTGTCCAACTACAAATGGACCGAAGTGAAGCCGCAGGTCGATCTGGTCGAATTCCCCGATGGCAAGCAGATCATCATTCTGTCGAAGGGCCGGCTGGTGAACCTGGGCAACGCGACCGGCCATCCGAGCTTCGTGATGTCGGCGAGCTTCACCAACCAGACGCTCGCGCAGATCGAGCTCTTCACCAAGGCGGATCAGTATAAGAACGACGTCTATGTGCTGCCCAAGCATCTCGACGAAAAGGTCGCCGCGCTGCACCTGGAAAAGCTGGGCGTGAAGCTCACCCAGCTCAGCCAGAAGCAGGCCGATTATATCGGCGTGCCGGTCGAAGGCCCGTTCAAGCCCGACCATTATCGTTACTAAGCCAAGTCGCGACCGGGGCGTGCGCGCCCCGGTTGCATCCCCGTGGCGGCGGGGTAGAACGCCAGCCATGAACCCCCTCACGCGGCGCCTGGACGCCCGATGATCCCGCAGACGCCCCTTGCCGCGTCGCTTATCGGCGCGGCGCTGGGGGGCTTGATCTTGCTCGCGAGCCTGTGCGTCTATTGGGGGCTGCGGTTGCGCGGCGCCGGACGCGCGGCGATCGAGCGCGCCGCGCGCGCCGAGGCGCTGCTCGCGACCAGCCCGGCGCAGGCGATGATCGTCGCGAGCGACGGCGCGCTCCAGCTGCCGCGCCGGCTCGCCGATTGGCTCGATCTGCCACGTCCGCCCGCCTTTCTCGCCGAATTGCGCCAGGGCGACGCGGGGCTCGGCGCGGACGATCTCGCCGCGCTCACCGCCGACGTCACCGCCGCGCACAAGGCCGCGCGCCCCTTCGAACGGTCGATCGGGGTCGCCGGCGGCACGCGCCGCTTGCGCTTGCGCGGGGCGCGGGGGCGGGGCGGCGTGGTCCTCTGGGTGACCGACGAAACCGAAGCCGCCGACGAACGCGCGCGATTGCAGAGCGAGGCGGCGCAGGCACATGCCGCGTTCGACGCGCTCACCGCGCTGATCGAGGCCGCGCCGATGCCGATGTGGTATCGCGGCCCCGACCTCAAGCTGATGATGGTCAATTCGGCCTATGTCCGCGCGGTCGAGGGCGCCGATGCCGAGGATGTCGTCGCGCGCGGGCTCGAACTGGTCGACGATGCGCCGCTCGCCGCCGCGCTCGAGGCGCGCGACGCGGGGCGGCCGCGCAGCGCCGAGCTCCCCGCGACGATCCGCGGCGCGCGTCGAATGCAGCGGCTCTATGACGTGCCGCTCCCCGGCGGCGGCATCGCGGGCTTCGCGATCGACATCGACGATTTGGAGCAAGCCCAGGGCGATCTGAAGCGCTTCGCCGAGGCGCAGCGCGGGATGCTCGATCGCCTCTCGGCCGGGGTCGCCCAGTTCAGCGCCGAGCGCGTGCTGAGCTTCGCCAACCAGCCCTTCCAACGGCTGTTCGCGCTGCCCGCCGAATGGCTCGCCCAGGCCCCCGAGTTCGACCGCGTGCTCGACCGGATGTGCGACGCCAAGCGCCTGCCCGAAGTGCGCGACTTTCCCGCCTGGAAAGCCGAGCGGCGCGACTGGTTCACGGCACCAGGCCAGATCGAGGAGGCCTGGCATTTGCCGGGCGGCCAGCATCTGCGCATCGTCGCCCAGCCGATGCCCGATGGCGGGCTGCTGCTGATCTTCGAGGATCGCACCGAGCAAGTGCAGCTGGCGAGCGCGCGCGACACGCTGCTGCGCGTGCGCACCGCGACCTTCGACAATTTGTTCGAAGCGGTCGGCGTGTTCGCCGCCGACGGCCGGCTGCAGTTGTGGAACAACCGCTTCCGCCTCGCCTGGGGGTTCGAGGAAGCCTATCTCGCGAGCCATCCGCGCGTCGATGCGTTGGCGCAAGCCGCGGCGGCGCAACTCGCCAAGCCGGGCAAGGCGGTGCTCATCAGCGAGATGGTGCGTTCGGCGACGCTCGATCGCTCGCAGCGCGGCGGCCGGCTCGCCTTCGCCGACGGGCGGCATTTCGAATTCGCCGCCGTGCCCTTGCCCGATGGCAACGCGCTGTTCACGATGATCGACGAGACCGACAGCCGCAAGATCGAACAGGCGCTGCGCGACCGCAACGAAGCGCTCGAAGCCGCCGATCGGGTGAAAACCGCTTTCGTCGCCAATATGAGTTACGAACTCCGCACCCCGCTCACCGCGATCAGCGGCTTCGGGCAGATGCTCGAGGGCGGCTTGGCGGGGCCGCTGCCCGAGGCGGCGGACGGCTATGTCCGCGCGATCCTGGAGGCGGCCGAGCGGCTGGGGATTTTGATCGACGACGTACTCGCGCTGACCGAGGAGGGCCGCGCCCCGGCGCGCGCGCCGGTCGCGCTCGCCCCGCTCGCCGAGCAGGTCGCGACCAAGCTGCGCGCCGCGCTCGACGCGCGCCGGATCGACTTCGTGGCCGATCTGCACGATGCCGGCGAAGTGATTGGTGACGAAGCGAAATTGGCGCAGCTGATCGAAAATCTGTTGCGCCATGCCCTCTCGGGCACGCCCGAGGGCGGGCGGGTGCTGCTGCGCACCGATCGCGCGGGCGAGGTGGCCCGGATCATCGTGTCCGACAATGGCCGGGGGATGACCAAGGCGGCGATCGCGCGCGCCTTCGATCGCTTCGCCGAGCCCGGCATCACGCGCGGCGGCGAGCGCGCGCTGGGACTCGGCCTGCCGCTCGCGCGCCAGATCGCCGAGGCGCATGGCGGCGCGATCGAATTGCTCTCCGAACGCGGGCAGGGGACGCTGATCACCGTGACGCTGCCGGTTTCGCCGTGATCCTCGCGACGCTCGACGATAGTCTGGCGCTCGGCGCGCGGCTCGCGACCGTGCTGCGCGCGGGCGATGTCATCACGCTTTCCGGCCCGCTCGGCGCGGGCAAGACGAGCATCGCGCGCGGGCTGCTCGCCGCGCTCGGCCTGGCCGGCGAGGCGCCGAGCCCGAGCTATGCGATCGTCCAGCCCTATGGCCCGCCCGAATTGCGGCTGCCGGTCCTCCATGTCGATCTCTACCGGATCGAGGACGCCGCCGAGCTCGAGGAATTAGGGCTCGACGAGGCGCTGTACGATTCGGCGCTGCTGATCGAATGGCCCGAGCGCGCGCCCGGCCATTGGCCCCAGGCGCTGGCGCTGACGCTGACGGCGCGGCCCGATGGCGCGCGCGGCTTGACGGCGGCGGTGCCCTCGGCTTGGGAAGGGCGATGGCCGATCTGACACCGCCCGCCGCCGCGCGGGGCTTTCTCGACTCGCTGGGCTGGACGGGCGCTTCGATCACCCCGCTCGCGGGCGATGCTTCGTTCCGCCGCTATTTCCGCGTCATGACCGGCGATCGCCGCGCTGTGCTGATGGACGCGCCGCCCCCGAACGAGGACCCGCGCCCGTTCCTCGCGGTCGCGCGCTGGCTGGGCGAGCGCGGGTTCGGCGCGCCCCATATTCATGGCGAAGCGCTCGATCACGGGCTGGTGCTGCTCGAGGATTTCGGCGACGATCGGATGCGCGAGGCGATCGACGCCGGCGCCGCGCCCGCGCCGCTTTACGCGCGCGCGGTCGGAACGCTGGTCCGGCTCCATGCCGAGCCCGCCGGTCCCTTCCCGCCGCACGATCTCGCGCTGCTGACCCAAGGCACCGAGACCTTCGCGACCTGGTATTGCGACACGCTCGGCATCGCGACGGACGGTTATGCCGAGGCTTGGGCCGCGGTGCTCCCGCTCGGCCTGCCGGCGCGGCCGGTGACGACGCTGCGCGATTATCACGCCGAAAATCTGATGCTGCTCCCCGGCGATCGGCTCGGCCTGCTCGATTTCCAAGACGCGACGGCGGGGCATCCGGCTTATGATCTGGTCTCGCTGCTGCAAGATGCGCGGCGCGACGTCGAGCCCGAGATCGAGGCGGCGATGCTCGACGGGTACCGGCGCGAAACCGGCCAGGGGTCGGCGTTCGACACCGCATATCATGTGCTAGGCGCGCAGCGTAACACGCGGATATTGGGCGTTTTCACCCGGCTGTGGAAGCGCGACGGCAAGCCACGCTACCCCAGCCTTTGCCCGCGCGTGTGGCGCTATTTGGAGCGTGACCTGGCGCATCCCGCGCTCGCCCCGGTCAAGGCCTGGTTCGACGCGCACATCCCCCCGAGCCTGCGCGGGGACCCGATGCTGCTGGCGGCGCGCGCGGCATGAAGACGCTCGCGCTGCGCCCCGATCCGGGCGTGCCGGTGCCCGAGACGGCGATGGTGATGGCGGCGGGGCTGGGCAAAAGGATGCGCCCGCTCACCGCCACCCGCCCCAAGCCGCTCGTCGAAGTGGCGGGCAAGGCGCTGCTCGATCACGCGCTCGATCGGTTGCGCGTGGCCGGCGTGAAGCGCGCGGTGGTCAACGTCCATTATCTCGCGGACGCGCTCGAAGCACATCTCAAGAACCGCGACCATGGCCTTGAAATCCTGATCTCCGACGAGCGCGCACAGCTGATGGAGACGGGCGGCGGATTGGTCCAGGCGCTGCCCTTGCTCGGCGACCGGCCGTTCGTGAGCGTCAACAGCGACAATTTGTGGATCGACGGGCCGATCGATTCGATCCGCGCGCTCGCCGCCGCATGGGACGAGGCGCGGATGGACGCGCTGCTGCTGATGGTGCCGCTCGCGCGCGCGCATTGCCATGGCGGGCAGGGCGATTTCCACTTGGACGCCGCCGGGCGCATCACCGGGCGGCGCAAGCCGGGGCGGCTCGCACCCTTCGTGTGGACCGGGGTGCAAATCCTCCACCCGCGCCTCATCACCGACGCGCCGAGCGGGCCCTTTTCGACCAACCTCTTCTGGGACCGGGCGATCGCGGCGGGTCGCGCCTTCGGCATCGTCCATGGCGGGCTGTGGTTCGACGTGGGCACGCCGGGCGCGATTCCCGTCGCCGAGGCGATGCTGGCGGATGGCTGAGCGCGGCCTCGCGCTTTACACCATCCCCGCGCATCGGGCGTTCGCCGATGCGCTCGCCGCCGGGCTGATCCGGCGCTTCGGGGGCGACCCGCTCGCGCTGGCGCGCGGGCTCGTGCTGCTCCCCAACAACCGCGCGGTGCGCACCGTGACCGACGCCTTCGTGCGCGCGAGCGGCGGCGGATTGCTGTTGCCGCGGCTGGTGCCGATCGGCGCGGTCGAGCTGGTCGAGGGGCCGGGGGCGGCGCTCGATCCCGCCGGCGCGCCGCCGGTGCCCCCCGCGATCGCCCCGCTCGAACGCCGGATGATCCTCGCCCGGCTGGTGAGCGAGGCAAGAGCCCGGAGCGGCGAGCCGGTCGACGGCGCCGAAGCGATCCGGCTCGCGGGCGAGCTCGGCGAAACGCTCGACCAATTGCTCGTCGAACGAGTGCCGCCCGCCGCGCTCCGCGCGATCGAGCCGGGCGGCGATTTGCAGCGCCACTGGGAAAAGGCGCTGCAGTTGTTCGCGATCATGCTCGATGCCTGGCCGCGCGAACTCGCGGCGCGGGGCAAGATCGACCTCGCCGAGCGGCGCAACCGCTTGCTCGCCGCGCTCGCCCAGCGCTGGCGCGCGGCGCCGCCGCCGGGCTTCGTCTGCGCCGCCGGCATCACCAGCAGCGCGCCCGCGATCGCGCGGCTGCTGCGGGTGGTGAGCGGTTTGCCCCAGGGGTTGGTGGTGCTTCCCGATCTCGCGCTCAACATGGCGGCGGCGGAATGGGAGGCGCTCGGCCCCGATGCGGACAAAGCGCGCCGCCCGATCGAGACGCATCCGCAATTCCAGCTCAAAGCGTTGCTCGAGCGCATGGGCGTCGCGCGCGGCGAGTTCATGCTCTGGCGCGAAGGCGGCGGGCATGACGCCAGCGCGGCGCGGGGGCGGGCGATCGCCGAGGCGTTCGCGCCGGCCGATTTCACGCATCGCTGGACGACGCTGCCCGCCGAGGCGCGGCGCTTGTCCGGCGTGCGCGCCGCCGAACTCGCGACGCCCGCCGAGGAAGCGCAGGCGATCGCGCTCGCGCTGCGCGAGGCGCTGGAGACGCCGGGCAAGACCGCCGCGCTCGTCACCCCCGATCGCGGCCTCGCGCGGCGCGTGGCGGCGTTGTTGACGCGCTGGGGGGTGGCGATCGACGATTCGGCGGGTCGACCGCTCGCCATCATGCCGCCGGGGACTCTGCTGATCGCGCTCGCCGAGGCGGCGGTGCAGCAATTCGCCCCGCTCGCGCTGCTCGCCCTGCTCAAACACCCGCTGGTGCGCGCCGGCCCCGATCGGCTGGCCTGGTTGGAGGGGGTTCGCAAGCTCGATCTCGCGCTGCGCGGGCCGCGCCCGGCGCCGGG
>LWDI01000061.1 GCA_002083475.1 Proteobacteria bacterium SG_bin5
AGTTGACCCTAGTACGAGAGGACCGGGTTGAACGTACCTCTGGTGTACCTGTCGTCCTGCCAAGGGCGCAGCAGGGTAGCTATGTACGGACGGGATAACCGCTGAAAGCATCTAAGCGGGAAGCCTCCCTCGAGATAAGATTTCATAGAGCGGTCAGAGACCATGACCTTGATAGATCGGATGTGGAAGCGCGGTAACGCGTGGAGCTAACCGATACTAATTGCTCTATTCGCGCTTGAGTGTCCCACCATCAATGACAATGTTGGTACGACGCTCTCGCAAGGTTGAGTGCACGATCTTAAAAGAACACGCAGCACCTGCTTCATTGCCTGGTGGCTATAGCGTCAGTGAACCACCCGATCCCATCCCGAACTCGGCCGTGAAACCTGACTGCGCCGATGGTACTGTTGCTCAAGCACCGGAAGAGTAGGTCGTCGCCAGGCATTGAAGCCGGTGCTGCGTAAACGAAGAACCCATTCACGATGCCAAGCCCGCCGCAGGGCCTAGTTTCTTGACGCGGGGTGGAGCAGCCCGGTAGCTCGTCAGGCTCATAACCTGAAGGCCGCAGGTTCAAATCCTGCCCCCGCAACCATCGTCGACATAACGACCGTCCCTTTGGGGCGGTCGTTTTGCGTTGCGGCTAGAATCGCGGCGAGGCGGCCGGTTAGGACCAAGTCCAACCCGGGCGCCCCGTCGCGCGGCGTGGCGGTGACGTTTTCGATCATCGCGCGGACGGCGGCGCGCGCCTCGCCGCTCGTGTCTTCCTCGATCGCTGCCTCGAGATTGGCGAGCTGGGCGCGGAATACGTCGACGATCGCCGGGTGCAGCGCGATCGATTCCGCGGCCTCCCCTTCGGCGAGCTGTGCCGCCAGCGCGTCGCGTTCGGCGATCGCCTCGAGCAGCTTGGCCTTCAGCTCGGCGCGCGTGCCCAGGCCTTCGGCGATCATCTCCAGCACCCGATCAACCCGCCCGATCGCGCGCGCGTGCCGCGTCTCCAGCCGCGTGCGCTCGCGCCGGCGGGCGCGGGCATCGCGGGCGATCTCGGCGCGCAGCTCCTCCAGCCAGGCCGCCACGATCTCGGGCGAGAGCATCCGATCGCGCAACGCGCCCAACACGCGCGCGTCGAGTTCCTTGTGGCTGATCACCCGGTTGTTCGCGCAGCCACGCCCAGCCTTGTGCGCCGAGCAGCCCCAATGGCGCGGGCCGATCACGATATAGCCGCCGCCGCACAGCCCGCACGTCACCAGGCCTGAGAGCAGCCGCTTGGGGCGCACCTGCGCGCGCGGGGGCAGCGCCGCCGCCTCGGCCGCCATCGCCGCCACCGCCGCAAAGGTCGCGCGGTCGACGATGCGCAGCTCGGGCGCGGCCACCTCATGCCATTCATCGCGCGGGTTCGGCCGGGCGACGCGCTTGCGCGTTTCGGGATCGCGGACGAAGCGCTGTCGGTTATAGACGATCCGCCCGTCATAAAGCGCGTTGTGCAGGATCCCGGTGCCGCGTCGTGCATTGCCGAAGATGGTGCTCGCGCCCCAGCGCCTGCCGCTCGGCCCCGCCACGCCGTCGCGGTTGAGGCCCTGGGCGATCGCGCGCGGGCTGCGACCGTTGAGATATTCGGCGAAGATTCGCCGCACCACCTCGGCCTCGGCGGGCACGATCGCCCGCCGTCCGCGATCGATCTGGCCGCGCGCGTCCACCTCGGGCGCGAGCGCATAGCCGTAAGAAAGCCCGCCGGGGATGCGCCCCAGCGCCACCCGCCCGATCTGCCCGCGCCGCGTCTTCTCCGCGATCTGGCGGAGCTGGACGGCGGCGATCGTGCCCCCCAGCCCGACATGGAGCTCGCTGATCTCGCCTTCGGACAGGGTGATCAGCCGCGCCCCCGCAAAGCGCAGCCGCTTCCAAATGGCCGCGATATCCTCCTGATCGCGGCTCAGCCGGTCGATTGATTCGGCGAGCACCACGTCGAACCCCGCCGCCTGATCAAGCAGCGCGTTCAGCCCTGGGCGATTGCGGGTGGCGCCGGAAATCGCAAGATCGGCAAAGGCCTCCACCACCTGCCACCCTTGCGCGGCAGCGTGGGCGCGGCAGAGCGCCGCCTGATCCTCAGCGCTGCGCTCGTTTTGCTTGTCCGTCGAAAATCGGGCGTAGATCGCCGCGCGTGTCATGCTGATGCTCCCGGCCAGGTGCGCCCCCCTGATGCGCCCGCGCCGCCACCCGCGCAAGCGCGCGGGCGAGGGCGAGCAGCTCGGGAGCGGGCGCCGGCATCAGGCGGCGGGCCAGTGCTCGACTACGCGCCGCAACAGCCAGCGCAGCAACGGACGGGGTGGTTGCATCACGCCGCCCCAACTCCGGTGCATTCTCCGCCGCAATCCCAGCCGCAGGCACAATGATGCCCAACACGGCAGGTCCACGCGACGATTTCGCTGTTGCAGGAGGGGCAGCGATTTATCGGGCCACCCTTCCACTGGTGCGGATCGTCCCCGTTTTCGGGGATCATCGTGATGATGCTGCGCATCCCGCAGCGTTCCGTGCGATACTCGATCCGCATCACGCCGCCTCCGCCAGCTGTTCGGCGCTGCGCGGCGCAATCCAGTGGATGCGCGCGCCGTCGGTATTGGGCCAGAGCTTGTCCCAAATGAACCACGCATAATCGACCTTGCCATGGGCATAGGCGCGGTCGCCCAGCGCGGCGAGCTGGTCGCCGGGGGGCATCGAGGGGCGCTCGCTCAGCACATAGACCGCCGGCGGGTGGGCGGTGAACAGCGCGCAGCGGCTCTGGCTCGCCAGCCATTTGAGCGGGAGCAGCGCCGCCACCTTGTGCGTCGCGATGCCGAGCGCGCGGCGGACGAACGCCTCGGCGAGGCCGCGCACGAGCCGCCCGTCCTGATAGCTGAAGGGCGGGTTCATGACGATCGAGAGCGGGCGGAGATGCTCGATCAGCAGCGCCTGATCGCCCAGCCAGTCATGCTCGGCGAAAAAGAGCGGGCTATCCGTGCGCTGCTCGCGATCGGTGCCGAACGCACGAAAGCCGCGCGCGGCGAAGGCGGTGGGGATGTGGCAGAGGCCACACGCCGGATCGAGGATCGTCTCCTCGGCCGCGAAGGGCACATGATCGATCAGCCGGTGGGTGACCCAGGGCTCCTCGACATACCAATCCCAAGGATGGCGATCGCCGGCGCGGGCGAGGCGGGGGAGTTCGGCGGTCATTGGCTGTCCTGCCCGAGGTAGCGGCGGGCGCCGTTGCGATCAGGGCGCGAGACGACGCCCTCCAGCTCCATGCGCTCGATCAATGCCGCCGCTTTGTTATAACCGATGTGCATCTTGCGCTGCAGATGCGAGGTAGAGGCGTTGCGCGTCGTCTGCACGATCGCCAACGCCTCCGCGTAGGTCGCGTCGATCAATTGATCCTCCTTGCCGTCATGCGACGGAACGTTGTTGAAAGAACTGGCCCTTTGGCCCGCACCTGGCGCCGAACCTGCCGAATGTGGTTTCGCGCTCGTCTCGTGCGCCGCGTACGCCGATCTCTATTCGACGGCCGCTGACGACATCGACGTCGTACTCCAGCCGCCGCAGGCATTCGCCACCGCGCAAACTCGGCCGGTAGTGACGGCATTGCGCGCAGATGCGTAGTGCCGTCATGCGACTTCAACGAAGCTTAGGGGGCGATCAAAGAAGCCGACGGTGCGGCCCTCGAATAGGAACTCGACGCACCGATCGTCCTTGATGACGCGATCGGCGGTCACAAGGAAACGCTCCTCTCGGCCTGGAATCGTTACAACGTATTGAGCTGCGCCGCGTGCGACAGGCCCGGGCTGCTGACCGTCGCTCTGGGGAAACTCGTAAAGTTCATTGATGCTCATCACTTGATCCTCCTGATTGCGTAACGGGAAAAGATGTGGCGGACGCCGTCCGGGAACTCGATCTGCACCCACCCCCACCCGCACGCGGCACGGGCCGAGCCTGAACTTGCGGCGGTAGTGGGGCCATTCGATTGCCGCCCCGGCGGCGACGAACGCGCAACCGATGTCGCGCTGGTCCAACGTGCAGCTTGCGACGACGCGATTGTAGGACCGCCCCAGCGCCTCGCAGTGCAACGTGCGGCGGAGCACGAGCCGGGTGGCCACCGCGCGCGCCTCCGGCCCGGAGAGCGGGGCGCAGCGGGGCAGATGGCAGCCGCCGCGCAGTTCGTTCGACTCAATGCCGGCGATCCGCACCCGCTCACCGCTCGCGCAGCGCAGCGTGTCGCCATCATGCACGGCGATCACCAGGCAAAGGAAAGCGATCATGCCGCCGCCCTCCCCGCGCTGGGCGGCGTCCATGCCGGGGGCATGTCGTCATGGATTACGCCGTCGAGGTGGCGGAGCGGGAAGGGCCGGCTGAAGCGGAGATAATCATAGCCGGGCAGATACTCGGCGCTCGATCGCCATCGGTTGAGTTCATCGGGCACGTCGCGATCGCCGAAATGCTCCTCATCAAGGATCCATGCTGGGTGCCCGTACTCATCCTCACCGTCGAAGCTGCCGGGCACGCAATTCCCCCATTGCTTGAAATGAAACACCGCGCCCTCGATCGCGCACAGATCGCGCAGCCCGCGAAAGTCATCCGGGTGCGACGCGCGCGCCTTCGGCCCGCTCTCGCCGCCCGCGATCACCAGGCCGACAAAGCCGAGCGGCGCCATGTGGGGATGGCCGAGCGCGTTGCGCAGCTCGTCACCCGCGATCTGTTCCAGCAACGGCTCGGCCGAGATGAAGCGCAGCGTGGCCGGCACCTCGCGCAGGTGATGCAGCCGCTGGCGCAGCGTCTCGCGGTTTTCGATCGTCGCGCCGTACCACACGTTCTTGGGCGGCTCGATCAGCCAGCGCGGCGGCACCATGCCGACGATCTTTTGCGGGCGCTTGGTGAGCAGCATCCAGGTGAGCCAGGGGGTCGTCTCGATCAGCGCCCACAGATCGTCGCGCCACGCTTGCGGCGCCTGATTGTCGAACACGTCGCCCAGGCTGGCGCAGAAAACGCGGCGGGGCTTGCCCTCGCGCTCCGCCGCGCGATTCCATTTGAGCGGCGCGCGCCAATAATCGGCGGAGGTGCGGCGCAGCTCGCCCGCCCAGAGATGATCGTCGCCAAAGCGATGCGCGCGCGCGGCGGCATAGCAATTGTCGCACGCTGGGCTGATCCGGGTGCAGCCCTGCCATGCGTTGAAGGTGGCGTGCGCCCAGCTGATCGCGGTGGTTTCAGCCATGACGCTTCTCCCGATTGGCGACGACAACCGAAACGAGCTTGCCGAGCCACAAGATCTCAAGGCACAGGCCATTGAAGGCGCCGTCGTCATGGCAGCCGGTCCAATCGTACAGGCGAATTTTGGGGAGCCGGAGCTTCATAGCGCAGCCTCCGCCGGTGTGGGCCAGTTCCATAGGCCCTGCGCGCCGCGCTGCTCGTTAATGTCGAGGGGTAGAGTTTCGGGGTTGTTCATGATAGCGCTCGCTCGTTCGGTGAGAGGGATCGGCCGATCGGGCCGCGCGCCGGGTTGCAGCCGGCGCGCGGCCGTTTCGTCAGTCGGGATCGCCGAAGCGGTTCGGCCAATCGATGACGACCGGCGACACTTGTTCGCGAGTGTCGAGATCGATCAGGATCGGCTTGAAATCCCCGTCGGGCAGTTCAACGAGGATCGCGGCGGAATCGTAATCCGGCAGCGCCATTTCATGGCCGTCGACGCGGCGTGAAGTAATGACGCCGGGCGGGACATTCTCGAGGATCGCGGCGCGTTGGGCGCACCATTCGTCCTGATAAATCGCAAGAAATCTGCTCATCTGTTCTTCCTCCTCTGATCAGCCCGGAAAAAACCGCCGGGCACGGTCACGTCACGGCGCGCAGGCGCCCCGCGAATTGCGTGATCTTGTCGACGACATGCGCGCTCGCCGCCTCGGCGGCCGGCGCGGCGCGCTTGGGCTCCAGCTCAACCATGCGCCGCCGCCGTCACGATGGCGCTTACCTGCGCAAGCTTGGCCTCGGCGGTTTCGGCGCGGGCGATCGCGTCGCTCGCGGCGATCTCGTGGAGCGCCGTCAGCTCGGCCCTGCGCTTCAGCTCGGCGAGCAGCGCATCGATGGCGATCAGTTCGAGCGGCAGCGGCGCTCTCTCATCTAAGATCATGATATTGTCCTTCCGTTGAGTTCGGCTTCGGCGGCGGCGGCCTTGGCGCGATAGGTTTCCACGCGGGCGCGCAGCTTGCTCTTGCGGCTGGTTTCGGCCCAGACGAGCCGGCGCAGCTCGGTTGCCTGCGCCTGGTTGAGCTGGCCGAGCGCCTCGAGCCGCGCGATCTTGGCGCGGATCTCGGCGAGGGTGCCGTGGCGGCTTTTCACTGCGCACCTCGCTTGCTGAAATCGGCGGCGAAGGCGGCGATCGCGGCGATCGGCGTCGGCTGGATGTGGACGCTGATCGTTTTGAGTTTTTTCCCCTGCTCACGCGTCGTCCAGGCCACCCAGCCATTATCCTTGATGCGGAAGCCGATCAGCAGGTGCCAATGGTGCGGCAGATCGCGCTCGACCGGTGCGAGCTGGATTGCGGTGTAGCTCGGGTCGAGGCCGGCTTTAGGCGCGATCGGGGCACCGCGCTGCTCGGCGATGTGGCGCGCCAGTCCGAACAGGGTGGGTAGCGCAAGCGTGCCGTCTTTGCTGGCGATCACGCGCATCCGGTCCATCCAGAGCGTCCACCAGCGCCGCGTTTTGGCGTCGTACGAAACCGAGATCGATTCGTCGTCGCGCAGCGGGAGGGAGGTGAGCATCATAGCTCCTCTCCCAGCAACCGCGCGGTGTTGGCGTAGGCGGTGCGGGGGGTGACGCTGGGCGCGGCGCACGGCTTTCCGGCAACGAACGCCCCGGCCTCGCGGCACAGGCGGGCAAAATCGGCGCGGCGCCTCTCGTCCTTGGCGGCGCGCAGGCCTAGGATGATCGCGCGCGGCAGGCGGCGAAAGCAATCGTCGCACACCACCTGGAAGCGGCGGCGCTTCCCCGGGCAATTCTTGGTGTGGCAGGCAAGACTCATCGACTTGCTCCATCGTCAAGGATCGCGTCGAACAGTTTGTCGCGGGCGATATGCTCGAGCAGTTCGATCGCGAGGCGCCCGACGCTCATCTCGCGGCGGCGGGCGGCGTAGCGGAGATCGTCCGCCAGCGTGCGCGGCAGGATCAGCACGCCGTCGCGCCCGGGATGCTCGGCCAGCGCGCGGGCATCGGGGGTTTTGCGCAGCTGTCGATTGGCCGAGCATTCGAGCGCCGAGACGGTCTTCACCGGGATCCCGACGCGGGCGGCGATTTCCGCCGTGGGCAGCCCCTTCTCCCGCAAGGCGGCGATCGCCGCCGTGCGGGTGGGGTGGCCGAGGCAGGGGATAGGGCCGGCCATCAGTTGAGACCCACCGCTGCCTTGTAGGTATCGAGGATCGCCTCCGCTTCCTCGCGTGCCTGGCGATCCATGCGGCGGAGGCGGATAATCTCCCGCATCGCCTTGACGTCGTACCCGCGCGACTTGGCCTCGGCGTAGACGTCGCGCTTGTCTTCTTTCAGCCCGCGCTCTTCCTCTTCGAGCTTTTCGACGCGCTCGATCAGCAGACGGAGTTCGTCGCAGGCGATGTTCTGATGCTCTGACATTGGCGGTCCTTTCAGCTTCCAAAGATGACGGCGATGCCCGGCGCGCCGGTGAGCGCGCTGAAGGCGGTGATGAGGGCCAGGGCGCAGGCGATGCCGGCGAGCATCCGCACCCCGATCTGATGGCCGGTGAGCGGCGCGCGGCAGATCGCGCAGCGGCAATGTAGCGGGTGGAGGCGGTACTCCGGCCGGCGGCAGAACCACCGGCCGGAGGCATTTCCGGTGGGGTAACTCATGATCGGCCCTCCGCCTTGGCGATGGCGGCGGCGATCCGGCGCAGGGCGCCGATCGGCACGTCAAGCGCAACAATGTGACGATCGCGCACATTTTTGTTCGTGAGGCAGACGTTGTGCGGGAGCATGTCGCGGCACACCGCCAGCAGATCGGACGCGGCGGTAGCGGCAACCACAGCATGCCCGCTCGCCTGATCGCCGTTCTCGGCAGCGTCGATCATGCGCTTGAGCACCGTAACTGCGCGCTCGATTTGGGCTTCGGTCGCGCTCATGCCGCCGGTCCTTCCGGAGTGCGTGCCCGCGCCGCCGCCAGATCGATCACCTCGGCGGTGCGGCGCGGCGGGAGGGCGGCGATGCACGCGGCGGCGATCTCGGCGGACACGTCGAAATTGTCGGTGCGCACGGCGCGGATGTTGCGCGGGCGACGGCTGCTCGCGTCAGCAACGCTCAGCTCGGCGAGCGTCGCGGGGTTGATGGGGAACAGCTCGATCAGCAGCCCCGCGACGCGCAGGGTGACCGGCTCGATATCCTCCTCGATCCGCGCCAGCCAATCGGCGCGCTCGATCTCGCTCCAGCGCGGCACGGTGCTGAACCGGCGCGCCACGTCGTCCCGGCTCAACCCAGCCGCTTCACGGCGGCGGCGGAGATATTCACCCGGTGTCATAGAAATCCTCCAGAATAGGGGCTCCCGCCCCGTTCGAAGACCCAGCAATGGACGGTCTTGTTGGTGATCGAATTCACCGGGCCGGCCTTGACGAACTTGTTGCGCTTGCTGGTTTTGAGCGCCTTGCGCAGTTCGGCCTGGCGGGGCAGTTCGAGCCGCCGGCTCGCGCAGCGCTCCTCGAACTCGATCAGGTTGACTGCGATCACATGGACGGGGTCGCGGCTGTGATTGATCGGATGATCCGGCGACGAACTCGCCTCCAGCCCCTCGAACACTTCCCAGAAGCGTTCGACATGCGGATGATCGGTCGCGACCATCGCGTGGCGGGCGATGCACATCTCGCGCACGAAATCGATCGTCTCTTCGATGCATTTGGCCGGCAGGGTCGGCAACACGATCGGCAGCGCCGCGACCATCGCCATCAGCTGGGCATGCGTCTTGGCGAGGCGCTGGTTGCGCACGTCTTCCTCGAGCATCAGCCGATGCTCGGCTTTCGCAAATTCCTCCAGCACCCGCGCGAGCAAGGCCTCTTCGCGCCGCGCCGCGTGGATCAGGTAGCCGGAGAGCTGCTCGATCGGCCAAGCCTCCAGTTTGCGCGCCGCCGTTTTGGTCGCGTGCGTCCACCCGTCCTTGGTGAAGTTCACCGCCATGATGCGCTCGAGCACTGCCGGCGAGGCGACGACGGGTTCGTTCTGCACGATCATGAACGCGCCGCGAAACGGCGGGCTGTACGTCTCCAGCCCGTCGCTCTTCACCCCGCGCGTGCGGGTGGCGCGACCGTTGTAGAGAGTCTTGGTCTCTTCCCAGTCGAACCGCTTGGCGTGCGGCACGTCTTCCTTGCGATCGCCCTCGATAAAAACGACGGGCAGGTTCGCGACCTTAGCCAGTTCGCGCGCGACACCGGCCTGCGTTGCCTTGGCGGGATCGAACCCCTCATAGGAATCGCGCCCGAGCAGCTTCCACATGAACTCGGTCGCGGTCGATTTGCCCGAGCCGGGGATGCCGGTAACCTCAAGGAACCCCAAGGATTTGTGCGCCGCGCGGATCTGTTCGGCGAGCAGCGCGCCAACGCCCATGAAGGCGAGCAGCACCATTCCCTTCGTGCCCCAGGCCGTCCAGAAATCGGGGAGCCAGCTCTGGTCGAGCCGGTCGGGATCATAGGCGATCGCGTCGAGCACGCGTTCGCTGGAGCGCAGCTTGATCGCGGCCTTGCCGATGTCGAAATAGCCGTCTTCGTTGAGCCGATAGAAACGGCCCTCATGGACCGCCAGATCGCCGAAAACATAGGTTTTGTGCTGCCGGCAATAGCCCGTGAATTCGATTCCGGTCACGTCGCGCACCGGGAGCTGGCGCTGGGTCATGCGATCGAGCTGGTACTGGTCACCGGTCCAGATCGCGCCGCTCACGACGCTGAGTAAGCGCTTCTTGAAATCGCCCGCACTAGCCAGGCTGGTCCCCGGAAAGCTCGCCTTCACCATTGGCCAATTGCCGGGGCGATCAATGCGCAGCCAATAGGCGCTTTTATCCGTCACTTCGTTCCGCTCGTAATATAGTGCGCGGAAGGTGCAGTTGGCGATCATCGAAACCTTGATCGTCTCACGCGCGGCGCGATCATATTTGACAGCATAGTTAAGCGCGCTGACATCGGGGTCTTCGGAAAACTCATCAATCCGCGCGGCGATGGCATCTTCGGAGATCGAGGCCCAATAGGTCCGCGCCTCGAAGGTGAGCGGGAAGCTGCCCCATTTCTTCTCCCGCCAGATCAGATAGGCCTTTTCGCGCTCGTCGGCGGCGACCAGCACGTCGCCCGCCCAGCGGAACTGGCGGCGCGCCTCGTGACCCAGCCGATCGCGCAGGAAAAGGTCGTTCCAGTCGAGCTTGTGGCCCGCTTCGTCCTCGAACCGCACCTGGGCGGCGGCGGTGCGCCAGCCCTCGGCGCGGGCGCGCTTGACGAATTTGCGGGTGTATTCGGTGCCGGCGGCGCCGAGATCGAGCGCGAAGACGAGCAAGGGCGATTTGGTCGGCGTCGGGCCGGCGGCGATCGCCAGGCGCAGTTCGCGCAGAAAGTGTTCGGGCCAATTGTAGCAGCTCATCAGCGATGCGCCGCGCAGCTGTTCGACCGGGGCGGCGGCGATCTCCTCGCCATCCTCGCCGACGCGCGCCTTGTGGACCGGGTGATCGGGATCCCGCGCGGCGCGGAAATCGCCCTGCTCCAGCGCGATCGTGTCGAAAATCCCCTCCACCAACCAAATCTCTTCGGCGGCGGCATAGTCGGCCATGGTGGTGCCTGGCGGTTGCCAGACATGGCCGGCATAGCTCGTGCCGGGGGCAAAGTTCGCTTTCTTGCCGAAGCGGCTGGGCTGGTCGATCAGCCGTTCCCACCAGCTGCCGCCGGGCAGCGGGAAGCGCACCGTGGCGCTGCCGATGTTCAGCTTCTTGTCGAAATAATATTCCTGGGCGAAGGCGCCGCGGATCTGGAGCAGATCGAACCCGCGCACGTTGCGCAGATAGCCATCGGCGGCGGCGGTGGGGCTGGGATCATCCTTGGTGCGCTGCGACCAGTTTTCGAACAGATCGGGGTAGCGATCCTTGACCGCTTCCTCGTGCGCGCATTTGTCCTTGCGGCCGCACACCAGCACCTTGGGCGCCTCGGCCGCGCAGAAGAGTTCCTTCTTGCCGCATTTCGGGCATTTGCCGCCGCGCAGCCATTTCCCACCCTTGGCCTGCAAGCCGAAATCGGCCTGAAGGCGCGCGAGCAGCTGGCGTTGAAGATCGTCGTCGAACGGCAAGATCGGTCCTTTTCGGGCAACAGGAAATCGTTCCGCCGCTGGGGGTGCGGCGGGCGGGTGGTGGTGGCGTTGGCGTGGCGGCTAGGCCCGGGGGATCAGCGGTTGCGGATCGTTTGCGGGCGGCGGGCCGGTGGCGGAATCGGTACGATCGAAAGCGGCAGGCGCGCGGGGCGGGACGATGCGCAACTGAACGGTGGGATTGGGCACCGCGCTGGGCGAAATCTGCCCGACGATGATCAGCTGCCCGCTGAAGCTCGCGGAGCACAGCGGGTTCAAGCACTGGAAGTAAAGATTGCGGCAGGTGGGCGCGATCAGCGTGGAACT
This sequence comes from Proteobacteria bacterium SG_bin5, assembly GCA_002083475.1. Classification (GTDB taxonomy): domain Bacteria; phylum Pseudomonadota; class Alphaproteobacteria; order Sphingomonadales; family Sphingomonadaceae; genus Sphingomonas. The sequence continues at coordinate 11,642 of LWDI01000061.1, forward strand.
GCGCGTGCTGAGCATGGAGCCGCAGTGCGGGCAGGCGAGGCCCCTGTGCCGCACGCGATTGGCGAGCGGCGGGAGGGACCGTTTGGACTTGGTCGGCGCGCTCATGATATCGGCCCTCCCAGCATGATCAGCCCTGTCCTCTGGCGCGCAGCGCGTTGATGTCGGCGAGCACCGCGCTGGCTGCCTCGATCATCTCTTCGGCCTCCCGCGCGGCGGCGGCCAGATCGCAGGCGGTCGCGCCCTCGCGGGCGGCGGCGATGGTCGCGGCCAGCGCCTCGCCCGCTTCTTTGGCGAGCGCCTGGGTGGCGCGGCCCAGCGCGGCGCGATCGGCGAAGCGATCCTGCGCGGCCATGTCGAGCCGGCGGAGCAGCGTTTCGGCCATCGGCCGGCCATCGCCCCCGGCGGCGACGAAGGCGAGATCGAGCGCCTCGGCGCAGACGATCGGGCAGGATTCGCCGGTGTCGGGATCGCCCCAGTTGCGCACGGTGCGCACCGCGCGCCCGGTGACGCGCGCCATTTCGTCATAGCCGATCAGCGCGGCGATCCGCGCGATGGCGCGATCGTAGGAGAGCGGAGCGCGCATCTTCGTCATGCCGGCGCCCAGGCGGTAAGGGTCGCCGGCGGAGCGATGCGCTGGCCTGGCCGGGCGGTGCGCATCCGGGCGGCCGGCGCGCGCCCGATCTGATTGGCGGCAAAACCCGCCGTCGATGGCAAGTGAAGCCACCGGCGGCGGGTGCTACGCAGCACAGCGAGCAGACGATGGGGCGCGCCCAGGGCGGGGAGCTTCGAAACCGCCCCGGGCATTTTCCGCCGGTCTGCCAGCGGCGAAAGGAAAAGCGATGCGATCATTCGGCGGCCTCGGCGATCGGGCCATCCTTGATGCCCAAGGCGACGGCGATCTGGTGCGATTGGCCGCGGCGACACGACCGGCGACCCGACAAGACCTGATGGACGAGCTTGACCGGATAGCCCTGGCGCCGCGCCCATTCGCTGGCGTTGACGCCATGCGCGTGGAAGCGTGCGCGCACCGAGGCTGCCCGTTGCGCAATGTTGCCAGAATTCAAGACTTCGCCGTGCGCCATATGCGATATGCCGTTTTGTAGAAACGAGGTGCAAATTGTGTCAAAAGCGAAAATCAGTCAAGCGGAAAAAGCTATAACCGAAAATATCGGACGGCGCATACGCGATTTGCGCAAACGGATGGGGCTGAACCAGACCGATTTCGCCGCGATCGGCGGGGTCAGCCTGGGCGCCCAACAGCGCTATGAGACGGGGACCGCCGATCCGGGGGCGAGCTATCTTGCCCGGCTATCCGGCGCGGGGATCGACGTGCTGTGGGTGGTGAGCGGTGTGCATTGTGGCGACACGCTCGATGCCGAGGCGGGCGAGCTGGTGGCGATCTTCGAGGCGATGCCGGCGGATATGCGCGAGGGGCTTTTGGTGTTCGCGCGATCGATGGACCGCTATCTCGTCACGCGAGGGTTGGTGCCGCCCGACCCGCAATTCGGCGAGCAGCGGCTGCTCCACGATCAAGCCAAGGGTTTCCGGCCGGAACCGGACGGTTGACATTGGGCGGGGGCGGGCCCCGCGCTATTTGCCGGCGAGCCGAATGGTCATCATGACCATTCAGCTTTTCGACGATGCACAGGCGCGCTTACTGATCAGCCCGCCCCAAAGCCTTGCGGATTAGGCGTCGCGCGGCCTCGGGGCGTGGGGGGGTGTCAGGTTGCGACTCGCGCCACTCGTCGAGCGCGTCCAGCAAGGGGCGCTGCATACGCACGGTAACAGCCTCGCTATCGACGGGAGGGCGACCGATCTTTTTAATGTTATTTAGTGTTGACATGCCAACTTTATAACGGCATAAATTGCGGGCGACAAGGGAGTTGGCGCTCCCAAGCCGCCCTAAACCTCAACATGGAAGGCTCCCATGCATCAGTCTGCCAAGATCATCGCCCAGCCCGCCTCAGGGCGCAAGCCGCTCCTCAGCCGCGAGGAACTGCTGCGCCGCCTTTGGGACAACCATAATCCCGACGGGAGCGCGCGCCGGTGACCGAGGCTGCCGAAACGCGCGCCGCCCGTCCCCGGCTCGAGCATGGGCTGACCGACGCCACCTATTTCCAGCTCGTCGCCGTGAGCAATGCGTTGCATGGCCTTGGCATCTTGTTCGAAGGCGTGCCGGGTCGCCCGAGTAACGGGATCAGCCATGTCGAGCACCTGGCGCCGACGCTGACCTGCCTCAGCATGTGTGTCGAAAGCATCTTGGGCCAAATCGAACCAATCTGAGCAACCGAAGTTGCGATTCTCTTCCGCCATCTGTAGCAAAATGGCGAATTATGGGGGGCGAGTCGCCAAAATCGAAAGCACCACCCCGCCGCCTGGGCATGTTTCAGGCGGCGATTTTTGTTGGCGGCCTTATGTTGCTGTGGGTTGGGTTGCTGGGTTTGGCCGCCAAGCCTGGAGTGGAATCGTTCGCCGTCGCGATCAGTGCGGGTATCTCGGTCTTTATCGGCTTGGTACCGGCAATCCTGGTTGCGCGATGGATGGGGTATCGGGAAATTCAACTTCGGTCCGGTGAGACGACTTCCGATCACGATGTGCCAGAATCATTCAAGCCAACGCCGATTGCGGTCGATCTTCGCGATCTCAACGCCGACTTGATGATGTGGCGCGAGCGCGCATTCAAGGCAGAGGCAGCGCTCGCCAAAACACAGGGACCATCGCCCTCGCCGCCGAGCTCGCCCCCGCATCTGCCCCGTTGGTCGGAGGTAGATCGCGCAGACATTGCGGATGACCCTCGATGGTTCGAGGGCGAAACAGGTAACATGGCGACCTTCGTTTATTCCGATGCAGACGGCGTCGTCACCGATCGTCGCATTCGCAACTGGCGAAGCCGATATGCGTACATCGAGGGCTTTTGCCTTGATCGCCGCGAGAAACGGACGTTCCGCAAGGATCGGATCGAAGACTGGCAGGCGGAGTGATGAAGGACGAATGGTTGTAACAACCATTCGTCTTTTCGGATCAAACCCCCTGCAGCCTGATCTTCCCCAGCGCCTCGGCTCGATCGACATCGTCCATCGCCCGCTCGATATGCGCGGAATCGTCGCCCTCGGCGGCGGCGGCGAGATATTCGCGGGCCATGTCGATGCTGTCGATATGTTCGGCGGGATCAAACGGGCGCAGCGGGATCATGCTCGGTCTCCTGCTTGCGCGCTTAGCATGGCGCTCAAACCCCCTCCAGCTCCAGATCGCAGCTATAGCCCGCATTGCCCAGCCGGTGGGTAACCTGCGCCACCGTCCAGCTCCTGGCGTCGGCCGGCGGCTTGAACCCGCTCACCCTGGCCGGGCGTTCCGGGTAGCAATCGGCGCGGCCGAGCGCGAGGGTGAGCGTCATCTTCGCCTCGGCGCGTTTGGCGCGGCCGGCCTCGGCCTTCGCCGCCGCCTCTGCCGCCGCCTTGCTGTGATGGACCTTTCTCACCCGGCGCGGCGCGCCTTTGCCGCCGCCGCCGGCGGTGGCGGTGCCGCGCTCGCCGGTATCGACGTCGTGATAGCGCGCCTCGGCGCCGGCCTCGCCCGAGCGATCGACCTCCTCATAGCGATAGCGGCTGCACTCGGCGCGGGTGATGGTGAGGGTGGGCAGCGCCTTGCCGCCGCCGCTGGTGCCCGCGCCGATGGGGGCGAGAATCAGCGCGCGGTCCTTGACCGTCGCGATCGCGTCATGCTCGGCCCCCAGCCGGCGCAACAGCGCCATGTCGCTTTCGCGGTGCTGCTCGATCACCGCCACGGCGATTCCGGCGAGCGACGGCGCGCAGCGCGGCGCCAGCCCATGGGCGGCAGCAACCTTGGCGACCAGTGCGCCGAGCGTCGTTTCCTTGTGCGCGGCTTCCTTTCGCTGCCGAAACGCGGCGGTGAGATCGGCCGAGCGGGCGCGGATCGTCACCACGTCGGGCGGGCCTTCCCAGCTTACCTCGTCGACCGTGAATCTGCCCTTGTCGACCAGCCCCGGCGCCACGTCGCTGCCCTGCAGCCAGCCCAGCTGGAGGGTGATGAGCGCGTCCTTTGCGGGCAGCGCGAGCTTGCCGTCGCTGTCATCAAGCACCAGCTCCAGCTCGTCGGCCTCGCCGCCGCGCTTTTCGGTGAGCGAGAGCGAGACGAGGCGGGGCCGGGCCTTAACGGTGAAATCCACCCCGCCCACCGAAAGCGCGAAATCGGGGATGTTGGCGCGGCGCTCGATCATCGGGCGATCAGGCGGCGCGGAGCAGATCGAGCGTAAAGTCGATCATGCGCGGCGTGCCATCGTCGAACAGAAATTTGCGCGTCTCGTCCATCCCGGTGATCACGAAGCTGCCCCAGACATCGCCACTCCCCATCACGAGCTGATGCTCGTCGCCCAGCGCGGCCATCGCGCGCAGCGTTTCGATCGCGCCATAGCTGCCCGCCGCTTCGGGGCAGAGCCTGCCGGCGATCCGTACCTGCTCCTGCCCCGGCCCGACGAACTGGAGCGCATCCCGCGCGCCGACGCGGGGATTGTTGGCAAAGGTCCAATCGGCGCGGCGCTGAAGCTCCTCGAACGGCCAGGTGGCATATTCAAAAACGAACAGGCCGAGCGCGGCGAGCTGGCTCATCAGGCATCGTCCCTATAGGCGGCGCGCCCGCGCGCAGCGTTCAGCCGCTCGATCTCGGCCATGATCTTGCGGGCGAGATCCTTGGGATCGGACTCTCCCCCGGCGCTCACCTGGATGGTGTAGTTGTTGATGACCGGCGCGGCGCCACCGCCTGCCGCCGGCCCCGCGCTTGCGCCCGGGCGCGCGGCGAGCGCACCGCCGGGGGAGAGTGCAAGCGCCGAGCCGGCGGCGGCGCCGACCAATCGCCCCGCCTGCCGCTGCAGCGCGCTCACCGGCCCGCCGCCGCCGCGATCGAGGCCCTGGCTGAGTCCCGCCATCATGTGCCCGCCGATCGCGGCGAACACCCGGCTGGGCGATTTGATGCCGAGCACCCCCTTGATCGCGCTGATCATCTGCGCGCCGAGCGCCATCACGTGGCGCGCCACGGCCCCCGGATCGAGCGCGGTGAGCAGTGCCTGCAACATGAAGCGCCCGATCTGCCCCCAGCTCGGCACCAGCCCGCGAAGATAGCTCACCCCCTGGCCGAACGCGGCGGTGATCCCCGCCCAAAGCCGCCCGAAAAAGGCGCTGATCGGCGTCCAATAGCGGTAGATGAGATAGACCGCGCCGACGAGCGCGCCGACCAGGGCGACCGTGGCCCAGACCGGCAGCCCGATCGCGGCGGCGAGTGCCCCGAACACGGGCGCGACGAACTGCGCGGCGGTGCGCAGCCAGGTGAACACCGTGCCGAGCTTCGTGAACCATCCGATAAGGTTGGCGAGTCCGCCACCCAGAAAGCCGATGAAGCTTCCCACCGTACCGAGCACGGTGAGGACGGGGCCAACCGCCGAAAAGATCGTGGCCAGCCCTTGAGCCACAACCGGGTTACGATCAGCCCAAGCAGATAATCCGTCAACAAAATTGCCGGTGACCTCAAGCAGCCGCGTGAGCGTGGGCAGCAGCAGATTGCCCGCCACCACCTGCAACCGTTCGAGCTGGGCATTGAACTTGCGCTGGGCGGCGGCGCCATCCTTGCTGATGCGCCCCTGGAAATCGGCCTCGACCGTGCCGGTCGCCTTGAGCGCGTCGGCCCTGATCTTTCGATAGTCGGCGAGATCGGCAACCAATGGGCGCAGCGCGGCCTGCACCTGCGCATCGCCGAACAGATAGGAGAGCTTGGAGAGATCGCCCTTGGTGGCCCTGATCGTCTGCTCGATGATCGCCTCGATCGGCGACTTGCCGACCTTGGCCGCCTTCTGGAGCTCGGCCTGGAGATTGATCCCGAATTTGGAGAAATTCCCGGCGGTCTCCTTGGCGTTGATCTTGTTGAGCAGGTTCAAGAGATTGTTCGCGGCGGTGCCGCTGTCGCCCGCGCCCTTGCGCGCGATCTGCGCGGCGGCGGCAAGATCGGCGATTGCGCCGACGCCGCGCTGCCCCAGCCCGGCAGCGGCAGCGGTGAGAGCGGGGAATTGCGCGGCCATGTCCTTCAATTCGAATGCGCCGTCCTTGCCCGCCTGCGCCATCACGTCGAGCGTGCGCGCCACCTGGCCGATCGGCACCTTGAGATTGTCGACCGCCGAATAGGTGGCGCTGGAAAGATCAGTGATCTCCGCCTTGTAAGCGGTCGCGGCGCGACCGATCGGCGCGATCAGCCGTGCGGCGAGCTGGGGATCGAGGCCCAGCCCGGCGAGCGTATCGACCCCGCGCGCGAGATCGGTGGGGAGTTGCGCGATCTTCGGCCCGACGCGCAGCAGATTATCGCTGATACGCTTGGTCGCTTCCGCCGAAAGATTCGCCTTTTGCCCGATATCGACGATGATCGATTGGAACTCGCGCGCATCGTTCGCCGCGCCATAGAGCGGCGCCGCTGCCACGGTTGCGACCGCGCCGGCCGCTGCGAGCTTGCCGCCGGCCGAGCGCAGCCCGGCGCCCGCGCGCTCGATCGCCGCGCGCCGCCGCAGCGCGTCTTCCTGCCGCTTGAGCTGGCTGGTCGTCTCATAAATCCGGTGGCCGAGCTGCTCTTCATGTTTGCCAAGCTCGGCGACGTCGACCCCGGCGGCGCCAAGTCCGCGCGACAGGCGCTGCAGCGCCTCGCCCTGGCGCTCGTGGCGCTCGGCCAGCTTCTTCGCGGCGGCCTCGGTTTTTTCCAGCGCGATGGCAAGCCGCTTCGGAGGATCGTCCGACGCCGCCAGCTCGGCGCGCAGTTCGGCGGCTTTGGCGCGCGCCCCATCAAGCGCGGTCGCGGTCTCGCGGAGCCGCTGCTCGGCAACCTTATAGCCGCCGATCTGGGCCTGCGCTGCCTTGAGCGCGGCGAGCTTGCGCGTCGTCTCGGCAGTCGCGCCGCCGAACGCTTTGGCGCTGGCGGTGAGCGAGCGCAGCGGCCCGCCGAGGCGATCGATCGCCCCGAACAAAACGGTGATGGCGAGTTTGCGATCAGCCATTGGCCCCGTTCATTCTATTCCAGCGATCGACAGCGCGGGCGCGCCAGGCGAAGAGTTCGTCGAGCGCCATCGCCTCCATCGTCGCCAGCGGCCAGTGGAACACGGCGGCGATATCGGCCATCGCCTCTTCGATCAGGTCGTCGCGATCAGCTTCTCCACCTGCGCGCGCTGCGTCTTGCTCATAAAAAAAATGATCACCTCGCTCGCGCAGGCGGCGAAATTGACGGGGTCCATCTCCTCCACTTCGGCCGAGGTGAGCGGTGGCATGGTGATGCGCGGCAGCAGTTCGAGGATCTGATCGACCGCGCCGCGTGTCAGCTCGGAGAGCACCAGCCCGCGCAGCTCGCCGGCTTTCGGCTTGCGGAGTTGCAGCGCCTCGATGATGGTTTCGCCCCGCGCAATGGGCGATTCGAGGTCGACGGTTACGAGTTCGGCCATGATCCGGTCCTTATTGCTGGAGCGCCGCGCGGATTTCGGCCATGCGGTCGACGCCGTCGACGAGGAAGACGTTGTTGAGCACGTCGATCTCCACCTCGGTGCGCCCGTTGAGCGTCCAGCGGAGATAGGAGAGGGTGTGCTTGGCGGTCCATTCGGTGTTGTCGCCCGCCTTGGCATTGCCGGGGTCCAGCTCGACGAGCTTGCCCTGCGCGATCAGCTCGGCAGCAAGCACGCCCCCGGCGACGTCCTCCTGATAGGCGCCGACGAAACGCAGCAGCGTTCCGGCCACGCCAACCCGGCCCAGCGTGCGCAGCTTGTTGCGCACCGCGCCGCCATATTTGATTTCCATCTCAAGCTTTTCGAGGCCCATGCCGATATCGACTTCGGCCAGCATGCCGCCGCCGCGATAGCCTTCCACCTTTTCGGCGATCTTCGGCAGCGTGATTTCAGAAGTCAGCCCGATGTAATCCTCGCCGGATTCGAACAGGCGGAAGTTCTTAAGCTTGTGCGGCAGGCCCATCGTCTCGGTCCTTTGCTAGATCAGCGGGTGACGGCACTGGCGAGCGCGTCGCCGAAGCCCGAATAATATTTGGCGGTGATCCGCTGGTTGAGCGTGAGCCCTTCGAGCGGCGCGGCGGGGGTGTAATCATAATCGATCACCAGCTGCCCGCCGGCGAGCGCCTCGGTCGGGTTGGCCGCCGCGTCGTACCAGCAACGCCCGCCGATCAGCCGGCCTTGCGTCGTCCAACGGCGCAGCGTCGCGTTGGCGGTTTCGACGATGTCGCGCACCAGGCTTGGCGTCATCGGCCGATCGACGAAGACCGCCTGCGCGTCGGCGATCGCGTCCTGAATGGCCTGGGCGGTGCGGGTGGCCGGCTCGAAGGCGAAGAACGGCTCGTCGCTACACGTCCGCACCCCCCAGAAGCGATAGCCGGTCTGGCGGACGATGGTGGTGATCTGCGCGGCGTTGAGCGCGCCTGCATCGGTCGAGTTGTCGCGGATGTCGAAATTGACGTCCTTGTTGATGCCGGTGAACCCCTCGACCGGGATGTTGCTGAGCGCGCGGTGCCAGCCCACCGTCTCATCAAGCGCGGCGCGCACGCCGAGCGCGGTGGCGACGGCCTGGCCATCCCAGCCGGTGGCATCGGGCCAGAGCAGCATCAGCTCGCGCGCGCTGAATTCGCCGCGATAGGTGACCGCGTCGGCGATCGTCGCCGCGAGCGCGGCCTGAGGCCGGGCGGCGGCGTAGATCATCCCGCGCAGCCGCTTGGCGACCGGCAACAGCGCGGTGACCACGGCCTGGCTGTCGAGCCCCGGCACCCCCAGAATCCGCGGGCGCACGCCGACCAGCGCCTCTGCCGCGAGCAGCGCCTGCAGGCCCTGATAGCTGCCGCCGACCGCGCCGCCGATGATCGCCTGCTCGGTGGCGGCGGCGTTCTGGCCCGGCGCGACGCGGACGACGACGACGAGCGGAGATCCCTGATCGGCGATCGCGCTCAGCGCGCGGGCGAGCGTGCCGCCGGTGCCCGCCAGCCCCACCGCGCGGCGCACGTCGGTGATCAGCACCGGGCGGTTGACCGGGAAGGCCGCATCGAGCGCTTGCGTCGCCGCGCCGGCGGCGGCGGTGGCGGTGGCGACCAGGCCGATCACCGCCGTGGACTTCTCCAGGATCGGACGGACGCCATCGACCGGCTCGGTGACAAGAATGCCGTGAAAATAGGTCATTGCGGAGTCCTCAATGCGTTGAGCGGGAGCGTGAGTTTCGTGAGCGCGTTCGGATCGGGATCGTCGGTGCGGCGCCCCTCGAGCCTGAGGGTGAAGCTGCCGGCGGCGGCAACGTCGCCCTCCGGCTGCACGATGCCGACGCGGGTGAGGCGCAAGCGCGGCTCCCAGCGCCGCAGCGCCTCGGCGACGGCGGCGAACAGGCGCAGCCGGCCCAGGCCGTTCATGGGCTGGTCGATCAGTTCGAAGAGCGTGCTGCCATAGTCGCGGCGGATGACGCGGCTGCCGATCGGCGTCGACAGGATATCGCCGATCGACTGGGCGAGATGCGCGTCGCCCGAAAGCTGGCGGCCGGTGGCGGCATCGACCCCGATCATCGGATCAACCCCAGAATTAAACCGAGCGCGATGCCGAACATCAGCAGCACCGCGCAGAGCATCGCCCAGCCGATGACGAGATAAGCGGCGGTGACATGCGGGGGGTGCTCGCGCATCAGGCCGGCACCCCCGATTGCCCGCTGCCCGGCTGCACCTGGCCGTGGCGGTGGTTCTTGAGGCTGACGCCGTCGGCGATCACATCGGTTTCGGCGGTGAGCGTGCCTTTGACCAGCACGTCGGCATCAAGCGTGATCCCGCCGGGCGCCACGATCGTCGCGGTGGCGCCGTCGGGCAGCAGCGCCTCGAGCTTATGGCCCTCCGGATCATAGGCGATTTCGGCGCCATCCGCGAAGCGGATCAGCTCGCGCTTGCTGTTGCCCGCCGGTGGGAAGCTCTGGAAGGCGATGCCGCGCAGCGCGATCGCCCCCTCGATATCGCCCTCGGGCGCGAGCAGCTGCACCTGCTCGCCGACCGTGGGGAGCGACCAGGCGCGGGTAGCGCCATGCGGGCCGAGCAGCCAACGCACCGGCTGGGTCTCGATCTCGCCGACCCGCACCGTTACCCGCGCGCTGGCGGCATCGACCGAGGCGACGGTGCCATAGCGCAGCAGGTTGCCGATCAGGCTGGGGAGATCATCATCGCGCATCGCCGGCACGCTGGCGAGCGCGCCCCGACTAGGCGAGGGCGCGTTGTTGTAAGCGCGCGGTTTACAACACGGGAATCAGGCGGCGCGAACCCGAATGACATCGGCCGCGAGATTCTCGACGCTCTTCCACCGCATCTCCCAGCCGAGATGGCCATCCTCGGCCGCCATGTCGAAGTTGCCGCCGAAAGAGACGGCAATCACCGCGTTCTCAGCGGTGCTGTCATAAGCCAGAGTGATCGTGCCCCCGCCCAGGCCGTCGTCACGGCGCGCCGCTTGCTCGGTGAAGGTGATTATCAGCTTGTTCGCCGACGTGCCGCGGCCCGCCAATATCTTGACGTCATAGATCGCCGAATACATGCGGAAAATTGTACCATTGGCGTTGTAACCTACATAGCGCAGCGCCAACGTGCCGAACAACGCCCGAAAGTTGCGAGGGCCTGGCGTCTGAATTGACTGTATTGTGATTATGTTGAAGACATTACTATTGATGTCAAACGACTTCGCCGCCACACCGCCACAGTAATCGTTACCGAAATACTGGGCATAGCTCGGGTAGAAGTTGACATTCTCCCCTTCTAGTCGAACATGCGGCGGGGTCGCCGTCGGGAAATTGGCGTGGCAGTTGCGGAGCGTGATGACGCTGTCATCCACATCCCAGCGGTAGGGCTGGAAACCATCTGCAATCGCCGGGCTATAGCCCGCCGTTTGGCCGGTGAAATGGCAGCTATCGAAGAGGATGTTCTTGGCGCGCCGCGCCCTCAAAACGTATTCCTGAGTTTTTTCGAAGTAACCGCTTTGCACCAGGAACGATCCGTTGACATCCTCGACATCGATCGTCGCGCCAAAAGGCCCGTCGATATCGGCGATGACGTTGTTAAAGGCGGCAGGCGCAGGATCGAGCAAATCGACCTGTGTCGGGCTGATGACATCGGCGATCGCGGTTCGAAATGGCTCACCGATGCCGTTGGCGCGCTGCACCACGATGCCGCGACCTTTATGGGCGGCGGTGAAAGCGCCGGTCGCGCTCGTCAAACGTTGCTGCCCGTTGGCGATGGTTGCATCGAACACCCGCAACCGGGCGACCGCGCCGCGTCCCTCGAAGCGCGGCGCGATCAGGGCGACGCCTTGGCAGGTGCGCAGGCGGAGCGAGGACACAGCATGGTCGGTGAACTGGGTGCCCACCGTCATCAGCAGATTAGTCGTCCAGTCGTTGACGCGGATGCCGTAGGGCGCCGCGCTCAGCGTGCCACCAAAGAGATAGGTGGTCTGCAGCAGCTTGTTCGCTTCGATGTTGGCCTTGGTCTGAAGCGCCATGCTGACGCCCCAGAGTGTGAGGTTCGCATTCTCGGACGCCGCGTTGAGCTTTACGCCATGAGTGCCGCCGAAAAGCTGCAAATCCTTCAAGACCCCGCCAACCCAGCCATAAGGATCCGCGTTGGTTAGGATCGGCGCCTGAAGGTTCTTGTTCTGGCTGTTGAGCACCGAGCTCGGCCCGTCGCCGCGCAGAAAGGCATGGCCGGGCAGGCCGAGCGCGGCGGTACGGTGATAATGGCCTGCAGGCACGATCAAGGGGGCGGGATATTGATCGTTGGTCGCAGCGTCGGCGATGGCTGCCTGAAATGCGGGGAGATCATCGGTCCAGCGATCGCCAACCGCGCCCTTGTCCCGCACTGTTTTCAAATCGCGGCCGAGCTTTTCGGACAGCCAACGCTTGATCGAACCGGCGCCGGGGGCCTGCAGGCCGACATTCGCGCCGCCCTGGTCGCTCGCCAGCGCATCTCGAAGGCGGTTGCGCCGGGTGAATCCCCGGCCGTTGGCATCCAGAACGCTGCTTTCGGGGTCGGCATCGACGGCATCGGCATCGATTTCGGGATCATATATCCAAGGTTCTGCCTCGTCGGCGAGCCAGATGAGATCGGTTCCTTCGGGCACTTCGGCGATGGCGACGTCTTCGCGGCGTGCATAGGTGTTGTTGCTGCCCCCGGGCGGCCCCCGAAACGCGGCCGGCAAGAGCGCGGCCACGCTATTGAGGAGCATCGCAAGGCTAAGGCCCCGCGTGACGCCGTCCTGAACGATCGGCAGTCGCTCGGTGCCGTCGAGGAGCCGCCCGACCAGCGGCAGGCCAGAAATCTTCACGGCACCGTCTCCCAAAGCGCGTTCTCGACGGGGTTGAAGGCCTCCAAGGCGGGGCGTTCGAGATCGGCCAGCAACGCCTCGATTTCGTTCGATCGAGCGCGGATCGCATCGATTCGCGCGCGGCGATCGAGGGCGGCATTCGCCAGCTCGTTCAGGTGGCCGACCAGCGCGGCCGCTGCGAGCGCTGCATTATCATTCGCCTGACGGTGCAGCGGCGCGATTGCGAGGATGCGCCGCCGAGCCTCGGCCTTGATCGCGCGCGTTTTGGCCGCGCGGATGGCCTCGATCCGGCTGGCCGGCATCTCCAGGCGCGGGCGGCCGCGCGCGTCGCTGACGATCCGCCCGCCGCGCGCATTGCCCGCGAGCAAGGCCCGGTGGCGCTTGTCGCTCACCGGCACCGCGTCATCGGGGAGATCGTGGATCCCGCCATGGAGAAAGCCGGCGCGGCTCGCGCTCCAATGGATCATGCCCGTCCCTCCGCGCGCCAGTTGAAGCCGGTGAGCTGCCCCGAACCGCCGGTGCTTGCGTCCTGCAGGTAGATCGTCACCCCGGTAGCGGTGCGGGTGCCGGCGATCTCCTGCGGGTAATTGTCGAAATCGCCCGCGCTCGGGATGATCGCGGTGAGTTGCAGATCGTAATCGGCATCGGCGAACGCGATCGGGAAAGTGATGCTGATGCTGCCCTGGTCCGAAAAGCCGCTGCGCACCTGGCCGGACTGGATGCACTTGCCGCCTGGCAGCACCTCATAGGCCGGATTGCCGAGCGAGCGGGGCAGCCCCCCGAAGCTCGCGGGGGTAACCGCCTTGGTCGCATCGGCGGCGGCGCGCAGTTCGGCGGCGCTGGCGGCGGGGACGGTGATGGTGCGGTTCGCCGCGAGGCTGCCGCCGCCCACCGCAAGGCCCGCGCCGGTGATCGTCCGCGCGGTGATCGTGGCGATCGCCGCGTTGGTCGCGGCCTGAAAGGCGGCAAAATTGGCGTTGAGCTGCGCCTGATAGGCGGCGAACGCGGCCTGAAGCGCGGCGATATCGGCATTCACCGCCGCGCGGAACGCATCGAGCACCAGCTTGAGCGTCGCCGGCACGATCGCGCGCACGGCGTCCAGCCCGGCCTGCGCCTCGGCACCGGTCGCGATCTCGATCACCCCGCGCCGCTCGGTGGTGGCGGGCGGATCGAGGAAACTGGTGTCGCCAAAACTTACCGAGACGGCGTCGCCCGCCGGGAACGCGATATCGACGGCGAAATAGAGCGAGGTGAGCGTCGATTTCTCGACGATGCGATCGGCCTGGCCATAGACGGCAAACAGCGTGCCATCGGAAAGGTAAAGCCCGAAGCCGCGCACGCCATAGCCGGCAGCGCTGTCGTCGCGCACGATCAGGTGGACGATATTGTTGCCCACCGCGTCGCCCGAGATCGTTCCGACGCGGCGATGTTCGCCGGGCACAGCTTCGAGCGTGGGCGCGACCACGAACGCAGTGTCGGTCAACCCCACCTCGGTAACCGTGAGATCGATATCGTCGCCGAGCTGGGCGGCGATGAACTTCTCCTGGCCGGCCCGGGTGAAGGTAAGCGTGAAGGGCATCAGGCGATCTCCAGTAGCGCGCCGGCCTCGCTCTCGATCGGCTCGCCGATTTCGGTGGCGAGATAATCGTCCCACGGCAGCGTCTCATTGGGGTCGAGCGCCATGTCCAACCGACCGAACAGGGTGGTGCGCACCGCGCCGACCGAGCCGATCCGCGCCGCGAGCTGGAGGCGATAGGCGAAGACGAAATGCGCCGAGAGCGGCTTGTGGCGGATCACGTCCTCGATGATCGCGCGGGCGAAGGCGGGCGTGGCGCGCTCCCCGCCGGCGGAATCGAGCGGCAGGAAAACGGTGAAGGTGCCCGGCTCGCCGCGCGGCTGCTCCTCCCACCATTCGACGAGGTAGGCGAGCGCGTCGTGGCGGGCCATCACCTCCTCGACACAGGCGCGCGAGCCCTTGATCCGCGCGATGCGGATCGCATCGGCGACGACATCGCGCTTCTCGGCCTCGGTCCAATCGGCGTTCCAGCGGCTGGTGTTCCACTCCCAGGCGAGGAAGGGCAGCAGCTCGGCCGGGCAGGTGCGCGGATCCTTCAGCCGATCGAGCGGAAGGTCGATCGCTTCCAGCCGATCGGCGGCGGAGAGCTCGAAAGCGCGCTCCAGCGGCGTCGCGTTCGGGGGGAGCAGGCTATTCGGCATAGCCGGCTACCGTGACGCTGATCGCGGTCGGGTGGGCGACCTGGGTGCGATTGCACACCACATCGCCGACGGGCGCCACGAGCGTGACCTTCTGGACGCCTTCCACCATCAGCGCGCCGATGATGCCGCTCGTCGTGATGTCGCGCCCCAGCCGCCGCGAGCGCGCGAGATAGGAATCGAGCGACGCGCGCGCGGTGCCGGCCACGAGATTGGCGTCGGGGCCGGCGAACAGGGTGAGGCGCGCGTCGATCGCGAAATCGACCAGCGCGGCCGACTGCACGGTCACCAGATCGGTGAGCGGGCGCACCGGCTTGCTTGAGACGATCGCCTCCACCGCCGCGATCAGATCGGGCGGGGCGGTGCCGTTTCCGCTGGCGGCGAGGAGAGTGACGATCACTTCGCGCGGCGAGGGGCTGATCGCGGTCGCGTCTGCCACGCGCGCGTCGGCGGCGCGGGCGTAGAACACATAAGCGGCCTCCGGCCCCGCCACGGAAAAGCTGGCGGGAGCGAGCGCGATGCGCTGGCGCAGATCGTCATCAGCCTCGAGCACGGCGGGCGTGCCGGCGTCGGGATCGGCGGGGGTGACGACGAGGCGGGTGACGCCCATCAGCGCGCCGAGATGATCGAGCGCGGCGCCGCGCGCATAAGCGAGCAGCAGCTGGGCGGCGCCATCCTGGAACTGCTGCCGCAGCACCGCGACGCGCCAGGCGAAGGCCTCGGCCTGTTTGATCGCGGGATCCGATTCGAGCAGCGCCGAAAAAGCAGGGAAGCGCGCGACCACCGCATCGATCAGCGCCTGCCGCTCGGCCTCGGTGCTCGTCTGCTCGATCAGATCGGGTCGCGGCAAGCGCGACAGATCGACCGTGGCGGCGGGAAGTTGGAGCTCGGGCACGGCGGCGATCTCGCCGCCCGCCCATGGCCCACGCCAGCGCGCGCTGTTGTAAAGCGCGCGCTTACAACATCACAGCAATTGGGCGACGCGATCGAGGATCCGCGCGCGATCCTCGGGCGGCAGGCCGAGCAGTGGCCGGGCCGGGTAATCGGCCTGAGCGTCGGTATCCCGGCTCACCCGATAGGTGCCGCCTTCCTGATGCTGGATCAGGATCGTGGCGGCGGTGCCGAAATAGCCGAGCTGGAGTTCTTCCGGCGCGGCGCGGACGCGGAGATATCGGTTCGTCGCCGCCTTGCGGAACATGCGGCCGCGCTTGCGGGGATCGAGCGCCGGGGGCTTGCCCAGCTTGGCGGGCGCGGGCCGGCGTGCCTTGCGCGGCACCATCGGCGCGCCTTCGGGGGTTCGATTCGCGCGGATGCGCTCGGCGTTCAACCGGCGCAGTTCGGCACCGAGCGAGCGACCGAGCTTCACCCGGGCGCGATCATCGAGCCGTGCGGCGAGCGCCTCGAGCGCTTCGACCAGATCGGCCGGGCTGCTCATTCGCCGGCGAAGCGGCTGTCGCCGGTGGTGAGCGGCGGGAAGCCGAGCAGCTCGCGCAGTTCCTCGTCCGCCATCGTGGCCTCGGCGGGGCGGGTGATATCCCAGCCCGAGCCGTCGCCGCGCGCGGCGAGCTGCACCGCCTCGGTGAGTTCGAAGCGGATCAGCAGATTGGTGCGATCGGGATCGAGGATATCGGCGGCGAACACGATCGCTTCGTCATCGCGGTCAAAGCGCTGGAAGAGATCGGGCTGATGCTCGCGCAGCCAGAGCAGCAGCGGCACCATCACCGTGTCGATCCCGCCGACGAACTCCGGCAGCCAGAGACTGCATTCGTAGCGCAGCTCATAGCCGAGGGCCGGCGTCAGCCGGGCGA
The DNA here is from genome assembly GCA_002083475.1 of Proteobacteria bacterium SG_bin5. Taxonomy (GTDB): domain Bacteria; phylum Pseudomonadota; class Alphaproteobacteria; order Sphingomonadales; family Sphingomonadaceae; genus Sphingomonas. The sequence goes on from LWDI01000061.1 coordinate 28,028, forward strand.
CGGTGCGCCCCTTGTCGACAAACACCGCGAGCCGATCGGGATCGACGCGCAGCGCGGGCAGGGCGGCTTGGAGCGCGGCGCGGAGCGAAGCGAGCTTGATCATCAGGGGGTGAGCCGGGACGGCCCCATATAGCCCGGGGACACATAGTTGGTGACGACCGAGAGCGGCACGAAGTCACCGCCGGGCGGATCGCCGGGGATGATCACGCGGCACGTGCCATCGCGAGCGACGATGCCGCGAATTTGGAGCGGTTGCCCGTAACAAACCGATCCGTCTGCATTTTCGATCACACGAATGGCGGTGCCGCCGACGCTGAACGCGGTGCGCGGGAACGGATAGGTTCCCTTGTACCAGAATTGCGAGGCCACGCGCGGGCGCACATAGCAGTGAAAGCAGGCGATGAAATAAGGCTTTTGGCCGGTGCCGCCGCTTTGATCGGTATCGCTGAACCAGGCGCCGGTCGACGGGTTGCCGCCATCCGAATTCGCCGGCCCGGCATCAACATAGTTGAACCGCCGGATGTCGCTAAACCCGCGCGCGCCCTGTGGCGCAACGATAAAGCCCTGATAATTATTGTAGCAGGTGAGCCGATCCACCTGAATGCCAGCCACATCGCCGTGCGGCTGGAAGCAATCGCTGTGATTGCACCCCGCGCCGGTGTTGTTGCACCCCTGCAAGCCCTCCATTCTCACGTTCTGGAGCCGCATGACGCCGGTGGGCGTACCGGTGGCGCCCCAGCCCACGCCGTCGGTATTGACCGGCGGCCTGATCAACAGCCCCTCGGCGTGGAAGACCCCGCTGAAGAATTTGGCGTTGAGTCGCCCGTTGATCGTGCAGCCGATGAGCACGATGTTACGACCGTTAAGGATCGTCAGCTCGCCGGTGATCGGCGTATCGCAAATGATGATGTAATCCTGGTTCGCTGCCAGCGATTGAACAGCGGGCGTGCCCGAGACACGGCGGGTAATCGGGTTGACAAGCGCGGGTGGCGCCCAGCGCAGCCGCGTCTCAGCCTTGCCGTCAATCACCGCGCGCAGCCGCACCAGCCCGGGCTGCCGCGCCGCCGCCATCGGGGCAAGGCCAAGCGCCAGCCACATCGCAAGCGCAAGCAGCAGGCGGGCGGCCCTCACCGGAAATAGCCTTCGATGAACGCCGTCGCACTCGAGGTTTTGACAAAGCAGCCGGTGGTGCTGAAGACGGCGGTGATCCCGGTGCCGAAATTCACCGGCGCGTTGAAAACCACCTCGAGGCTGCTGTTCGCCGCCACCACCCGGCAGATGCGGGGGGTGACGGCACCATCTGCCGGGGCGCTGGTCGCATCAAAGACCATCAGGAATCCGGCCGCGCCGCCGGTGGTGATCGCCACCCGGTAGAGATTGCCGGCGCCGCTGGTTTTGATGGCGCGGGCGGTCTCCGCCGCGCCGCTGACGCTCGTGGAAAGCGCAACGCCCGCATTACTCGTAGCCGATTGCGCCACCCAGGTTCCGCTGGTGTCGCCACGCTGGCGATCCCAGCTGCCGCCATTGTAAACGGTGCCGCGCGTGGTGACCTGCAACCCCGTGCCGGAGCTGGCCGCATCGGCCGAGGGCGAGCCGATGCTGGTACAGCCGCCGGTGGTGTTGCAGAGCGTGGTCGAGAGGTTGCCGCCCGAATCGAACTGCGCCTGCGTCCGCTGGCCGCTGGTGTAGCTGGGGCGGGTGCTGTTGAAGATCCCGCCAAAGGGTAGCGGTTGGCCGCTGGCGGCGGCGCCATCGGCGGCCGCGCCGCCGGCCTGGACCTGCAGGCTGGGCTGATCGCTGGCGATCACCACCGGCAGCGAGCCGGCCATGTTGGTTTGCCCGAGCGCGGCGGGCAGCTGCGTGGCCGTGACCGGCTGGACGGCGTTCGGATCAACGTCCACCCCGCCGATCCGGGCGAGATTGACGGTGAGCGTGCCGCCGAGCTTGCCATCGATCGCGGCAAGCCGGGCATTGGTGCTGCCCGCGACAGGCGCGACCGGATCGCCCAGGCGCGTGGCGATCGACTGTTCGGCGGCGAGCTGGAGATCTTGCTTCGCCGCGCTGGCATCTCCGGGCTGCGAACATGATTTCCAGGCTGCCGCCACCCCATCCCAGCACCTGAGCTTGATGGGCGCCGGGTTGCGATCGGTTGGGGTGCCAACCGCCGAGAAGCTGGGCTCGGGCGTTTGGGCGAGCGCGGGCGCGGGGGCGGCGAGAGCAAGGCCGGCGGCGAGAAGGGAAACGACGTGACGGATCATTGGGGCTCCTTCACCGGGCAGCGGCCCGGGGCGTTCCAGTTGACGAGCCGATCGAGGCGATCGGCATTTTCCCCGGCGGCGCGGGCGAGCGCGATCAGGGCGGCGCGAACATGCGGCGGAATCACCGCCCAGCTCCCCGCGCCCGAGGGCAAGGGCGCGTCGCGGCGGGCGCAGGCGAGCAGCTCGGCGGGCGGGGTCCGCTCGAGCGGCACCGCCACCGGCACGGGGCGATCGACGGGCAGCTCAATCCGGCTCGCGCATCCCGGCAACGCGGCCAAGAGCGCCAAGCCAGGCGCCGTCCACGCGATCATCATCCGGCACTGTCGCATTGTGCTGCTCCATCGATTGTTCGGCTTGCGCGCTGGCCCGCCCCTGCGCGTCGCGCTGGGCGCGATCGGCGACGGTGCGGCGCTCGGTCTCCTGGGCGTGATCGGCGAGCACGCGGGCGCTCTGCTCCGCCGTCTCCCGCTCGAACTTCGCCAGCGCAGCGATCCGTTCGGCGCACAGCTGGCCTCGCGGGAAGCGGGCGGTGATTTGCTTGCCGCGCGCGTTTTTCGTGATCTTGCTGCTCGCGTCGAAGCCCTCGCCGGCACTGGCGCACGCTTGCCGTGCGAAGCCGAGCAGCGCGGCGCGATCGCTCTCGAGATGCCGGAACGCGACATAGACCGCGCCCGCCGCGCCGACCGCGATCAGCAGCACCAGCCAGCCCCATTCGGCGGCAAGCCAGCGGCCAAGGGCGGGCAGGGCAAGCTTGAGCAGCTTCATGGCGCGTCTCTCCTCATGCCTCGTTGCGCGAGCTGGCCGCGCCGCTCATGACCGGCAGCGGCGCGCGAGGCCCCGTCCAGCCGCGAGGGGCGCGGCACGCGACCAACCGCGCCTTTTCGATCGGGACGATCGAGACGCGATCACCCTGATTGCCGCCGAGCACGAAGAATCGGGTGGCGTCCTCGCCGACCGCAAAGCCGACATGGCCCCCGCCGGGGCGCGCGAAGCGCAGCACCGCGCCGACGAACGGGCGCGCCGGCTCGCCGAACTTGTCCCACGACGACGCCCGCACCGCGATCGACGGCGGCGCGATGCCGGCTTCGGCCATGCAGGTGGCGACGAACAGCCCGCACCAGGGCACGCTGTCCGCATTATAGGCGATGCCGAGCACCGCCGTGCCCAGCCGCTTGGCCCAGCCGATGATGGTGGGGTTATTCGCGGGGCCGGCGGCCTCACGCGTGCCGAGCTTGGCGCGCGCGGCGATGAGCCAGGCGGGTTCGCTGGGGCCGGTCACTGATCGCCTCCCTTTTGCGCATCATCCTTGTGCGGCGGGAAATATTTGGCGCGGATCAGCGCGGGCAGTCCGACCACGATATCGGTGAGCTGTTGGGCGATCGGCGGGGTGGCCTTGTAGGCGATCATGCCGAGCGTGAAGCTCACGGCCTGCAACAGGAACGGATCGTCGAGCCACATCGCGTCGACCACCCGCGTCGTGAAGTAACTGACGACAATGCCGACCAGAAGGCGGCCGAAACGGTCCCCCCAGGTAAGCCCGCGCTCATAGGCGAGGCTGACCGACGCGCCGAGCGCCGCCGGGGTGATTCCGGCCGCCACCGCGATGGCCGCTTCGATCAGGTCAAACAGGCGGTGATGCTGCATCCGTCAATCCCACAGCTGGACAAGGGGTTCGGGGCTGGCCGCCCCGGGAAGATCGGGGATCGTCACCAGCTCGCCCTCGGCAAGGGCATGGGCGCGGGCGGCGAGTCCCGGATTGGCGGCGAGCACCAGATCGGCGGCGTCGGCGCCGCGACCGACCGCGCGCCACACCAGCGCATCGAGGCATTCGCCCTGGAGCGCGGCGACCGTCATCACAGCAGCGCGCTCCGCGTACGCGGGCGGCCGAGAATGTCGCGGATGGCGACCGTCGCGGCGCGGCGCTGGGTGCCGGCGTGGAGGCGTTCCTCGGCATTGGCCTTGGCGCCCTGATCGGTGGCCGCGATATCGCCATGCGTTTCGACGAGATCGGCAGCGGCGGTGGCATAGACCGCGCGGCGCCACAGGATGAGCGCGCGCGGCTCGCCGCCGACGACGGCGGGGCCGAGCTGCGCAAGGCTCTGGGCGCCGGTCGCTTGCTGGGCCGTGCGCCAGCTGGCGAGCGCGTCCGCCACGGTGAGCGCGGCGCCGATCAGCGCCTCGCGCACCCGCGCATCGCTCGCCGCACTCGCCGGCACGCGTACGGCTTCGCGGAACGCGGCGATCGACAGCGCCGGCCACCAGCCATCGCCGGCGATCGCGTCGGCGATCGGCGCGGGCGGCGGGCTGGGCGAGGCGACGAAGCCGGTCAACTTGGTTCCTCAAATTGCGCGGTTTACGGGGGGTGAGGCAGCGGCGAGCACCGATCGGGGGACTAGGCCCCCGGGGTGCCGACAGTGCCGCCCCCCGAGCGCCGCGGGGCGAGTTCGTGGCGGGGGCGCGGCCCCGCGAAAGCTTCAGCGGCGCGGGCGCTGGCGGCGCGGCGTGCCGGGGTTCAGGTGATCGTGGTGTCGACGCGGCATCAGCAGCGCGAGCGCGAGCACCACCACGAACAGGGCGAACAAGATCCAGGGGTTCATGCTTCCTCCTCGCCCAGCTTCTTCAGCTGGGAATCGATCTGCTCGATCCGCTTCTTCACCCCGCATTTGCCGTCGAGATCGAGGGCGCGGGAGAGATGACGGCGGGCCTGGGTGAGCCCGGCGCGCTGGGCGCCGGCGGGGCCATCCGCACCGAGCGAATCGGCGGCGAGCGCGAAGGCAAGGCCCATCGCCTTTTCGAGCTTGGCGCGGACCTGGTCGAAAATGTCTTCGTCTGCGACCAGCGCGTCGACCTCGCGCAGCACGGCGAGATCGAACGGCTCGCTTTTGCCGAGCAGCTTCAGCGCGCCTTCGGCGACTTCCTCAGCAAGCAGGGTGGGCGCGGTGCGATCGAACCGCTCGGGCAGCGGCAGGCGGTGCTTGAGCACGTGCCGCGCGATCGGCAGCGCGCCGGCGAAATCGCCGATGTCGATCCGCCAGATCATGGCGTGGGTGACGATCTCGTCTTCGGTCGGCGCATCCGCCGCGAGCGCGCCCGCCACCCAGGCGTCATATTCGGGTAGCAAGTCGCGCTTGAGCTCGATCTTCTTTTCGACCGACTGGATTTCGCGCAGGCGGCGCAGATCGTTGCCGAGCCGCGCGCGCATCAGTTCATAAGCGCTCGCCGCCGCCGGGGCGCGCTCGCCCGCCGCCACGGCGAGGGTGGCCGAGCGCTGCTGGGCCATGACGCGTTCATAGTGGCGGCGGGCGAGGCTCATGGTGCGGCTCAGTTCGCGGGCGCGGCGGGCTTCTTGCCCATCACAATGTTCTCGACCAGCGCCACCCGCTCGTAATCCTCAACGACATAGGCGACGTTGACCGATTCATAGTTGGCGATCTGGTCGAGCTCGGGCTCGTCCTTCAGCATCCGGCGGCGCGTGCCGTTCTGGAGGTAAATCGACAGGTTATCGAGGCTGGTGACCAGCACCGCATTGGCCGGGAAAAACGGCACCACGATCGCGCGCTTGCCGCCGACCATTTTGGGCAGCGTGAGGATGCGATCGCGCGCCTCCATCTCGGTGGCCTTGTCGCCCGCCGCGTTGATGACGTTCAGGAACTTATCGTGCAGCAGATCGCGACCGATGATCGCGACGAGATCGGTATCGTCGCGGTGCCATTCGGCGAGCAGCTGCACGGCATCGTACACCACCGCGTCGAGATTGGCGTAATCGACATCGACGCCGATATCGCCCGAGGCGTCGACATAGACTGCCTTGGTCGGGTTCGCGGTAAGCGCACCGTCGTTCAGCACGCGCTCGGGCGCGTTGGTGCGGATTTGGTACAACCAGCCCTTGTTGACGTCCTGAAGGAGGGGGTTGGCCACGCGATCGGTCGCCGCCGCTACCGAGGTGCCGTTCCAGCCGATCATGATGTGATCGCGGCCTTCCTGTTTCTGGATCGCGCTCGACATGATGATCTGGAAATCGGGGCGGTGCGCCCACTGGTCGATCAGCGCATACTTGCGCGCCCAATCAAAGTTGGTTTGCACGCAGCGATAGGTGTTAATCTGGCTGCTGTCGGTCGGGTCGGTCGGCGTGCGGCGGTTGCCGGCGGCGGTGTTGGTGCGACCGGCGAGCGGGCGGGTGACGCCCAGGCCGAGCGTAACGTCTTCCTGCTGATCGACGCCGATCATGTTGATCTGCGAGAGGAACTCGCTCGATTGCTTGATCTTCTCGACGAGCCGCTGCTCGACCACCGGCGCGACAGCGAATTTCGCCGACGCGTCCTCGCGGGCGACACCGTTAATCCCGGCGATCCGGTCGAGATAGGCGTTGAAGAGCTTGCGGGTGGTGTTCTTCATGATCAGCGGTTCCTGTGGCGAGGGCGGACGGGCGGGGCGCAGCGATCAGCAATCGGCCAGGATCTGGCCGTTGCCGCCGGTGGCGGACGAGCGGGCGGACTGGCCGGGGGCGGCGGTGTTGTCGATCGTCGCGTTGAGCTTGGCGACGTCGGCCTTCACCGTGCTGAGCGAAGCGCTGAATTCCTCGCGCATCGCGTCGATGCCTTTCACGAGCGCTTCCATGCCGCTCGCGATGGCGGCGAAGCGCTGATCGTTATCGTTGGCGGGTGAGTGGGGCGCGGGCGCCGGGCTGGGGGCGGGCGCCGGCACCGGCGCCGGCTGCGCGCCCTGTTGCTGGGCGACCAGGTTCTTGAAGAACGCGCCGGCGGCTTCGAAAAAGCCGCGCGAGGCCGCGTCGCCGGGGATCGCGGCGACCTCCTCAAACTCGATCGCCGATTCCTCGGCGGCGGTGAACAGCGTGTTGGGGGCCGAGCGGCGCGCGGCGAGGGGATCGGCGCCCTTTTCGCGCTGCCCTGCCACGAATTGCAGCATTTCGGTGCCGAGCGAGGCCGGGCTGTCCGTCACCGCCAGGCCCATCAGATAGGCCTTGCCGCTCGCCGCGAAATTGGGGTTGATCTCGACCGAGCTGAACAGCTTTTGCTTCGCCGCATTGATCTTCAGCAGATCGTCTGTCGGCTCGATCTGGGCGAACAGCGCCAGCTTCTTTTCCGGAGTGCCCGCGACATCGAGGGTGATCTCCTCGGTCTTCAGCGCGATCACGTCGCCCAGCGCGCGGAACGGCGGATCGGCGGTGATGCCGCGAATATGCTCCATGTTCACGCGCGCCGCATAGGTGTTGCGGTTATAGGTCGCGGCCATGTCGAGCAGTTGCTGGCGCTCGATCGTGCGACCGTCGGCGGTGGCACCCTCGACGGCGACGCGGAAGAATTTGGAGACCTTGGGCATTGCGGGCGCGCTCCGGCTGATGGGGTCTGTTCGGACCTTTTCGACGCGCGCAACGGAGCTTGATCGGGCGGCGCGAAGCAATGTTGCGCTGTTGTAAAGCGCGCGCTTACAACAAGCGGGCGGCGCCAGCGGCGGGGGCGCGCGGTTAGCGTCCGCCGCAATGAATGACCCCATCCCCTTCGATGCGCGGCGCCGTGCCAAGCATTACTTCTGGGCCGGCTACACCTGCGAACAGGTGGCCGAGGTGCTCGAGCTGAAACCGGCGACGGTGCGCAGCTGGAAGGCGCGCGATCGCTGGGACGAGGCAAGCCCGCTGGAGCGCATGGAGGGGGTGACCGAGGCCGAATATTGCCGGCTGGTGCTGAAGCCCGACAAAAACGGGCGCGACGTGCGCGACATCGATCTCCTCGCCCGCCAGGCCGAGCGCTTCGCCCGCGTCCGCCGCTATGAGGCGCCGGGGGGCCATGAGGGCGACCTGAACCCCAAAGTCCAAAACCGTAACGCCGGCGAGCGCAAGAAAAAGCGCAAGAACCACCTGACGCAGGAGCATCAGCAGGCGCTGATCGACGCGTTCGACAAGGGCCTGTTCGAGTATCAGCGCGGGTGGCGATCGCCCAAGGCCGAGCTGTTGGGTTCGACCACGCTGAAGACGCGGTTCATCCTGAAAAGCCGCCAGATCGGCGCCACCTTCTACTTCGCCCGCGAGGCGCTGATCCGCGCGATCGAAACCGGCAACAACCAGATCTTCATCTCGGCGAGCCGCGCCCAGGCCAATATCTTCCGCCAGTACATCTGCGCATTCGTGTTGAACGCGACCGGGGTGAAGCTGGAAGGCGACCCGATCGTGCTCGACCTGGACGGGGTGGAGGGGCCGGAGGGCGAGCCGCCCAAGCTCTATTTCCTCGGCACCAATTACCGCACCGCCCAAGGCTATCACGGCGACGTTTATGTCGACGAATGCTTCTGGATCCACGGCTTCGAGCAGATCAACAAGGTCGCCTCGGCGATGGCGAGCCAGAAGCGCTATCGTAAGACCTATTTCTCGACCCCTTCGACGCTTGCGCATGAAGCCTATGCGATGTGGAGCGGCGAGCGGTTCAACGCCAAACGGCCCAAGGATCAGCGCGTCAAGATCGACATCAGCCATGCCGCGCTGAAGGACGGCGCGCTGGGCGGCGACGGGGTGTGGCGCCAGATCGTGAGCATTCACGATGCCGAGGCGGGCGGCTGCGATCTGTTCGATCTGGGCGAGCTGCAGCTCGATTACAGCCCCGATGAATTCGCGAACCTGTTCCTCTGCCAGTTTATCGACGACAGCCAATCGGTGTTCCCGTTCAATTTGATGCGCCGCTGCGCGGTCGACAGCTGGGAGGTGTGGCGCCACGATTTCGACCCGTTCGCCTTGCGCCCCTATGCCGGCGAGGTGTGGCTGGGGTACGACCCGCAGGAGAGCGCCAATGGCGACGACGCCGCGCTCGTCGCGCTCGCCGCGCCCAAGGAGCCGGGCGGCAAGTTCCGGGTGATCGAAAAGCAGCGGCTGAAGGGGCTGGATTTCACGCTGCAGGCGGCGGCGATCCTGAAAATGGTCGACAAGTACAACGTCACCTATATCGGGATCGACACCACCGGCGCCGGCGCCGCCGTGCTCCAGCTCGTGCGCCAGAAATGGCCGCGCGTGACCGCGCTGCGCTATTCGGTCGAGCTGAAGAGCCAGATGGTCTTCAAGGCGAAGAACGTGATCAGCGCCGGGCGGCTCGAGTTCGACGGCGGCGCCAAGGACATCATCAACTCGTTCATGGCGATCTACCCGGCGACGACCGATAGCGGGCGCCAGGTGACCTTCAGGGCGAGCCGCGCCGGCGACACCGGCCATGCCGACCTCGCCTGGGCGATTATGCACGCGCTTTACCACGAGCCACTGGACCCGGCCTCCGCCGGCACCCGCAAATCGAGAATGAGGATCACCGCGCATGGAGCAGCAAATGACGGAATCGGCGGCGGCGCAAATGCCCACGCTCATTGGCGAGGCCGGTGCCGCCGGGCCGGCGAAGAAGAGCCGCATCGCCAGCTCGCGCGCGTTCCGCTTCGGCGATCCCGAGCCGGTGCTCGAGGCGGGCGGGGGCTATCTGTGGACGAGCGAATCGCTCTGGAACGGGCGCTGGTACGAGCCGCCACTGCCGCCGGTCGCGCTTGCCCGCACGCTCAACATGAGTCCGCACCACCGATCGGCGATCATCTACAAGCGCAACCAGCTGTCGCGCCACTTCATCCCGAGCCGCTGGCTATCGCGGCGTGAGTTCGAAAAGCTGGTGCTCGATTTGTTGCTGATGGGCAATTGCTATGCCGAACGGCGCGACAACATGGCGAGCCGCCCGATGGCGCTGCTGCGCGTGCCGGCGGTGAATACCCGCGTCGGCCGCGACGACGTTCATTGGTGGGCGCCGGATTGGACGGGGGCCACGTCTTTCCGCTCGGGCTATGTCTTCCAGATCGCCGAGGATGATGCGGCGCAGGAAATCTACGGCTGCCCCGAATGGCTTTCGGCGTTGCAGGCCGGGCTGCTCGGCGAGGCGGCGACGCTGTTCCGCCGCCGCTATTACATCAACGGCAGCCATGCCGGCTACATCCTCTACATCAGCGAGTCGGAGTTCAGTGAGGCCGACGCCGACGCGCTGGAGGCGCAGATCGGCCAGAGCAAGGGGCCGGGCAATTTCCGCGACCTGTTCCTCCATATCCCCAACGGCAAGCCCGACGGGGTGAAGCTGATCCCGATCGGCGAGACCGGCGCCAAGGATGAGTTCCTGAACGTCAAATCGGTGGCGCGCGACGATATGCTCGCCGCGCACCGCGTGCCGCCGGTGCTGCTCGGCATCATCCCGCAAAATGCCGGCGGGCTGGGCGATCCCGCCAAGGCGGCGGACGTGTTCCATTTTGCCGAGATCGAGCCGCTGATGCGGCGGCTTGAGGCGATCAACGACTGGATCGGCCTGCCGGCGGTGAGCTGGGCGCCCTATGAGCGGCTCGGCGCGACGCCGGCGGCGGCGCCGGCACGCTGAACCCTTTCGCCTCCGCTCCGGGTCGGGGCGGGGGCATCGGCGCGCCAACGCCGATAACCGACGCGCTCGCACGCGCCATGGACCAAATGGCCGGTTCGGCCCATCCCGCACCCGACCGATCGGGTGGGATGCTTTTGCATGGAGTGCGTGATGAGTTCGTTAACTGCAGTTCGCCCCGTCCGTCCCGTCGCGGGCTATATCGGCGGGAAGAAGAACCTGGCCGGCACGATCGTGCCAATCATCGATGCGATCGACCACCGCCGCTATGCCGAGCCCTTTGTCGGCATGGGCGGCATCTTCCTGCGCCGCCGGCAACGCCCCAATGCCGAGTTCATCAACGACATCTCGGGCGACGTCGTCACCCTGTTCCGGGTATTGCAGGAGCATTACCCTTATCTGGTCGACCATTTGCGCTTTCGGCTGGCGAGCCGGGCCGAATATGGGTAGTGTCTCAGTTTGAATTTGACTGAAACGATGTCCGCTGACGGGCGTTGATCGGTCGTTCGCCGTTCAATAGCGGTTCAGTGCGACTTTGTCACAGTGTCAACCGAAAGCGACAAGAGGCGCAGATTAGTGCAAATCCCGCTTGACATTTTCCCCGCAACCAGGTGGGGGGGGTGGCGAGTCTCAAAACGAGTCATTTGTCAACCGTTAAAGCGGCGAATTGCGGTGGAAAACCGGTGAATGAGGTGGGACCCCGTTGTCCTACCCCTAGTTTTAACGGTATTAGGGGCTAAATAGTGATTCGTAAGGAACGAAGCGGAAACGCAAATTTGGTTTTGTCAACCGCTTGGTAAGGAATTTGTAAGATTATGCCCAAGGGTCCGCAAGGACAGAACCGACCCGCTGACGCTGTTGCCCGTGCGGTAATGGTGGCGCGGATCGCGACGGGTGAAGTTGAGGATGAGGGCTATGTCACCCCTTATCCAAAAGGAAGTGCAGGAGGTGCGGCCCGCGCGTCGTCCTTATCTCCTGCGGATCGTCAACGTATCGCCAAGGCTGCTGCCGAGGCTCGATGGAAGGAAAGGAGGGTAGGATGAGCGACCAAGTTCAACGCGTCAGTGATACGATGTTCCCCTCTAAGGGAACTTCTGTCGTCAACGTGAAGTTTTTCTTAGGTGATGCTCGTAGAGTCACTGATGAACAGCTGGCGGACCAGCTTGACCGGGCGGACGCTCAAGTCCGCAACGGAGCACTTCGCACGCGCACGCTCGACGGCGAATTGACAGTAACGGTTCTGTAGTCGTAGCTGGCACTCTATCTGACGAGTGCCAGCTACGCTATGACATTCCTTCGCTTGTATAAATACGCTCGCTCCCTTAATTCTTATCCAGTAATGCTGGAAGGAAGGGTGGACGAGGAAGCCAAAAAGCTCTCGTCTCAAGATGAGCTTTGGTATGTTCCGGTCGATCTTGATCTGAACATCTCGTATGGCCATATCAAACAATATCGGCAATCAAATGGCGTATACACAGAACCCCTGTGGATTACTGAGATACGATACGACCGACGGCTTAATGTCTGCTGGAAGCGCTTTGTCTGCTGCAAAGAGCTGATGCACGTCTTTGACAGTGCCGATGAGCGGACCAACACACCTGAGAAGTTTCGGCAGCTATTGTCTGAGCTGGAGAATCCGCCGCCGGCGGAAAAGTCCTCCGAAATGTATAAGTCGGAATCCAAGGCAATGTGGATGGCATTGGCGATCCTATGCCCAGGGACCGTTTATAACGCTCGGAAGCCCGTATGGGAGGGCGAAAAGTTCTCAAACTACGCTATCGCATTAGAGCTCCGCATCCCCGAGCATTACGTGGACGCTCTTTTATCTGACACATTCGCAGGCATGCTAGAAGCATTGGAAAATGCTTGCAAAGAATAAGAGTTTCAGTATGAATATGGGACATGAACAAGCTACCCCTCTCGAAGCGCGTCCAAATCCTCGCCATGCTGTGCGAGGGCTTATCCATGCGGTCGATCAGCCGCGTTGCCGACGTGTCGATCAACACGGTCGCCAAGCTGCTAGTTGAGGCTGGCGAGGCCGCGCTCGCGCTTCACGATGAGCATGTTCGGGGCGTAAAGGCGTCGCGCATCCAGTGCGATGAAATCTGGTCGTTCTGCTACGCCAAGGAGAAGAACGTCGCGACTGCGAAGGCCGCGCCGGAAGGCGCTGGCGACGTGTGGACTTGGACCGCGATCGACGCCGATACCAAGCTGATGGTTTCCTATTTCGTCGGGGACCGTGGCGCCGAGAGCGCCATGATCCTGATGGATGATTTACGCGCTCGTCTTGCCAACCGCGTTCAGCTCACCACCGATGGGCACAAGGCTTACCTAGAAGCTGTAGAAGGTGCGTTCGGCGCGGACGTTGACTATGCGCAGCTTGTGAAGCTCTACGGCGCCACGGTGGCTGCGCCGGGCCGTTACAGCCCCGCCGAGTGCATCGGTGCGCGCAAGCAGCGCGTGGAAGGCAATCCAGACATTGCGCACGTTTCGACCTCGCATGTCGAACGCATGAACCTCTCGATCCGGATGCAAAACCGCCGCTTCACCCGGCTCACCAACGCTTTCAGCAAAAAGCTCGACAACCACATTCACGCGCTGGCGCTCTATTTCGCGTTCTATAACTTTTGCCGTATCCACAAGTCGCTTCGCGTCACCCCGGCGATGGCGGCGGGCATCACCGATCGGCTTTGGACGCTTGAGGATATCGTGGCGAAGATGGAAGCTATGGCTCCCGCACTTAAGCCGCGCGGGCCTTACAAGAAGCGCAACGCCGAAAATTCAAACTGAGACAATACCGATTCTGGCGACAACGTGTTCGAACGCGCCGACTTCGAACGGCTCGCGGCCCA
>LWDI01000062.1 GCA_002083475.1 Proteobacteria bacterium SG_bin5
AGCGAGCGCGCCTCGATCTCGGGGCTCACCATTTTGTCGGCGAACCCGGCGATGATCTGGTGAAACAGCGCGCGCGCGGCAATCGCCGTGCTCGGCAAGGCGCCGCTCGCCAGCGCGACTCCGGGGCCGAGCTCCTCGGCCATGCGCCGCGCGATGTGATCGGCGGCGGCGAGATACAGCCCCTCCTTGCCGCCATAATGATAAGTGATCGACGACATGGCGGTGCCGGCGGCGGCGGCGATGCTGCGCGTGCTCGCGCCATCGAGCCCCTTGGCGCCGAATTCCTCGACGGCGATGTCGAGCAGCCGTTCATGGGTTTCGCGAGTCGCCATGCGGGCGCTTTAGTTCGTTCGATCGAACAAGGAAAGGGGCTGACGTTGATGGGGCTCAAATATGCTACTTCGCCGGGGAAGGGGGACGTCGGCTAGGGATCTGTCCTACTTCATTCGAACCCGCTCGCCCCGAGCGCAGTCGAGGGGCGTGATGACGGGCGCCGCGCCTCTAACACGCCCCTCGACGTTGCTCGGGGCGAGCGGCTCTTCCATTCGAGGACAAACCCTAGCTACGCAGCGCCGCCTTCACGCCGGCACCCGCTCCCCGCCCCGCACCGCCTCGACCCGGGGCGCGGGGTTCGAGAATTCCATCTCGTCGTCCACCGAGCCGAAGCGGAGCGCCATCAAATCCTTGGCGTAATTCTGATGCACCCGCCACGGCGCGCGGTTGCCGCGCTTGGGGAAACGCTCGACCGCGCGGGTCACATAGCCCGAGGTGAAATCGAGGAAGGGCTGCGCCTCGACGTCATGCGCGATGCGCGGCGTGGCCTGGCGCAAGCCGCGCTTCTTCAGCGTGTTGAGCAGCCGGCAGACATAGCCGCAGGTCAAATCCGCCTTCAGCGTCCAACTCGCATTGGTATAGCCGAAGGACGACGCCAAATTGGGCACGTCGCTATACATCATGCCCTTGTAGCTAAAACAATCGGCCAAGTTCACCGCGCGGCCATCGACGCTGAACGCGACGTCGCTCAACAATTGCAGCTCGAGCCCGGTCGCCGCGACGACGATGTCGGCATCGAGCCGCGCGCCCGATTGCAGCACGATTCCCTGTTCGTCGAAGCGCTCGATCTTGTCGGTCACCACTTCCGCGCGGCCCGCCTTGATCGCGGCGAACATATCGGCATCGGGCACCAGGCAGACGCGCTGGTCCCACACATTGTAGCGCGGGGTGAAATGCGCCGCGATCATGTCACCGGGCAGATGCTCGGCGAGCATCGTCAGCACGCGCTCCTTGGCCTTTTCGGGGTGCTTGCGCGCGGCGTTGAAGAAATAGAGGCCGAACAGCACGTTCTTCCAGCGGGTGAGGCCATAGGCGACGCGCGCGGGCAGCAGCGCGCGCAACCGGTTGGCGACCGCGTCCTCGCTGGGGCGCGAGACGACATAAGTCGGCGAGCGCTGGAGCATGGTGACGCGCGCGGCTTGCTTGGCGAGTTCGGGGACGAGCGTCACCGCCGTCGCGCCCGAGCCGATCACGACGATGCGCTTGCCCGAATAGTCCAAATCCTCGGGCCAAAATTGAGGGTGAATCAGCTGCCCCGCGAAGTCGGCCGCCCCGGGGAAATCGGGCATATGCCCCTTGGCATAATTGTAATAGCCCGAACACATGAAGAGGAAATTGCAGCTATAGTCGATCTCGCGGCCATCATGGCGCGCGGTCACCACCCAGCGCGCGGCGGTGCTTTCCCAGCGCGCGGCGATCACGTGATGATCGAAGCGGATCTGGCGATCGATGCCATAACGCGTCGCGACGCCCTCGACATAGGCCTTGATCGAGGGACCGTCGGCGATCGCCTTGGGGTTGGTCCAGGGCTCGAAGCTGTAGCCGAGCGTATACATGTCCGAATCGGAGCGGATGCCGGGATAGCGGAACAAATCCCAGGTCCCGCCGATCGCCTTGCGCCCCTCCAGGATCAGATAGCTGCGATCGGGGCATTTATGCTGGAGATGCCAGCCGGCGCCGATACCCGAAAGTCCGGCCCCCACCACGATGACGTCGACATGCTCCATCCGCCGCTCTCCTCGGCCGTACCCAATATTCGATTTTGGCGCGGAGAGCAAAGGAAAGGGGGATTTGGCGATGGTTTCCCGCGCCGCCCCTCCCCCAACCCCCTCCCCTAAAGGGGAGGGGGCTATGGCGAGCACGACTGGCCCTCTCCCCTTTTGGCCGAACGAGCCATGAAAAGCACGATGAGCCCTCTCCCCTTTAGGGGAGAGGGTTGGGAGAGGGGCCTCCGCTCAATCCCCCTACCCCCGCGCCTTCGCCAGCGCGCGGTAGCGGTGCAGCAGCGGCTCGGTATAGCCATTGGGCTGCGCCGCGCCCTCGAACACCAGCGCGCGGGCGGCCTGATAGGCGAGGCTCTGCGGATCGCCCGCCATCGGCCGATAGAGCGGATCACCGGCATTCTGCGCGTCGACCTTCGCCGCCATGCGCGCGAAGGCGGCGTCAACCTGATCGGCCGTGCAAACCCCATGCTTCAGCCAATTGGCGATATGCTGCGACGAGATGCGCAAAGTCGCGCGGTCTTCCATCAGCCCGATATCGTTGATGTCGGGCACTTTGGAACAGCCGATGCCCTGGTCGATCCAGCGCACGACATAGCCCAAAATGCCTTGCGCGTTGTTGTCGAGCTCGCGCGCGACTTCTTCGGGCGTCCAGTTGCGCCCAACGGCGAACGGCACCGTCAGCAGTTCGGCGAGCGGCGGCACCGGCTCGCCCGCGATGTCCCGCTGGCGCGCGAACACGTCGACCTGGTGGTAATGGAGCGCATGGAGCGTCGCCGCGGTGGGGGACGGCACCCAGGCGGTGTTCGCGCCGCTCAGCGGGTGGCCGATCTTCTGCGCCATCATATCGCCCATCCGATCGGGCGCCGCCCACATGCCCTTGCCGATCTGCGCGCGGCCCGAAAGCCCGCAGGCGAGCCCGATGCGGACGTTGCGATCCTCATAAGCCTTGATCCAGGCGCTGGCTTTCATCTCGGCCTTGGGGATCACCGCCCCGCCCGCCATCGCACTATGGATCTCGTCGCCGGTGCGATCGAGGAAGCCGGTGTTGATGAAGACGATCCGGCCCTTCACCGCCGCGATGCACGCGGCGAGATTGGCCGAGGTGCGCCGTTCCTCGTCCATCACCCCGACTTTCACCGTGTGGCGCGCCAGGCCGAGCAGGTCTTCCACCGCGTCGAACAGCGCGTTGGTGAAGCCGCACTCCTCGGGCCCGTGCATCTTGGGCTTGACGATATAGACGCTGCCCGCGCGGCTGTTGCGATAGCGGCCCAGCCCGCGCAGATCGTGGAGCGCGATGGTCGTGGTGACGATCGCGTCGAGAATGCCCTCGGGCGCCTCGCCCCCGCCGGGCAGCTTCACGGCGGGCGTCGTCATCAAATGGCCGACGTTGCGGACGAACAGCAGCGACCGGCCCGGAAGGGTGAAGGCACCGCCATCGGGCGACACATAGTCACGATCGGGGTTGAGCCGGCGAGTGAGCGGCTTGCCGCCCTTGTCGAACGTCTCTTCCAGATCGCCGCGCATCAGCCCCAGCCAATTGGCGTACGCCGCGACCTTGTCCTCGGCATCGACCGCGGCGACCGAATCCTCGAGATCGACGATCGTGGTGAGCGCCGATTCGAGGATCACGTCGGACACGCCATCGGGATCGCGCGCGCCGATCGCGTTCGGCTCGAAGCGCAGTTCGATGTGCAGGCCATTGTGCCGGAACAGCTTGGCGCCCTCGGCCGCGCCCACCAGATGCGCGCCGTCGCGCCAGCCGGGGATGGTTTCGTCGAGAAAGGCCTTGGCGCGCGCGATCACCGCGTCGCCGCGCGCTTCGTCATAGCCGGCGGGGCGCGCCGGCGGCGCATCGAGCGCGTCGGTGCCGTAAAGCGCGTCATACAAGCTCCCCCAGCGCGCGTTCGCGGCGTTGAGCACGAAGCGCGCGTTGAGGCTGGGGACGACGAGCTGCGGCCCCGCCATTGTCGCGATCTCGGGATCGACATTGGTCGTCTCGATCGTGAAGGGCGCGGGTTCGGGCGCGAGATAGCCGATTTCGCGCAGAAAGGCCTCGTCGACCGCCTCCCCCGCCGCATAGCGCGCATCGATCGCGGCTTGCAGCGCGTCGCGCTTGGCGAGCAGCGCGGCATTTTCGGGGGCGAAGCGCGCGAAGATGTCGGCCACACCCGCCCACCAGCGCTCGGGCGCGATGCCCAGCGGCGGCAGCACTTGCGCCTCGATGAAGTCGGCAAGCTCGGCGGCGACGCTCAGGCCAGCGCGGTCGGTGAAGCTCATGGTTCCTCCCTCTCATATCGTAAGCTCCTCCCCTGAAAGGGGAGGTGGCAGCGCGCAGCGCTGACGGAGGGGTGACCCGCCCAGCTAAGGGCGATACCCCTCCACCATGCTCCGCATGGTCCCCCTCCCCTTGCAGGGGAGGAGCTTGCAGCCCTGGGGAGGCCGCCTCGTGCTTAGCCGCCGGGGGCCGCGCCCATCAACCCCGTTCGGGCTCGATCGCGGCCGCGGCGGCCTCGATCCGGGCGAGCATGTCGGCGAAGCGGGCGAGCTCCTGGGCGTCGAAGCCGGCGAAGATGCGCGCCTCGAGCTCCAATGCCTTGGGCGCCACGCTTTCGTACAGCGCGCGCCCGGCGGGCGTCAACGACAAGCGGTGCGCGCGCTGGTCGCCGGGATGCGCCGCGCGCGCGACCAGGCCGCGCTCGACCAAGGCGATCGCCGCGCGGCTCACCGTCACCTTGTCCATCTGGGTGCGGCTCCCCAGCGCCTGCTGAGTGAGCCCCGCGCTCTCGGCGATCACCGCGATCAGCCGCCACTGCGGGATGCTGAGCCCGAACAGCGCCTGATAAGCGGTCGCCACCGCCGCCGAGACGCGGTTCGAGGCGACCGACAGGCGATAGGGGAGAAAGGCATCAAGCTTCAGCATGGGGCGCAAGGAGTTTGAACGCGAGCAGCGCGAGCGTCCAGAGCGCCGCCAACCACAGCGCGTCGCTGCCGAGCAACCCATGCGCCAACGTTCCCAGCGCGGCGCCGCCCAGCAAACCGAGCCAGAGCAGCAGCTGCGGCAGCCATCCCCAACGCGCGCCGCCGCTCAGCGCCGCCGCGATCGCCTGACCGATCTTGACCAGCCGCCCGGTCATATAGGTGAGCCCCAGCCGCACCTCGCCCGATTCCTCGAAGAAGATGTTTTCGGCGCCCATCGCGAGCGCGACCACGGCCACCGCCGCCCCCGGCGCGCCGAGATCAGCCAACAAGGCCGCCAGCGCGAGCAGAGCGGCGGTGAGCGCCAGGATCGCGCGGCGCTTGCCCCGCCCGGCCGCGCGCCCGATCAGCGCGCCGAGCACGACCCCGCCGACGAACGACGCGATCAGCACCGCCGCCAGCGCCGCCATCCGCTCGCCGGTCGCCAGCGCCACGCCGAGGCGGGTGGAGTTGCCGCTCATGAACGACACGAAGAAGCCGCCGGTCAGCATGAAGCCGATCGCATCGACGAAGCCGGCGAGCAACGATAGCGCGACGGCGAGCACGCGGTCGCGACGGGACAAAGCGATCACGCGGCGGCCTCCTTGCGCACGCGCCCGGATTAGCCGCCAAGCGCCAAGCCGGTCCAGCCGCTATCGCGCGCCGAACAGCCCGCCCGCGAAGCTGAACGCAGGCGCCGCGCCGTTCGCCGCGACCGCGCCGCCAAAGGCCGCGCCAATCTCGATCGCGGCGGGGCCATAAAAGCGCCCGCTGACCGCGCCGGACTGGGCGCCGCCGAGCGGCACGTTGAAATTGCCGTTCGCGGGATCGATCGCGCCGCTCGCGGTGAAATCGCCCAAAGTCACGATCGGTCCGCCGTCGCTGGGCGTGCCGATCAGCCGCAGCGTGATCGTCACGCGCCGCGCCGCCCAATCGGCGGCGACCGTGATGACGCTGCGCTCGAGCGTATAGGCGCGGTTGACGCCCCCCTCGACGCGCTGCGCGGTGCCGAGCAGCGCGAGCCGGGCATAGCTGCCGGTCCCGCTCGTCGGCAGATCGGCGGCAAGCGTCGAGATGCCGATGACGCAGCTATAGCGCCGCTCCACGCCCGCGGCGAAGGCGGTGACCGAGGCGAGCCGGGCATAGTCGGCGCCCGTGCCCCCCGGCGTCGGGCGGGTGACGGTGAAGCGGATCGTATCGCCGTTCACGACCAGCCGGTGCCCGACTTCGACCGAGGGATCGGAGAGATCGACGGTGCGGCCGTCGAAGCTCAGCGATTGGCCATCGCCCGTCACCGCCCAGACCTGGGGCGTGATGACATAGCGGAAGCCCAGCCCCTGGCCGACGCTCGTCACCGGCAAGGAGGCGGGCGGCGTGCCGCGCTGCTCGAACCCCGCGCACGCGCTGGGGAAGGCAACGCCCGCGCCCAGGCGCAAGATATAGATATCGCTGAATGGCATATAGCTGGTGGTGCCCGATGGCGGCGGCGTGGGCGTCGGGGTGGGCGTCGGTGTCGGCGTGGGGGTCGGCGTCGGCGCGGGGGTCGGGGCGGGCGTCGGCGGCGGTGTCGGGGTGGGACTCGGCGCCGGCGTCGGCGTGGGCGCCACCGCGACCGGGGCGGCGGTCTGCGTCGGCGAGCAGCCCATGACGAGCATCAACGGAATCAGCGGTCGCGCGATTGGCTTCATGGCGATGTCCCCCCGTGCCGATTGGGAATCGGCAACGAGGTTACCAAATCCCATTTTTGTTGCGCGGTGATGAAAGCGGGCTTTGGCGCTGGCGCGGTGGCGCGCGCGCGGCTATGGTTTCAAATGTTACTTTTTGGGAGTCGCGCGATGACCAGCCATGAAAATCCGATGGGCCTGAACGGCTTCGCTTTCGTCGAATTCACCCATCCCCAGCCCGAGGCGATGGCGGATTTGTTCGTGAAGCTCGGCTTCACCCATGTCGGCACGCATCGCGAGCGCCCGATCCGCCATTATGCGCAAGGCGCGATGAACTATCTGCTCAATATGGAGGAGAGCGGCCCGGTGGCGGCGTTCCGCGCCGACCATGGCCCCTCGGCGAGCGCGATGGGCTTTTTCGTGGCCGACGCGCCCGCCGCGCACGCCCGCGCGATCGAGCGCGGCGCGACCCAGACCGAGGGCGTCTATGGCCTGCCCGCGATCGAAGGGATCGGCGGCGCGACGCTCTATCTGGTGCAGGATGGCGGCGATTTCTTCGAAACCGCGTTCGAACCCGTGCCCGGCGCCAGCCGCGACGCCAATGCGACCGGGCTGCACACGCTCGATCACCTGACGCATAATCTGATGCGCGGGCGGATGGATTATTGGGCCGATTATTACGAGCGGCTCTTCAACTTCCGCCAAATCCGCTATTTCGACATCGAGGGCAAGGCGACGGGCCTGTTCAGCAAGGCGATGACCGCGCCCGACGACAAAATCCGCATCCCCTTGAACGAAAGCCAGGACGATCACTCGCAGATCGAGGAATTCATCAAGGATTATAAGGGCGAAGGCATCCAGCACCTCGCCATGGCGACCGACGACATCTTCGCGACGGTCGACCGCTTGCGCGCGAACGGAATCAAGTTCCAGGACACGATCGACACTTATTTCGATCTGATCGACAAGCGCCTGCCCGGCCACGGCCATGACGTGGAGGAAATGCGCAAGCGCAAAATCCTGATCGACGGCGCGCCCGAGACGGGCGGCGGGCTGCTGCTGCAGATCTTCACCGAGAATATGGTCGGCCCGATCTTCTTCGAGATCATTCAGCGCAAAGGCAATGACGGCTTCGGCGAGGGCAATTTCAAAGCGCTGTTCGAGTCGATCGAGCTCGATCAGATCCGGCGCGGGGTGATCCCGGCATCGGCCGCGTAAGCCCGCCGACCGACCCAAAACGCACGTCACCCCTGCGAAAGCAGGGATTGGCTAAAGACCCCTGCTTGCGCAGGGGTGACGGCAAAAGGAGCAAGGGGTGATGGCACGGCAAGAGGTTCACCCATGACCCATTATATGACCGGCTTCGGCAATTATTTCGAAACGGAGGCCGTCCCCGGCGCGCTCCCCATCGGGCGCAATTCGCCGCAAAAGCCGCCCTTCGGTCTTTATGCCGAGCAGCTCTCGGGCAGCGCCTTCACCGCGCCGCGCCATGAGAATCGCCGCTCCTGGCTCTACCGGCTGCGCCCCTCGGCCGCCCACCCCGCTTTCACCCGCTATGAGAGCGCGCCGCTGTTCGCGCCGGGCGTCGCGCCGGGGCCGCACGCGCCCAACCGGCTGCGCTGGGGGCCGCTCGACATCCTCCCCGAAGCCGATTGGCTCGATAGCCTGACGACGATGCTGGTCGCGGGCGAAGGCCCCGCGAGCCAGGCGGGCGTCGCGCTCCACCTCTATCGCTGCGGGCAAGACATGACCCGGCGCGCCTTCGTCTCGGCCGATGGCGAATTGCTGATCCTGCCCGAACGGGGCCGGCTGACCTTGCTCACCGAATTCGGCCGGATCGATCTCGCGCCGGGCCAGGTCGCGCTCGTCCCGCGCGGCGTGCGCTTCCGGGTGACGCTGCCCGACGGCCAAGCGCGCGGCTATGTCGCCGAAAATCACGGGCAACCCTTCCGCTTACCCGAACTCGGGCCGATCGGCGCCAACGGCCTCGCCAATCCGCGCGATTTCGAAACGCCCGTCGCCTGGTATGAGGATGTCGAGGGCGACTTCGAGCTGGTGCAGAAATATCAGCGCGCGCTGTGGCGCACCGATCTCGGCCGCTCGCCGCTCGACGTCGTCGCCTGGCACGGCAATTTGGCGCCGTGCCGCTATGATCTGGCGCGGTTCAACACGATCGGCACGGTGAGCTTCGATCACCCCGACCCCTCGATCTTCACCGTGCTCACCTCGCCCAGCGACGTACCCGGCACCGCCAATGCCGATTTCGTGATCTTCCCGCCGCGCTGGATGGTGGCGGAAGACACGTTCCGCCCGCCCTGGTTCCACCGCAACGTGATGTCGGAGGCGATGGGGCTGATCCACGGCGCTTATGACGCCAAGCAAGGCGGCTTCGTGCCCGGCGCCTTGTCGCTCCACAACCAAATGGCGGGCCACGGCCCCGATGTCGCGAGTTGGCGCGGGGCGAGCGAGGCCGAGCTCGAGCCGCACAAGATCGAGAACACGCTCGCTTTCATGGTCGAGACGCGCTGGGTCTACCGCCCGACGGCGTTCGCGGTGGAGAGCGGCGCGCTCGACGAGGATTATGACGCGGTGTGGCAGGGGTTTCCCAAGGCGGTGCTGCCGTAGCGCCTGATGGTCGCGGCGGCGGTCGCACCGCACCTGCGGAACATACCCGGCGGCGAAATCTACTCCTCGTCACTCCCGCGAAGGCGGGAGTCCATTCGGGCTGACCGTGCCGATTATGGATTCCCGCTTGCGCGGGAATGACGGCGTTGGAGGGAGCTGGCATACATTACGCTGACGACTCTCCCACGCCCATTTTGGAACCCACCGCCGCCCCGCCTCGTTCCACCGGTAACCGAGGTTATCGACGAGGTTCTATGTTCCCCTGGCAGCACGCGGCGCAGGAAGCGCTGCAGGCCCGGCTATTCGCGCATGTCGAGGATCGCGCCTTTCCCTGCGTCGGGGCCAAGGCGGCGCTCGCGCGCGGCACGCTCGACGTGCTCGCCGCCGACAGCATCGAAAGCGCCTGGGACGATCTGCGCATCCATGACTCGCTGCTGCGCTTCGCCCAGGCCTATCGCGCCGAGCCCGCGCTGTTCCGCAGCTTCGCCGTGATCTACGAAGGCCCGACCGATTTGAGCGAGGAGGCGTTCGAGGCGGCGCTCTGGGCGCGGGTGCAGTCGCTGTCGGACAAGGACGTGTGGCGCGGCCAGGCCTATGACCCGCGCGTCTCGAGCGACCCCGAAAACCCGCATTTCTCGCTGAGCTTCGGCGGCGAGGCGTTTTTCATCGTCGGCCTCCACCCGCATGCGAGCCGCCCGGCGCGACGGTTCGACCGGCCGGCGATGATCTTCAACCTCCACGACCAATTCGAGCGGCTGCGCGCCGAGGGCCGCTATGAAGGCATGCGCGAGAAGATCCTCGCGCGCGACGAGGCGCTCGCGGGCTCGCGCAACCCGATGCTCCAGCGCCATGGCGAGGCGAGCGAGGCGCGGCAATATTCGGGGCGCGCGGTGGGCAAGGATTGGGCCTGTCCGTTCAGCTATGCCGGCGATGACTGAAATCCCGCCGCGCTCGGGCACCGCCTTTCGCTTGCTGGCGGGGCAAAGCCTGACCGTGATCGACCCGCGCGGGCAACAGGTCGCCGATCTCCTCGCCTATAATGCCGAGGACCTGGGCGAAGTGCTGAGTTCGGGCCGCACGCTCGATTATGCCGAGACGATCCGGCTGACGACGGGGCACCGGCTTTATTCGAACCGCAGCCGCGTGATGCTCGAGATCGTCGACGACATGGTCGGCGTGCACGACTTCTTGCTCACCCCGTGCAGCCACGAGACGTTCGACCATTTCTATCCCGATCTGCCGCGCCACCGCGGCTGTTTCGGCAATTTGGCGGAAGCCTTGGCGCCCTATGGCGTGACGCCGGACATGATCCCGGTCGCGTTCAACTGTTTCATGAACGTCCCCGTCGCGGCCGATGGCCGGCTGCAAGTGCTGCCGCCGCTCAGCAAGGCGGGCGACCATATCCGCTTCGTGGCGCATATGGACCTCGTCATCGGCCTCACCGCCTGCTCGGCGCCGGCGAGCAATGGCGGGAGCTTCAAGCCGATCGACTATCGGGTGGCGCCGGGCGCGCCCGACTGAAGCTTCCGCATCTATGGCGTCGCCCCAGCGGAAGTTGGGGCCTTTGGCCAATGGGGCGCGACCGAACGGGGAGGCCCCTGCCTCCGCAGGGGCGACGCGGGAGAGACATGGCGCCGAGGCCGCCCTGCATGACCGTTAGAAGAGGGCTCGCTGTCCTCCCCGCGCCCTCCGCGCGCCAACTTACCGCAGCGCCCCGGCGACCAGCTTGTGCAGCTTGTTGTGCAACCCGTCATTCGCCGCGAGCACTTCGCGCCGGTCGATCATCTTGTCGCCGCCGCGATAGTCGCTCACATAGCCGCCGGCTTCCTTCACCAGCAACAGCCCGGCGGCGACGTCCCAATGGCTGAGGCCCGATTCCCAAAAACCGTCGAACCGCCCTGCGGCGACCCACGCCAGATCGAGCGCCGCCGAGCCGAAGCGGCGGATGCCCGCGACCGAGGGCGCGACCGCGCCGAAAATCCGGCTCCACTGCGCGAAATCGCCATGGCCGAGGAAAGGGATGCCCGTCGCGATCAGCGCGTCAGCGAGGTCGCCACGCGCGGAAACGCGCAACCGCTGGTCCTGCAGCCACGCGCCGCGCCCCTTTTCCGCCCAGAAGCTCTCGTCGGTGAGCGGCTGATAGACGAGCGCCGCGAGCGGCTCCCATTTGCCGCCGGGCTTGGGCTCTTCGGCGGCGATCGAGATCGCGAAATGGGGGATGCCGTGCAGGAAGTTGCTGGTCCCGTCGAGCGGATCGATCACGAAGCGCGGCTTGCTCGGATCGCCCTCGATCGTGCCGCGCTCCTCCATCACGAACGCCCAATCAGGGCGCGCGGCGCTCAATTCCTCGAACAAGGTCTGCTCGGCGCGCTTGTCCGCCATCGAGACGAAATCGGCCGGCCCCTTGCGGCTGACCTGGAGGTGCTGGACCTCGCCGAAATCGCGCCGCAGCCGCGGCGCCGCCTTGCGCGCGGCGCGTTCCATGACGGTGATCAGGCCGGAATGGGCAACCATGGGACACCTTTAGCCCTCTCCCCTTTAGGGGAGAGGGTTGGGAGAGGGGAAATCAACGGAGAGGGAGTATCGACGGCCCCTCTCCCCGACCCTCTCCCCTGAAGGGGAGAGGGAGAATGGCTCAGTCGGCGCGGCGGATATAAGTCTGCTCGTACACGTCGACGACGATCCGCGTGCCGCTTTCGATATGCGGCGGCACCATGATCCGCACGCCATTGTCGAGCAGCGCGGGCTTGTAGCTCGACGAGGCGGTCTGGCCCTTCACCACCGCATCGGCTTCGACGATCGTCGCTTCGACTTGGTCGGGAAGCTGGACCGAAATCGCCTCTTCCTCGTAAAGCTCCATCACCACGTCCATCCCGTCTTGCAGGAAGGCGGCGGCGTCGCCCAGCAGATCGCGCGGTAGCGTCGTCTGCTCATAGGTTTCCTTGTCCATGAAGACGAGCATATCGCCCTCGGGGTAGAGGAACTGGAAATCCTTGGTATCGAGCCGCACCCGCTCCACGGTTTCGGCCGAGCGGAAGCGGACGTTGTTCTTGCGGCCGTCGCGCAGGTTCTTCATTTCGACCTGCATATAGGCGCCGCCCTTGCCCGGCTGGGTATGCTGGATCTTCACCGCGCGCCAGATGCCGCCTTCATATTCGATGATGTTGCCGGGGCGAATGTCGACGCCGCTGATCTTCATGGGAATCCCGTTTGGCTGTGAAAGAGCAAGGCGCGCGCATAGCGCCCCCGCCGCCGCCAAGCAAGGCACGCTCAGTAACGCGCGCGCAGCTTGCGCACGCTCGCGGTCACCGCGCGCTCGCGGGCGTCCTCATGGGCGCATTCCTCCTCGAGCGCGGCGCGGATCGCCTCGATCTCGCGATCGGTCTTATGTTCGATGCCGATGAACTGCACCCGCGCCTCGCGCACCGCGCGCAGCAATTCGTCGAGCTTGGCCTGCATCGCCGCCGAGTCGCGATTCTGCGAATTCTGGATCAGAAACACCATCAAAAAGGTGATGATCGTGGTCGCGGTGTTCACCACCAGCTGCCAGGTATCTGAATAATGGAAGATCGGGCCGGTGAGCCCCCAGAGCGCGATCACCGTGAGCGCGAGGACGAAAGCGATGGGCTGGCCGGCAAGCGCCGCGACGCGACCGGCGATGAGCGTGAACAGGTGATCGAGCATGGGGCGTTCCTGGCTTGGTTCAGGGATAGCGCTGGCGTGCATGCAGGACCGCGAGGATGCGAATGAAATCCTCTCCAACTTCATAAACGACAATATAATTGGGATGCACCACCGCCTCGCGCGTGCCGGGCACGCGGCCGGGGCGGTAGAAATAAGGGAAGCGGAGCATCCGCTCGATCGCATCGGCGATCAGTTGCGCGATCTTTTCTGCCCCGGCTGGGTTGCGATCGCTGATATGGTCGATGATCCGACGATAGTCAGCGCGCGCCTTAGCCCGCCAGATCAGTCGCATCGCGCCGCTTCGAGTCGATCAACGCTTTGATTTCGGCGACCACTTGGTCGTGCGGGATGTCGGGCCCGTTCGACTCGAGCGCCGCCTGCACTTTCGCGCGGAACCAGGCGTCATAAGCCTCGGCCTCTTCGGTGGTCTCGAATTCGGACTCGATGGGGGAGAGCTTGGCCATGGCACCGATATAGCACGCCCGGCCCTCGCGTTCAGCCCCCCAGCACCGCCGCGAAGGCCTGGACCGCCGCCGCCTCGTCCCCGCCCCACACCGCGCCCGACACCGCGAGGAAATCGGCCCCCGCCGCCACTAGCGGCGCGGCGTTCTCCGGCGTGATCCCGCCGATCGCGACACAAGGCAGTTCGAACAAGGTCGACCACCAGCTTAGCAGCACCGGCTCGGCATGATGCTCGACCGTCTTGGTCGCGGTCGGGTAAAAAGCGCCGAACGCCACATAATCCGCGCCCGCCTCGCCCGCTTCCATCGCCAGATGGCGGCTCGCGTGGCAGGTGACCCCGATCTGCGCCGAAGGCCCCAGCAGCGCGCGTGCCTCGCGCGGGTCGCCATCGCCCTGGCCGAGATGCACGCCGTCCGCCCCCAGCCGTTTAGCGAGGCTCATATCGTCGTTGACGATGAAGGCGACGTCATGCTCGGCGCAGATCGCCTGCAACGGCTCGGCGAGCCGCGCGGCGGCGTGCTGATCGAGCCCCTTCACCCGGAATTGAAACGCCGCGACCGGCCCGGCGCCGAGCGCGCGCCTCAGCCGATCGGGAAAGGCGCCGCCCACGTCGAGCGGCGAGATGAGGTAAAGCTGGCACGGCGGCCGGCGATCGTCGCGCACGAAAGCGGCGGCGAAATCGGGGTCGAGCGGGCCGAGCGGGTCTTCGTCGATCATGCGTCCACCACAGCGATCAAAAAGCCATCCCAATTCTTGGCGCCCACCGTCTGCACCGCGGTCGCGCTCAGCCGGGGTTCGCTGCCGACATAGTCGAACAGCGCGCGCGTGCCGATGATGCGGGGGTCGTCGCTCATCGCATCGAGTACGCCGCCCTCGCGTACCACATTGTCGACGATGATGAGGCCGCCGGGCCGCGTCAGCCCGTCGAGCGCGGCGCGGACATAGGCGGCGCCATTTTCCTTGTCGGCATCGATGAACACCAGATCGAACGGCGCGCGCTCGAGCGACGCGAGGCTTGCGAGCGCGGGGCCGACGATGATCGTCACGCGCTCGGCCAGCCCGGCGCGCGCGAGATTGGCGCGGGCCACCTCGGCATGATGCGGATCGAGTTCGAGCGTTACCAAATTACCGTCCTCGGGCAGCGCGCGCGCGAGCCAGATCGTCGAATAGCCGCCGAGCGTCCCGATCTCCAAAATGCGTCCGGCGCTCGCCGCGCGCGCGAGTAGATGGAGCAGCTTGCCCTGCGCCGGGCTCACGTCGATCGGCGGCAGCCCGGCGGCGGCGTTGACGGCGAGCACCTCGGCGAGCACCGGATCGTCGCCGAGCAGCTTCGCGTCGATATATTCGTCGACCGCGCTCCAGTCCATCGCCTGCCCTTTCTCAAAAATGCGCCGAATAGCCGCCGTCAACGGTGATGATCTCGCCCGTCACATAGCTCGCCGCGTCGCTCGCCAGGAAGACCGCGGCGCCGGCGATTTCGTGGGGGCGGCCCCAGCGGCCGAGCGACGTGCGCCGTTCGAGCCAGGCGGCGACGTCAGGGTCGGCGACCATCGCCGCATTGGCCTCGGTCGCGAAAAAGCCGGGGGCGATGCCGTTCA
Source organism: Proteobacteria bacterium SG_bin5 (assembly GCA_002083475.1). Taxonomy (GTDB): domain Bacteria; phylum Pseudomonadota; class Alphaproteobacteria; order Sphingomonadales; family Sphingomonadaceae; genus Sphingomonas. The sequence continues at coordinate 15,046 of LWDI01000062.1, forward strand.
CCGTCACCCCGTGCGCCCCCAGTTCGGCGGCGAGCGCGCGGGTGAGCGCGGCGAGCCCGCCCTTGGCCATGGTATAAACCGCGTCGCCCTTGTTCGCGATTGCGCCCGCGATCGAGGTGATGTTGATGATCCGCCCGCGCCCCTTGGCGATCATCGGCCGCGCCGCCGCGCGGGCGAGCGCGAAGGGGGCGATGAGGTTGGTCTCGACCAGCGCGCGCACTTCGCCCAGCGCGAAATCCTCGAGCGGGCGCCGATCGCGCTGGCCGACGTTATTGACCAGAATATCAAGGTCATACCGCGCAGCAATCGCCGCGACATGATCCTCCGCGCCGCGGGCGGCGATGTCGAAAGCGGCAATCTCCGCCCGCGCGCCGATCGCCTGGGCCGCGCGCGCGAGCGCGACTTGGTCGCGCCCGCCGAGCAGCACGCGCGCGCCCGCCTCGGCCAGCGCGCGCGCGATCTCGAAACCCAACCCCCGCCCCGCGCCGGTCACCAGCGCGGTGCGGCCGCCCAGATCGAACAGGCTCAGGCTTCCTCGCCCTTGTAGATGGCGACGAGCTTGTCGAGCATCGCCAGCGCCTCGTCGCGCGGGCGCTGGAAGGTGTTGCGGCCGATGATCGAGCCATTGCCGCCGCCATCGCGGATGTCGCGCGCGTCTTGATAGACCGCGTCGGCGCCCTTGGCCGCCCCGCCCGAGAACACCACGATCCGCCGGCCGTTGAAGCAGCTTTTCACCACATGGCGCACACGCTCGGCCTGCGACGACCAATCCTGGCCCTCATAGGCTTTTTGCGCGTCCTTCTGCTCGATATGGTTGCTCGGCAGCTTCACCTTGATGATGTGCGCGCCGATCAGCGCCGCCATGTGCGCGGCATAAGCGCCGACGTCGAGCGCGAGCTCGCCCTCCTTCGACAGCTTGCCGCCGCGTGGATAGGACCAGATCACCGTCGCGATGCCGACCGAGGCGGCCTCGGCGCGCAGTTCCTTGATCTCCTCGATCATGTCGAACACGTCGTCGGCGCCGGGATAGATAGTGAAGCCGATCGCCGAGCAGCCGAGCCGCAGCGCATCGTCCACCCCGCCGGTCAGCGCTTGGTTGATCGAGGTCGACCAGCTGTTCGACGAGTTGAGCTTCAGGATGGTCGGGATCTGCCCGGCAAAACTGTCGGCGCCGGCCTCCAACATGCCGAGCGGCGCGGCATAGGCCGAAAGCCCCGCGTCGATCGCGAGCTGGAAGTGATAATGCGGGTCATAGGCGTCGGCGTTCACCGCGAAGCTGCGCGCCGGGCCATGTTCGAAGCCCTGGTCGACCGGCAGGATGATCATCTTGCCGGTGCCCCCCAGCCGGCCCTGCATCAAGATGCGGGCGAGATTGGCCTTCACCCCCGGATTGTCGGATTCATAATGGCTGAGAATGGCCTTTACCGTCGGCGTCATGCTGCTCCCCTGACTGTGCATACGAATGCTGCCGGGCGCTTAGCCGCGCGCGGGCAAGGGGGCAACCGGCTAGCGCGCGGCGCGCGGCGCTTGACCGGGATGCGGAACCAAGAAACATTGGTCTACCGTCACCTAAGGGGGAGTCGCATGATCCGCTCGACCGTCCTGCGCCTCGCGCTCATGCCCATAGCGCTCGCCCTGATCGGCACGGCACCCAAGCCGAAGCTCGGCGAGCCCGCTCCCGATGTCGAATTCACCCTAGTGAGCGGCGAAAAGGTGAAGCTCAGCGATTTGCGCGGGCAAGTCGTCGTCATCAATTTTTGGGCGACTTGGTGCGTGCCGTGCCGCCGCGAATTGCCGACGCTCGACTCCTTCTATCGGGTCACCCAAAAGCACGGCCTGCGCGTGTTCGCGGTAACGACCGAGGATTCGGTGCCGCTCTATCAGATGAAGAAACTATTCGCCGCGATGGCGATTTCACCGGTGAAGCGGATGAAAGGCCCTTACGACACTTTGGAGGGCGTGCCGACCAATTACATCATCGATCGCGCTGGCCGCGTGCGCTATGCCAAGGCTGCGGCGTTCGAGCTCGACGATCTCAACCGCGAACTGATCCCGCTGCTCAACGAAAAGGTCGATTGACGGCGATCACAGCGGCTGCACGCTGCGGTTCGCGCTCAAATTCACCGCGATCGAGATTCGCAGCCCCGCGCCGTCATGCGCGCGCACCGAATGGGTGAGCCAGGCGGGGAACAGGATCAGCATGCCCGGCTCGGGCCGCGTGTCGACCAATTGCTCGCCGCCCGCGTCGCGAAAGCGCAGCATCGGCGCGTGCGCGTCGAGCGCGGGCAGGCGCGGATCGTGCAGCACCAGCTCGCCCCCCGCCCCCGGATCGACCCGCACATAATAAACGGCGGACCAATAGCAGCCGCCGTGATGATGCGGCGCATTGGCCGCGCCCGTCGGATTGACGTTCGCCCAGGCCTCGAGCGACCAGCCGCGCCGGTGGCCGGGCCGCGCCTGCAAATCCTCGGTCGCGGCGTCGGCGAGCTCGACGATGCGGCGGATCACCGGCGTCACCGGATCGCGCGCCCAGTGGAGCAGCTCCAGGTCCGAATGCCAGCCGCCTTGGTTCGAGCGGGTGATGCCCGGATCGGCCGCGCGGCGCGCGAGGATCAGCGGTTCGAGCGCGGCGTTGATCGCGGGCGCTTCCGCCAGCCGGTCGATGATGACCGGGGTCGCGAACAGCAGCTCGCGCCGCGCCGTCACCGCGCGAGCGCCGCGACGCCCGGCAGCGCCTTGCCTTCCATCCATTCGAGGAACGCGCCGCCCGCGGTCGAGACGAAGCTCATCGCGTCGGCCACCCCGGCGGCGTTGAGCGCGGCGACGGTATCGCCCCCGCCCGCGACCGAGACGAGCGAACCTTCGGCGGTCAGCGCGGCCGCCGTGCGCGCGAGCGCGACGGTCGCGGCGTCGAAGGGCGGCGTCTCGAACGCGCCGAGCGGGCCGTTCCACACCAGCGTGCGGCAGGTTTTGAGCACATCGCCCAAGGCCTCCACCGCCGCCGGGCCGATATCGAGAATCATCTCGTCGGGCGCGACTTCGTGGACGTTGCAGGTGCGCAGCGATGGCGGGTTCGCGGCGAATTCCTTCGCGACCACCACGTCATAGGGCAGATGGATGGTGCAGCCCGCGCTTTCGGCCGCCGCGAAAATTTGCTCGGCGGTGCCGGTCAGCTCATGCTCGCACAAGGACTTGCCGACATTCACCCCGCGCGCGGCGAGGAAGGTGTTCGCCATACCGCCGCCGATCACCAGATGATCGACCCGCGCGACCAGATGCTTCAGCACGTCGAGCTTGGTCGAAACCTTGGCGCCGCCGACCACCGCCGCGACCGGATGCGTAGGATTGCCGAGCGCCTTGTCGAGCGCGTCGAGCTCGGCCTCCATCTGCCGTCCCGCGAAGGCGGGCAGCCGGTGCGCGAGGCCTTCGGTCGAGGCATGCGCGCGGTGCGCGGCGGAAAAGGCATCGTTCACGTACAGATCGCCGAGCGCGGCGAAGCGATCGATCGTCGCGGGATCGTTCTTCTCCTCGCCGCCGAAAAAGCGCGTATTTTCCAGCAGCGCGACGTCGCCGGGCTGGAGCGTCGCGATCGCCTCGACATCGCCTTCCCAATCGACATAGCGCACCGGGCGACCGAGCACGGCCGAAAAGGGCCGGGTGAGCTGCGCGGTCGAAAATTCGGGCGTGGGCGCCTTGGGCCGGCCGAAATGCGCGAGCACCAGCACGATCGCGCCCTTGTCCGCCAATTCGGCGACGGTCGGCACGGCGGCGCGCAGGCGGGTGTCGTCGGAGACGGCGCCCTCGGCCATCGGCACGTTCAGATCCTCGCGCACCAACACGCGCTTGCCATGGACGTCGCCCATATCGTCCAGCGTCTTGAAAGCTCTCACGCCACCAACTCCCCAAGATTTTCGATTTCGACCCTGTCCCCCACCGCGACCACGCCGCCGCTCAGCACGCGCGCGCAAATCCCGCCGCGCCAATCGGGGCGCAGCGCCGCCTGCAGGCCGGGGAGCAATTCGTCCATCCGCTGGCACGGATCGCATTCGATCGTGACTTCGAGCCGGACGTCGCCGATCCGCAGCACCACGCCGGGCGCGCGCGGCAGATCGAGCCCCGCGACGAGCAGATTGGCGCGCCGTTCCCACCAGGGAAGATCGGCGCCGAGCTCGGCCATCGCCGCCGCCCAAGCATCGGCCCCGATCAGCGTCACTTGCCGGCGGTTACGCCCGCCGGGTTTGAGCCGGCCTTTGCAATCGCCCTCGACACCGAATTCGGGCGCGATCGCCACGCGATCGAGCACGTCCATCGCCGCGCGGGGGGCGGCGTGGCGGGCGATGCCGGCAAGGGTGGCGGCGGTCATCTAGCCGCCGACCTCGGTGATCAGCGCCGGACGCGAACTCCTCCCCCGGCGGGGGAGGTGTCGCCCGCGCAGCGGGTGACGGAGGGGTGTCCCCGGCAGATAGAGGGCGTCACCCCTCCACCATCGCTGCGCGATGGTCCCCCTCCCCTGCAAGGGGAGGAGCTTTTTCGCCCACACTAACCCGTTCGCCCCGAGCAGCGTCGAGGGGCGCGCCAAGGGGCACGTGCCTCGACTTGGCTCGGCGCGAACGGGGTTGAGGGCGCCGGACATCAAATCAGCGCGGCCATCGCCTTGGCGGTGTCGACCATGCGGTTCGAGAAGCCCCATTCATTGTCGTACCAGCTGACGACACGCACCAGCTTGCCGTCGATCACCGCCGTCTCCAGGCTGTCGATCGTCGACGAGGCGGGCGCGTGGAGCAGGTCGATCGAGACCAAAGGGACCTCGCTATAATCGAGAATGCCCTTGAGCGCCGCGCTCTCCGAAGCGGCCTTCAGCACCGCGTTCACCTCGTCGCGGGTCACGTCGCGCTTGGGGGTGAAGGTCAGGTCGACCAGGCTCACGTCCGGCGTCGGCACGCGGATCGCCGAGCCGTCGAGCTTGCCCTTCAGCTCGGGCAGCACCTCGCCCACCGCGCGCGCGGCGCCGGTGGTGGTCGGGATCATGCTCATCGCCGCCGCGCGCGCGCGGCGCAGATCCTTGTGGACCTGATCGAGGATCTTCTGATCGTTGGTATAGGCGTGGACCGTCGTCATCAGCCCACGCTCGATGCCGAACGCCTCGTTCAGCACCTTGGCGACCGGCGCCAGGCAATTGGTGGTGCACGACGCGTTCGAGACGATGGTGTGATCGGCGGTCAGCTTGTCGTGATTGACGCCGTAGACCACCGTCAGATCGGCGCCCTTGGCCGGGGCCGAGATCAGCACGCGCTTGGCGCCCGCGTCGAGATGCTTTTGCGCCTGGTCGCGATCGGTGAAGAAGCCGGTGCATTCCAGCACCAGATCGATGCCGAGTTCGGCGTGGGGCAGCTTGGCCGGGTCACGCTCGGCGGTGACGCGGATGCGCTTGCCATCGATGACGAGGTCATTGCCCTCGGCGGCGACGGTGCCGGGATAGCGGCCATGGACCGAATCGCGCTCGAACAGCCAGGCGTTCGACTTGGCGTCGGCCAAATCGTTGATCGCGACCAGTTCGAGGCCGGTATCGCCCTGTTCGAGCATCGCCCGCGCGACGAGGCGACCGATGCGCCCGAAACCGTTGATCGCTACCTTCACCGTCATTCGATCCACTCCATTACTTCGCCAATTTGGCCATGATCGCCGGCACGATCGCCGCCGCCGTCAGCCCGAAATGCCGATACAAATCCTCGGCCGGGGCCGAGGCGCCGAAGCCGTCGATCCCGAAGCGCAGGCCGTCCGCCCCGGTCCAACGTTCCCAGCCGAAGGTCGTGCCCGCCTCGATCGAGACTTTGAGCGTGTCGGCGGGGAGCAGCTCGGCCTGATAGTCGGTGTCTTGCGCGGCGAAGCGCGTCCAGCTGGGCATCGAGACGACATCGGCGCCGATGCCTTGCGCCTCGAGCGCCTCGGCGACTTGCACCGCGAGGCTTACCTCGGAGCCGGTCGCGATCAGGACCACGGCGCGGGGCGCCTGAGCGGCGCGCAAGCGATAGGCCCCGCGCGCGCTGAGCATCCCGCCTTCGGCGCGCAGCGTCGGCAGATTTTGGCGCGACAAGGCGAGCAGCGACGGCCCCTCGGCGCGGGCGAGCGCGAGGGTCCAGCATTCGGCGGTCTCGACCGCATCGCAGGGGCGGAAGACTTCGAGATTGGGGATCATCCGCAGGCTTTGCAGATGCTCGATCGGCTGGTGCGTCGGGCCGTCCTCGCCCAGCCCGATCGAATCATGCGTCATCACGTAAATGACGCGGGCACGCTGGAGCGCCGACAGCCGAATCGCGGCGCGCGCATAATCGGCGAAAACCAGGAAAGTCCCGCCATAGGGGATGACGCCGCCATGCAGCGCCATGCCGTTCATCGCCGCCGCCATGCCGAATTCGCGAATGCCGTAATAGAGATAGCGGCCGCCGTAATTTTCGGACGTCAGCGGCGCGGTGGCGGCGGTCTTGGTGTTGTTCGAGCCGGTCAAATCGGCCGAGCCGCCGATCAGTTCGGGAACGAGCGGGGTGATCGCCTCGAGCGCCATTTCGCTCGCCTTGCGCGTCGCGATCTTCGGCGCCTCGGCGATGAGCTTGGCGACGAACGCCTCGGCCTCGCCCTGGGGCGCGGGGAGCGTGCCCGCGATGCGGCGCTCGAATTCGGCGCGCTCGGGATGCGCGGCGAGGCGCGCTTCCCAGGCGGCGCGCGCGTCCGCGGCGCGTTTGCCCGCGCGCAGCCAGGCCTCGCGAATCGCATCGGGGATGTCGAACGGCGCCGCGCTCCAGCCGAGCGCCTCGCGCGCGCCCGCGACTTCGGCGGCGCCGAGCGGGGCGCCATGCGTCTTGGCGGTGCCCTGTTTGGTCGGCGCGCCCTTGCCGATCACCGTGCGGCAGCGGATCAGCGAGGGGCGCGGATCGGCGGCGGCCTCGGCGAGCGCTTCGGCGACGGCGGCGAAATCATGCCCGTCGCATTCGACGACATGCCAGCCGGTCGCGGCGAAGCGCGCGGGGATGTCTTCGCTCGACGAAAGCGAGACCGCGCCGTCGATGGTGATCTGGTTATCGTCCCACAGCACGTTCAGCCGGCCGAGCTTCAAATGCCCGGCGAGCCCGATCGCTTCGTGGTTGATGCCCTCCATCAGGCAGCCGTCGCCCGCGATCACCCAGGTGCGGTGATCGACCAGCGCGTCGCCGAACAGCGCGTTCAGATGCCGCTCGGCGACCGCCATGCCGACCGCCATGGCGAGCCCCTGCCCCAACGGCCCGGTCGTGCATTCGACGCCGGCGAGCTCGAAATTCTCGGGGTGGCCGGCGCAGGGGCTGCCCAATTGGCGGAACGCCTTGATGTCGTCGATCGTCGGGCGGGCATAGCCCGTCAGGTGCAGCAGCGCGTAGATCAGCATCGATCCGTGCCCTGCCGAGAGCACGAAGCGGTCGCGATCGGCCCAATGCGGATCGGCGGGATCGAATTTCAGAAACTGGGTGAACAGCACCGTCGCCGCGTCGGCCATGCCCATCGGCATGCCGGGATGGCCCGAATTGGCGGCCTCGACCGCGTCCATCGCGAGCGCGCGAATGGCATTGGCGAGTTGTTGGTCGGTCGCGGCCATTGGGTCTCCGCTGCGGCCCCGGGGGCCTTGAGTCGAAAGTTGCGCGCGTCTTTGCGGCGCGGCGGCGCCCCCGTCAACCGCCTGACCGCCCGCCCCGCTTGCGGCCCCCGCAAGCCATGCTAGGCTGACGCGCATGGCGGAAGCGATGGCGCGGATCGAAGCCGCGCTCGATCGGATCGAGCGCGCGGCGGCGCGGCACCAGGAAAGGGCCGAAGCGCTGGCGGCGCGGCACGCCCGGCTGCGCGAACGCGTGGCGGCGGCGGTCGAAGCGCTCGACGCGCTCGGCGAGCGCCATGGCTGAGGTGGTGATCGCGCTCGGCGGGCGGCTCTATCCGGTCGCCTGCGCCGATGGCCAGGAGGATCATCTGCGCGCGCTCGGCGCGACGCTCGCCGACTTATGGCCCCAGGCGCAGCGCGCCGCCGGCGCCGCCCCCGCCGAGCGCGTGCTGCTGCTGATCGCGCTGATGCTCGCCGATGCGCTGGCAGAGGCACGCGCGGCGCCATCGGGGCTCGACGCGGCGCGGCTCGACCAAGTCGCCGCCCGGCTCGAAGCTTTGGCGGAAAGCCTTGAGGAAGGCGCGCAAAACCCCTAGATAGGCCAGTGGCGGGTACTGCCCGGCACGAGCTTTAGGAACATCCCTGAGGCGATATCACCATCCACGGGGGCTGTCCCTACCCGGGCCCTGGCCCAGGCACATGGTCCCCACCTGACGTTGAGGCGTCAGAGGATATTCGAGCAAACGACCCATGGTGGTCCCGCCACTTGCCCCCACCAAGACCGAGCTGCGCGCCGCGATGCGCCTCGCGCGGCGGGCGTTCGCGCCGGTGCCGATCGCGCCGCCCGCGCAATTCCTGGAGCGGCTCGCCGCGCCGGGGGTGATCGCCGCTTATCTGCCGGTCGCCGGCGAGGCCGATCCCGCGCTGCTCGTCGCCGCCGCGATCGACCGCGGCTGGCGGCTCGCGCTGCCGCGCGTGACGCGCCGCGACGCGCCGATGCAGTTCCTCGACGGCGCCGCGCCGCGCGAGGCCGGCCCGCTCGGGCTCACTCAACCGATCGCGACCGCCGCCGCGCTGGCGCCCGATCTGATCCTCACCCCGCTCGTCGCGTTCGACGCGCGGCTCAACCGATTGGGGCAAGGCGCGGGCTTTTACGACCGTGCGTTCGCCGACCACCCGCGCGCCTTGCGGATCGGCGTCGCCTGGTCCATCCAGCAAGCGCCGACGGTGCCGACCGACCCTTGGGACGTGCCGCTCGACGCGCTCATCACCGAGAAAGGCTGGTTCGATCGATGACCCCCAGTTGGCGCAAACCCGCGGGCGCGCTGCTGCTACTGGTGCTGATCGCGCTATGGGCGGGGCTGATCGCGAGCCTGTCGCGCGTGATCGGTGGCTTGCCCGCGCTCGCGCAAGCGGGATTTTACCTCGTCACCGGGCTGATCTGGATCGCGCCCTTGAAGCCGCTCTTGCGCTGGATGGAGACGGGCCGCTGGCGCGCGCAAAAATAGGCCCCTTTCGCGGTGACGAAAGGGGCGAGTGATCTAGGGAGTGGAACGCGGGGTTAGCGATAGTTGAACCCGTAATAGCTATACACCTGCTCGCCATAGGCGTCGTTATAATCGGGCTCTTGATCGCTATAATGCGGCGCGCCCTGCAGTTGCTCCTTGGTCACGTCGACCATATAGCCGCCATGCTCGGTGTTATAGGTCAGCGCGTCCCAGGGCAGCGGATAGCGATCGGTGCCGATGCCGAGGAACCCGCCGAAGGTCATCACCGCATAATCGACTTGGCCCGAAAGCTTGTCGACCATGAAATGTTCGATCGTGCCGAGCCGCTCGCCCTGCAGATTGTAAACCGCGGTGCCTTCGACCTTGTTCGAGGCGATCAGATCGCTGGTTTCCTGGGTGTCGAGATTATGGGTGGTGTCCATCATGCCCTCTTGGCTTGTTGGCGCGCCCGGACGGCCGCGCTTCCAAGAGGCTCAACGCATGGCACCGCGCGCTTGCGGCAACGCTTGGTCGCTCGCTCGGCTCGGTTCGACGGAATGGAAATGGCGCGAGTGACGGGGCTCGAACCCGCGACCTCCGGCGTGACAGGCCGGCGCTCTAACCGACTGAGCTACACCCGCGCTTCGGTTGAGGCGGCGCGGATAGGCGAGCGCGCGGGGGCTGTCAACAGGCGAATGGGCGCAACGAAACCTATTCTTCCCCGTAGACGGGGAGGCTCCTTTCCTGGTTCACCGCCCGCGCCCGGCGCGGCGCCTTTGTTCGAGCGTGCCATGTTCGAACAAGAAGCTCGCGATGTCGGGCTTGCCGGCGGCGGCGATCACGGTCTGCGCGATGATCAGGATCGGCACCGCGAGCAGCGCCCCCGCGGTGCCCCACACCCAGCCCCAAAAGCTCAAGGAAATCAGGATCATGATCGGGTTGATCGTCAAGCGGTGGCCGACGATCAACGGGGTGATGACATTGGCCTCGAGCAGATGCGAGCCGATCATGATCGCCGCCGGCAGCAGCGCGACCCACAAATCGCTGAACACCATCATCCCGCCGAGCGCGAGCAGCACCGCCGCCACGATCGGCCCGAAATAAGGCACGTAATTGAGCAAGGCGACGATCCCGCCCCACATCGCGGGATAAGGCATCCCCATCGCCCAGAGGCACCCCGCCAGGAACACGCCGAGCGACGCGTTGATCACGGTGATCGTGCCCAAATAGGCCGAGGTATCGTCGACCACGTCCTGGATCACCCGCGCGGTCGCCATCGCGCCGTCGAAGCTCGCGCGACTAGTGATCGTCTCGCGCCGCAGCCGCGTCCATCCGGCCAGGAAAAAATACACGACCAGGATGCCGAAGAAGATATGCACGAACACCGAAGGCGCCGAGGTCGCGATCAGATCGACGAGCGAGCTCGGCGGCGCCTGTTGCGTCTGCGCCGCGCGCGCGACCGAACGCGCCGAGCCCGCCGCGAATTTCATCGCGGTGCGATCGATATATTTCTCCAGGCTCTGATAAAGTTCGAGCACCGGGCGCAAATTCATCTGGATGCGCCCGATCCGCTCGGGGAGCATCCGGAAGAAGGCGACCGCCGGCACCACGATCGCGGCGAGCGCGACATTGGCGGCGGCGAGAAACCCCGTCACGCAGAACAGCGCCGCGATCGGCGAAGGTACGCGCCGCCGCTCGAGCCATTCGAGCACGGGCACCAAGGCGATCGCAATCACCAGCGCGGCGGTCAAAGGCAGGAAGAATTCGGCGCCCGCCTTCAAGCCGAAAGGCAGCGCGAGCAACAGCCCGAGCCCGGCGATCAGCGTGAGCGCGGCGAGCAGCCGGTCGCGGCGCCGCAGCGCCTCCATATCGGCGCTGGCCGGCGCTTCCGCCTCGTTCAGACCTTCATAGGGTTTGTCCACGGTCACTCCCTCGGCGTGCCACTCTAGCGCCATTCCCAGCCGCTGTAATCCCGGCTAGCGTGCCCGTCATGACCGAGCTGCTGCTGGTGATCGACGCGGGCACCACCTCCACCCGCGCCATGGCCTTCGCCCCCGATGGGCAATGTGTGGCGACGCGCGCGGCCGAACTCACGCAACATTATCCCCAAGCCGGCTGGGTGGAGCATGACGCGGGCGAAATTTGGGCGCGCACGCGGCAAATGGCGGCGGCGGTGATCGAAGCCGTGGGCGGCCCCGCGCGGATCGCCGCGATCGGCATCACCAACCAGCGCGAGACGGTGGTGTTTTGGGACAAGGCGCGCGGCGAGCCGCTCGCCCCCGCGATCGTCTGGCAGGATCGCCGCACCGCCGCCGATTGCGCCGCGCTGAAGGAGGCGGAGCACGAGCCCGGCGTTCAGGCCAAGACCGGGCTGCTGCTCGATCCCTATTTCTCGGGCAGCAAGATCGGCTGGGCGATGCGCCATTGGCCGCAACTCGCCGAGGCGGGCGATCGATTGGCGATCGGCACGGTCGAAAGCTGGCTGGTGTGGAAGCTCACCGAAGGGCTGCACATCACCGACGCGACCAACGCCAGCCGCACCGCGCTGATGGCGATCGGCAGCGGCGGTTGGGACGATGGGCTGATCGATCTGTTCGCGGCGCCGCGCCGTGCGCTCCCCGAGATCGTGGATTGCGCCGGCCGCTTCGCCGAAACGCGCGCGTTCGGCGGCGCGATCCCGATCTGCGGGCTCGCCGGCGATCAACAGGCGGCGACGATCGGGCAGGCCTGCCTCGCCCCCGGCGAGACCAAGGCGACCTTCGGCACGGGCGCCTTCATCTTGACCATGGCGGGCGCCACCCCGCCGGTCTCGCGCCACCGGCTGCTCTCGACCATCGCCTGGCAGCTGGGCGGGCGCCGCGCCTATGCGCTCGAAGGATCGGTGTTCGTCGCCGGGAGCCTGATCAAATGGCTGCGCGACGCGCTGGGGCTGATCCCCGACGCGGCGAGCACAGCGCGCCTCGCCGAATCGGTCGCCGACAATGGCGGCGTCTATCTGGTCCCCGCGCTCGCCGGGCTCGGCGCGCCCTGGTGGCGGCCGGAGGCGCGCGCGGCGATCACGGGCCTCAGCTTCGCCGCCGACCGCGCGCATCTGGTGCGCGCCGCGCTCGAGGCGATGGCGCATCAAAGCCATGATCTGATGACCGCCTTCGCCGCCGACGGGTGCGATTGGCAGACGCTCAAGATCGACGGCGGGATGGTCGGCAATGATTGGCTCGCGCAGGACCTGGCCGACATGCTCGCGATTCCCGTCGAGCGCCCGGCCTTCGCCGAGACCACCGCGCTCGGCGCGGCGATGCTCGCGGGCGTCGGCTGTGGCTTGTTCAAGGACTTGGCCGAGGCGAGCGTGCTACGCGGCGCGGTCGAAAGCTTCACTCCGCGCCTGGACGAATCGGCGCGCGCGCGGCGGCTCGCGGGCTGGGCCGGCGCGGTGCGTTCGGTGCTCGACGCACGTCAAGGCGCCGCCGGTTAAATATCTCCAGCGGATTGACTTGTTTCGGCGCTTTGGCGCAATTCAACGCGCCCCGGGGGGGTTTAGGGGCGAAAGGCTCGCGAAGGCCGGGACGCTTTCGCCAGACAGGAGAGAGTGATGCGCCGTTCGATTCTCACCATCGCCACGCTTGCCGCGCCGCTCGTCGCGACGCCTGCCCTCGCGCAGACCGACGCCGCGACCGGCCAGAAACTCTATCAGCAAAAGTGCGCGATCTGCCACGCGCCCAACCAGAACAAGATCGGCCCGATGCACAAGGGCATCGTCGGCAAGAAGATCGCGAGCGTGCCGGGCTATGCCTATTCGGCGGCGATCAAGAAGCTGAAGGGGACTTGGACCCCGGCGACGCTCGATCCTTGGCTCGCCAACCCGCAAAAGGTCGCGCCGGGCAGCAAGATGGTGCTCCAGGTCGCCGATGCGAACCAGCGCAAGGCGATCATCGCTTATCTCGCCACGCTGAAGTAACTTCCGCGGCGACGCATGAGAGGGGCGCCCGCGCCGGGCAGGCACGGGCGCCCTTCGCATATCCGGTCGAGCCGCGTCTCTATCGACGATGGTCTTTCGACGATGGTCTTTCGACGATGGCCTTCGCGCGCCCGCGCGGCACGCTTGCTGCGCGTTTCGCGCAAGCCGCGCGCGACCCGGCGCGCTAGGACGGCCCCGATCGTCGCGCGCGAAAGGACCGTCATGCGCCTAGCCTGGATTCTCGCCCTGCTTCCCGCCCTGCCCGCCGCGGTCGCGCTCGCCAGGCCGGCGCCGCCGCAGGACGACGCCGCGCTCGTCGCGCAGGGCAAGGAGGCGTGGGAGGAAAAATGCGGCCTGTGTCACGCGGTCGACAAGCCCAAGATCGGCCCGATGCACCGCGGCGTCGTCGGCCGCGCGGTCGCGAGCGTGCCGGGCTTCGACTATTCGGACGCGCTGAAGAAGCTGGGCGGGGTGTGGAGCCCCGATCGCATCGACGCCTATATCACCGATCCGCAAACCTATGCCCCGGGCAATAAAATGGGCCAGTCGGTCGAGGATCCGGCGGACCGCAAGGCGATCATCGCTTATCTGGAAACGCTGAAGTAAGCGCTTCGCGCGCGCGGGCGGTCTTCGCGTTTACGGCGCGCAACCGCTCGTTGTGGCGGCCGAGCTGGGTAGCGGCGCAGGGTCCCGCGCGCTATATGACCATATGGATGGTCAGGAGCACGTGATGGCGACGATCAATCTGGCCGACGCGAAAGCCCGGTTGAGCGAATTGGTCGACCAGGTCGAAGCGGGCGCTTCGATCGACATCAGCCGACGCGGCAAGCCCGTCGCGCGGCTATCCCCGGTCGCTCGGCCGCGTGAGCCGATCGACATCGCACTGCTCCAAGCGCTCACCGCGACCCTGCCGCCCCAATCCGAGAGCGCGGCCGAGTTCGTGCGGGCGATGCGAGACGGCGACCGCTATTGATGCACTATCTCGACACGTCGCTGATCGTCGCGGCGCTGACGAACGAGGCAAAAACGAGCACGGCGCACGCGTTTCTCGCCGCTCGAGACCCGGGCCAACTCTTCATCAGCGATTGGTCGATCACGGAGACGTCTTCAGCGCTGGCGATCAAGGTTCGTATGCAAAAATTGTCGCTCGATCAAAGGGCGGCGATCCTTGCCATGTTCCGCAGGCTCGTCACCGAAAGCTTCACCATGCTTGCCGTCACCCCCGAACATTTCCGGGTCGCGGCGGCATTCGCCGATCAACATAAGCTCGCACTTCGCGCCGGCGACGCCCTCCACCTCGCCATCGCTGCGGACCAGGGAAGCACGCTCTGGACGCTCGACGAGCGTCTCGCCGCCGCCGGGCCGCCGCTTGGCGTCGCGACGCGATTATTGGTGTGAATGCGCGGGGAGGCCCCCCACCCCTAAGCCGCCGCCTCCAGCCGATCGGCGAAGAACGCCTTCAGCTCGCGCTTCAAAATCTTGCCGTTGGCGTTTCTCGGCAGCGTTTCGTCGGAAAAGCGGATCGCGACCGGCACTTTGAACGCCGCCAGATGCCGCCGCACCCAGGCCTGCAATTCCGCCTCGCTCGCGCTGGTGCCGCTCGCCAAATGGACCACCGCCGCCGGCTCCTCGCCCAGCGTGCGGTGCGGCAGGCCGATCAGCGCGGCGTCGCTCACCGCCGGGTGGGCATAGAGCACGTTCTCCACCTCGCTCGAATAAATATTCTCGCCGCCCCGGATGATCATGTCCTTGGCGCGATCGACGATATAGAGGAAGCCTTCCTCGTCGAGCCGCGCGAGATCGCCCGTCCTCACCCAGCCGTCGACGAACGTCGCCGCCGTCGCCTCGGGCTTGTTCCAATAGCCTTTCACGATCATCGGCCCGCGCGCCCACAGCTCGCCGACTTCGCCCACCGGCAGTTCGCGCGCGCCGCTTTCGTCCATGATCTTCAGATCGGCGACCGCGACCGCCGCGCCGGCGCTGGTCGGGCGGTTGAGATAATCTTCCGCCGCATGGCCGGTGACGGTCGCCATCGTCTCGGTCATCCCCCAGCCATTGCCGGGCAGCGCGCCGAATTCGGTGTAGATGCGCTTGACCAGTTCGGGCGCGGAGGGCGCACCGCCATAGGCAATGCTTTCCAGGCTCGACAGGTCATATTTGTGGCGCTCGGGATGATCGAGCAATTGCCAGGCGATCGTCGGCACGCCCCCGGTCGCGTGGACGCGCTCGCGCTCGATGATCTCCATCGCCCGCACCGCATCCCATTTGCGCATGAAAATGAGCGTCGATCCGCTCGCGACCGCGCCCATCATCCCCGCGCTGCAAGCGGTGACGTGGAACAACGGGATGCAAGTGAGCATTTTCCGCGGCTCGGTCGCGGTCGGGATCGGGTCGCCGCGCCGCAGCAAGGTGCGCGCGCCCGAATAGCCGCTGGAGAAAATATTGGTCACTAGATTGCGGTGGGTGCCGAGCGCCCCCTTGGGATTGCCGGTGGTGCCGCTGGTGTAGAAGATCGTCGCCTCGGTCTCGGGCATGAGCGCCACGGCGGGGAGCGCCCGGTCGGGGAGCGCGCCCCAGTCATGCGGGGTGCCAATCAGCGACTCGAACGCCTCGGCGGGCGGGGCGAGCGGCTCGCGCGCGCGCAGCACATAAACACGCTCGAGCGCGGGGAGCGCGGCATAATGATCGCGCAGCCGATCGTGCCGCTCGGCATCGACGAACAGCAGCCGCGCCCCCGAATCGGCGAGGCCATATTCGAGCTCGGCCCCCGTCCACCAGGCGTTCAAGGGCACCACGATCGCACCGATCGCGACGATCGCGAAGAAGATCACCGGCCATTCGGGCAGGTTGCGCGCGCAGAGCGCCACGCGGTCGCCGGGACGAACGCCGAGCCCGACGAGATGATGCGCGAGCGCGGCGACCGCGCGAAAATGCGCTTCATAGGTCACCCGCTCATCCTCATGGATCACGAATTCGCGCGCGCCGTGCGCCCGCGAATATTGCACGAGCAGCCCCAGATGCGGCGGCGCGTTCTTCCACACCCGCGTCGGCACACCCCCGATCTCGACCGTCTCCATCTCGAACCGCGCCCCGGGCGCGGTGAGCAGCGCCTCGATCTCGGCGAGGCTCATCTTGGGCCAGGCGGGGTCGAGCGCGATCAGGGGTTCGCCAAGGCTGGTCATCGCGCGCATCTCTCCATCGGACGTTCGGCTCTTCAGGCCGATCTCGCGCGCAAGTTAGAGTTGATTTGGCCGCCGCTCAAGGCAATAGAAGGGCCGGTTTCGAAATAGGGGTATGGCGAGCATGGCACTGGCGGACCCGCAAGGCTTGGGCTTCGACGCGGCGCGGCTGGCGCGGATCGATACGCTGCTGAACGCGCGTTACGTCGCGCCCGGGCTGCTGCCCAACGCCCAGATCCTGATCGCGCGCGACGGCCAGATCGCGCATTTCAGCCATCTCGGCCAGGCGCGCGAGGAAGGCGGCGCGGTGACCGAAGCCTCGCTGTTTCGAATCGCGAGCATGACCAAGCCGATCACGAGTCTCGCCTTCATCATGCTGGTGGAAGAGGCCAAGGTCGCGCTCGATACGCCGGTTCACCATGTCTTGCCCGAGTTCAAGGGGCTGGGCGTTTACAATGGCGGCGGCGCGGGCGTGCCCTTCGCGACCAAGCCCACCGCCGAGCCGATGCGGATGGTCGATCTGCTGCGCCACACCAGCGGGCTGACCTATGGTTTCCAAAACCGCTCCAATGTCGACGCCGCTTATCGCGAGCAGAAGCTGGAGAATTGGTTCGGCAACCATGATCTAGCCAGCTTCGTCGCCGCGCTCGGCAAGTTGCCGCTGGAATTCTCGCCGGGGAGCGCCTGGAATTATTCGGTCGCGACCGATGTGCTCGGCGCGGTGATCGAGCGGGTTTCGGGCGTGACGCTCGACGCCTTTTTCCACGACCGGATTTTCGCGCCGCTCGGGATGCACGACACCTTCTTCCAAGTGCCCGAGGACAAGATCGATCGGCTGGTCGATTGCTATGACTTCGTCCCCGGCGGCAAGAAGCTCTGGGATCGCGGCGCCGCGAGCGCCTGGGCGCATCGGCCCAAGCTGCTCTCGGGCGGCGGCGGGCTGGTCTCGACCGCGCTCGATTATCACCGTTTCTGCACCTTGTGCCTGAATGGCGGCACGCTCGACGGCGTGCGCCTCGTCAGCCGCAAGACGATGGAGCTGATGACGCAGAACCATCTGCCCGGGGGCGCCGATCTCGCGTCGATGTCGAAATCCTTGTTCAGCGAGACGCAAAACGCGGGCACGGGCTTCGGGCTGGGGTTCGCGGTGAATATCGATCCGGTGCGATCGATGATGCCGGGATCGGTCGGCGAATATTATTGGGGGGGCATGTTTTCGACCGCTTTCTTCATCGATCCGGTCGAGCGCGTCCACATGGTGTTCATGACCCAGCTTCGCCCCTCCAGCACTTATCCGATCCGGCGCGAGCTGAAGACGATGATTTATTCGGCGCTGACCTAAGCGCGTCGCCCCAGCGAACACTGGGGCCTCATGCCACCAAGGCCCCAGCTTTCGCTGGGGCGACGGACTGAAAGCGAACAGGAGCAACCATGACCTCGCCCATCACCACCGAACGCCATGACGACGTGCTCGTCATTTTCTCGGACAATCCCCCGGTCAACGCGCTCGGCGCCGCGGTGCGCACCGGGCTCGACGCGGCGGTGAAAGCCGGCCTCGCCGACGCGGGCGTGAAAGCGATGGTGATCGCGTGCAAGGGCAAGACCTTTTTCGCCGGCGCCGACATCACCGAATTCGGCAAGCCCCCGGTCGAGCCGCTCCTGCCGCAATTGCTCGACATGGTGGAAGCCGCCGACAAGCCGATCGTCGCCGCGATCCACGGCACCGCGCTCGGCGGCGGGTGCGAAGTGACGCTCGCCTGCCACTATCGCATCGCGGTGCCGAGCGCCCAGATCGGCACGCCCGAAGTGAAGCTCGGCCTGCTCCCCGGCGCCGGCGGCACCCAGCGCTTGCCGCGCCTGGCGGGCGTCAAGCTCGCTTTGGAACTGACCGCCAAGGGCGATCCGATCGGCGCCACGCTCGCCCAGCAGGCGGGGCTGATCGACCGGCTCGCGGGCGAGGCCAGGCTGGTCGAGGACGCGGTCGCCTTCGCGCGCGAAGTCGCCGATGTCCGCCCACTCCCGCGCGCGAGCGAAAAGACCGCCGCCCCCGATCCGGAAGCGGTCGAAGCGTTCAAGAAAGAAAACGCCAAGCGCTTCCGCGGTTTCGACGCGCCCGCCGCCAACATCGCCTGTGTCGAAAAAGCGGCGGATGGCTCCAGCTTCGAGGAAGGCATCAAGTTCGAGCGCGAAAGCTTCATGAAGCTGATGTTCGGCACGCAATCCGCCGCGATGCGCCACATCTTCTTCGCCGAGCGCAAGGCGGCGAAGATCGACGGCATCGCCGACGACATCGCGCTGCGCCCGATCAACAAGGTCGGCGTGATCGGCGCGGGCACGATGGGCGGCGGGATCAGCATGAACTTCCTCTCGGCGGGCGTCCCGGTGACCATCGTCGAAATGGCGCAAGACGCGCTCGATCGCGGCACCGGCGTGATCCGCAAGAATTACGAGGCGAGCGCGGCCAAGGGCCGGCTCAAGCCCGAGCAGGTGGAAGCGGCGATGAACGCGCTCACCCCAACGCTCAGCCTGGACGATCTCGCCGATTGCGACCTGATCATCGAGGCGGTTTACGAAAATATGGACGTGAAGAAGGAGCTGTTCGGCAAGCTCGACAAAATCGCCAAGCCGGGCGCGATCCTCGCCTCGAACACCAGCTATTTGAACATCGACGAGATCGCCGCCTCGACCAGCCGCCCGCAAGACGTGGTGGGCATGCACTTCTTCTCGCCCGCCAACGTCATGAAGCTGCTCGAAGTGGTGCGCGGCGCCAAGACGGCGGACGATGTGCTCGCGACGGTGATGGCGCTCGCCAAGAAGATCAAGAAGGTCGCGGTGGTCGCCGGGGTCTGCCACGGCTTCATCGGCAACCGCATGTTGATGCCGCGCCAAGTCGAGGCGAACAAGCTGCTGATGGAAGGCGCGACCCCCGAGCAGATCGACCGCGTCCACGTCGAATTCGGCATGCCGATGGGGCCGTTCCAGATGAGCGACCTGGCCGGCGTCGACATCGGCTGGCACCGCGACCCCAGCCGGATCGAGAATATCCGCGACGCGCTCTGCGCCGAAGGCCGCTGGGGCCAGAAAAAGGGCGCGGGCTTCTATGATTATGACGAGAAGCGCAACCCCTCGCCTTCCCCCCGCGTCGCCGAGATCATCGAGGATTTTCGCGCCAAATCGAACCTCGCCAAGCGCGAGATCAGCGACGAAGAAATCGTCGAGCGCACGCTCTATCCGATGGTCAACGAAGGCGCGTTGATCCTGGAAGAAAAGATGGCGCAGCGCGCGAGCGACATCGATGTCGTGTGGATCTATGGCTATGGCTGGCCCGTCTATCGCGGCGGCCCGATGTTCTGGGCCGATACCGAGGGCGCGAAGAAGATCGTCGCCGGGCTGGAGAAGCACGGCTTCGCGGTGGCCGAGTTGCTGAAGAGCAAGGCCGAGAGCGGCGGGCGGTTCAATTGACGACGCATTTAAAATCCTCCCCGTTTACGGGGAGGGGGACCATGCGAAGCATGGTGGAGGGGGCGGGGAACAATAGCCTACCCCCTCCACCGAGCCGCTACGCGCCTTGGTCCCCCTCCCCGCGCGCGGGGAGGATTTTTGGGTTCTGCCTGCCCAATTGCATCACCGGGAGTATCCCATGACCGATCTCGAAACCTTCCGCGCCGAAACCCGCGCCTGGCTGGAGGCGCATTGCCCGAGCGAAATGCGCGAGGCGATCCGGGGCGAGGACGATATCTGCTGGGGCGGGCGCAACCCCAGCTTCAAGCCGGGGCAAAGGGAGTGGCTCGACGCGATGGCGTCGCGCGGCTGGACGGTGCCCGACTGGCCGAGCCAATATGGCGGCGGCGGCCTCTCCCCGGCCGAAACAAAGATCCTGCGCGAGGAAATGGCCGCGCTCAAATGCCGCAGCCCGCTCAACTCGTTCGGCATTTCGATGCTCGGGCCGGCGTTGCTCAAATATGGCACCGAGGCGCAGAAGCAGGAACATCTCCCCAAGATCGCACGCGGCGAGATTCGCTGGTGCCAGGGCTATTCGGAACCCAATGCCGGCTCGGACCTGGCAAGCCTCGCCACTTCGGCGGAGGAAGACGGCGATGATTTCATCATCAACGGCCAGAAAGTGTGGACGAGCTATGCCGACAAGGCCGATTGGATTTTCTGCCTGGTCCGCACCGACAAGGGCGACAAGCATAATGGCATCAGCTTCATCCTGTTCGACATGGCCTCGCCCGGCGTCACCACCCGGCCGATCCTGCTGATCAGCGGCTATTCGCCCTTTTGCGAGACCTTCTTCGACAATGTTCGCGTGCCCAAGGCGAACGTCGTCGGCCAAATCAACAAGGGGTGGGACGTCGCCAAATATCTGCTCGGCCATGAGCGCGAGATGATCAGCGGCATGGGGCTCGGCACCGTCAGCGGCAATCCGCTGATCGAAGGCGCGCTCGCGACGATCGGGCTCGATGCGCAAGGACGGCTCGCCGATCCGCTGCTGCGCGCGCAAATCGCGCTGTTCGAGGTGCGCGCGCGCGCCTTCGGCATGATGTCCGAACGCTTTATCGACGAGCTGAAAGCGGGCCAGGCGCACCCGGCGCAACCCTCGATGATGAAATATTACGGCACCGAGCTCAACAAGGCGCGCCACGAGCTGATGATGGCCGCCGGCGGCTCGGACGCGCTCGAATGGGAAAGCGCGCGCTCGAACCAGGGCGCCGCCGCGCGCGCCTGGCTGCGGACCAAGGCCAATTCGATCGAGGGCGGCACGAGCGAGGTGCAGCTGAACATCGTCGCCAAGCGCATTCTGGAGCTGCCGAGCGCGTGACAACCAAGCCCCCGCCATGGGCGGGGTCGGGTGAGGGGCGATGCGGCAGGGCGACGGCGCCCGCTTCGCCCTCACCCAACCCTCTCCCGCTCGCGGGAGAGGGCTAGAGAGGAGAAATCGATGCCCCTTTACCTCACCGAAGACCAAAGCCTGCTCCGCGACACCGCCCGCGATTTCGTGCGCGAGCAAGCCCCGGTGCGGCATTTGCGCGACCTGCGCGACAGCGCCGACCCCGATGGCTTCAGCCGCGATCTGTGGAAGCAATTCGCCGACATGGGCTTCACCGGCATCCTCATCGGCGAGGATCAGGGCGGGCTCGGCTTGGGCCATGTCGAGGCCGGCGTGGTGCTCGAGGAGATCGGGCGCAACCTCGCCCCCTCGCCCTTCCTCACCACGGCGGTGGCGGCGGTCGAGGCGCTCAAGGCCACCCCGCACGCCGCGCGCTGGTTCCCGGGGATCCTGGCGGGCGAAACGGTCGCCGCGCTCGCGATCGACGAACGCGCCAAACATGGCGGCGGCATCGCGCTAAAAGCCGAGCGCGCGGGCAACGGCTTCCGCCTGAGCGGCACCAAGCAATTCGTGACCCATGGCCATGTCGCGGACGTGCTGCTCGTCGCCGCGCGGACCGCGGGCGCTCCCGACGAGCCCGAGGGGATCACGCTGTTCGCGGTCGAGCGCGGCGCGGCAGGCCTCGAAGCCACGCCCGAGCGGCTGACCGACGCAAGCATCGCCGCGCGGCTGACCTTCGATGGGGTCGAGGTCGATGCCGATGCGGTGGTGGGCGAGATCGATCACGGCGCCGAACCGCTCGCCCGGCTGCTGCGCGCGGGGCGCGCGGGGGCCTCGGCCGAATTGCTCGGCGTCGGCGGCGGCGCGATGGACATGACGATCGACTATCTCAAGGAGCGCAAGCAATTCGGCGTGCGGATCGGCAGCTTCCAGGCGCTCCAGCACCGCGCGGCGCATCTCTATAGCGAGATGGAAGTCGCGCGCGCCGCCGTGCTCAAGGCGCAGCAATTGCTCGACGCGGGCGACGCGCGCGCCGACCAAGCGGTACACGTCGCCAAGGCCATGACCGGCCTCGCGACCACGCTCAGCGTGCAAGAGGGCATCCAGATGCACGGCGGCATCGGCATGACCGACGCTTACGACATCGGCTTCTACATGAAGCGCGCGCGGGTGCTGGCGGAGACCTTCGGCGACAGCAATTATCACGCCGATCAACTCGCGCGCGCGGCAGGCTACTAAAATCCTCCCCAAGCTTGCTTGGGGAGGGGGACCGCCGAAGGCGGTGGAGGGGCAACGCCGGTGGCGCCTGGGAGCGCCCCTCCACCATCGCTACGCGATGGTCCCCCCTCCCCAAAGCGGTGCTTTGGGGAGGATCTGAAGGGGGTAACATTGACCGACTCAACACCCGAAACACTCGCCGCCGAACTTTGCGCGCTGCTCACGATCGAGGAGCTCGACACCGATCTCTATCGCGGCGCGAGCCGGCGCGAGGGGTTCGGGCGCGTGTTCGGCGGGCAGGTGATCGCGCAAGGGCTGCAAGCCGCGCAAGCCTCGACCGAGGCGCCCAAGATCGCCCATTCGCTCCACGCCTATTTCATGCGCCCCGGCGCCGAGGATCACCCGATCATCTACCGCGTGGTGCGCGATTTCGACGGCGGCAGCTTCGCGACGCGGCGGGTGATCGCGATGCAAAAGGGCGTGCCGATCCTGAGCATGACCGTCTCGCTCCAACGCCCCGAAGCGGGCCTCGCGCATCAGGAGCCGATGCCCGAGGTCCCCGCGCCCGAGACGCTCACGAGCGATTTCGACCTGCGCCGCGCGATGGCCGAGCACGTGCCCGAGAAATTCCGCCGCGGCTTTTTGCGCGCGCGTCCGATCGAGCAACGCCCGGTCAACCCGCGCAACCCCTTCGAGCCGACCAAGAGCGACCCGTGGCAGGCGAGCTGGTTCCGCATCGCCGCGCCGATCGGCGACGATCCCGCGCTGCACCGCGCGATCCTGGCCTATGCCTCCGACATGGCGCTGCTCGGCACCGCGCTGCTGCCGCATGGGGTGAATTGGATGACCCACCCCTTGCAGACCGCGAGCCTCGATCACGCGGTCTGGCTCCACGAGCCTTTCCGCGCCGATGATTGGCTGCTTTACGTGTGCGACAGCCCCTGGGGCGGGCACGGGCGCGGCTTCAACCGCGGCCGCGTTTACGCGCGCGACGGCCGGCTGGTGGCGAGCACCGCGCAAGAGGGGTTGATTCGGCTGCGCGGGGGCTGATTGGGCGTTTGGAGCTGTTTGCGATCACACCGAACCAATGGCTCGACGGCAAAAGCTCCTCCCCCATAGGGAGTTCAGGGTTGACCGTGCCCCGCACGGTCAAGGATCGTCCGGGGGACGATCCGACCCTGAACTGGGGACCACGCGAAGCGTGGTGGAGGGGTACCGCCCTCTATCCGCCGGGGACACCCCTCCGTTAGTCGCTGACGCGACTGCCACCTCCCCTTACAGGGGAGGAGCTAAGCCGCGTTTCCGCAATTGGCCCTAATCCACCCGCGCCGATTCCGGCTCGCCCGGCTCGCCGATGCGGAAGCGGACATGTTCCACGCAGCCGCGATAGCCGTCGCCATCCACCCGCAGCCGCGCCTGTTCGATCCCCGCCTTGGCCGCCTCGCCGAACACCGCCGCCGGCTCGGCGTTGAGCACGCGGGCATTGCCCGGTTGGCCCCAAGGCGCGACGTCGAAGCCGATCACCGCCCAACCCTCGATATGGCGCGCGCGAAAGGCTTCGGGAAAGCGCGGCCGGGGCGGCGCAAGCCAGCGCGCGTGAATGTCCTCCGGACAGCCGCCGGGCAGCTTGAAGGCGGTGCGCGGCGGCTTTTCCGGCGCGGCGAGCGGCTGGCCCGCACCGCGCGAATAGCGGAACAGGCAGCCTTGGCGCGCCGGCCCTTGGAAGCGCGAGGCGCCGAGCGCCCGCAGCCCCGCGCGATCGAGCTCGGCATCGCCGCTGCTCGCCTCCACCTTCGCGCCGCGCACGCGCCCGCGCGCGTCGAGATCATAGCCCAGGATCGTCCAAGACGCTGTGCCCGGCGTCCGCGCCAGGCGGTTGAATTCAGGAAAATGCGTCACGCGGGGTGATGGCACGACGCGGCAGTTCGAGGGCGCGCCGCCGAAGACAGCGTCGATCAACGCCGGCTCGCGCACGCCGCCGAAGAACAGCGCCTCGATCGCCAGCGCGCGCGGCGCCTCGCTCAGGCCATAGCTTTGGCGCGTGACGCTGATCGTGCAGCCCTTGGCGACGCCCGGCGCGAAGCGCGCCACGGCGAGCGCGGCCTGGAAGCGCCCGTCATAATCGCCCTGCCCGCGCCGTTCGATGTCATGCGGCCGGCCGGTCGCGTCGATCGCGAAGCTCAGCGTCACCGGCGGGGCGTTGGTCCCCGACCACCCCGCCTCGACCGCCAGGCGTGGCGCGAGCGTGAGTGCGGGACTATCGCCGCCGATGCACCGCGCCGGCCCGAAGCGCGGCGCGACGAGCAGCCGCGTCGGGGCAGTGCCGGCGCTCGCCGGCGGCGTCGATACGATGGGCGGCACGGGGAGCGCCGGCGGCGCGGCTTGGCCGCCCAGCGCGAGCATCGGAGCAAGGAAAATCAAGCGCATGGTCACCTCCAGCCGCGGGGGCTGTCGGCATAAGCCGCGCGCGATGCAAGCCCTTCCGATGACGGCCGCGCGAAGGTGTCGGAAAAACAACCCGCCGTCGCGCGGGGGCGACGGCGGGGTGCTCGGCCTAGATCGCCTCAGCGGCTGACGGGAACGCCGTTGCCATTGCCCTGATCGCGCGTGCCGGCGATCACCGCCAGCGCGGCAACCGCGCCGCCGACGACGAGCACCGCGAACACCGCGATCCCGGCGTTCGAAACCTTGGCCTTGCCGCCCTTGGGCGCGGCACGCACCGGCGCGGCGTTGGCGAGCGACAGCGGCGCGGCGGCGCTGGCGCCCGGGGCTGCGGTCGCCACGGTCGGCAGCGCGATCAAGCTCAGCGCGGCGCTGGCCGCGATCAATTTCTTCATGATATTTCCCCTTCGCGGCGGTTCGCTCGCAACGTGGCGAACGCGTGAAGGTTCCCCGGCGCGGGCGAAGTCAAACCGCCGTCTTGCCGAACTCCTGGCGGATGACGGGATGGCTCGACGACAAACCGCCATCGACCGCGAGCGCCTGACCATTGACGTAACTCGCCTCGTCCGACGCCAGGAACAGCGCGGCGCGCGCGAGTTCTTCGGCTTGCGCCGCGCGGCGCAGCGGATTGAGCCGGCCGATCTTCTCCATCTTGCCCGCCTCGCGCGCATAATCGAAGGTCGGCTTGGTCATCCCCGTTTCGGTGAGGCCGGGGCAGAGCGCGTTCACCCGCACGTTGCTGCCCGCCAGCTGCTGCGCGGCGACTTGCGCCAGATTGATCACCCCCGCCTTTGACGCCGAATAAGCCGGCGACCCCGCGCCCGAGCGAATGCCCGCGACGCTCGCGGTGAGCACCAGCGCGCCGCCCCCCGTTTCCCTGGCCCGCTCGGCGATCTTCGGCGCGGCGTGCTTGACCGCGAGGAAGGGGCCGATCAAATTCACCCGCAGCACCTCGGCGAACAGTTCGGGCGTGGTATCGAAGATATTGGCCATGCCGCCCGAGATCCCGGCATTGGCGAAGAAAATGTCGAGCCCGCCGAAAGCGTCGCAGGCCTTGGCGACGGCGGCGACGACGTCTTCCTCGCGGCCCGCGTCGATCCGCAGCGCCTCGGCGCGCCCGCCGGCGGCGGTGATCGCTTCGGCGGTGTCGCGCACGCTCTCGGCCCAATCGGCGCAGAGCACCGCCCCGCCCTCGGCGGCGAACAGCCGCGCAGCGGCGGCGCCGATCCCCGAGGCGGCGCCGGTGACGATGATCGATTTGCCGGTGAAACGCATGCTCCCTCCCCTTGCCGCTTGAGCGTCATGCCGGCGAAAGCCGGCATCTCTCTGCCATCGAGAGACCCCGGCCTTCGCCGGGGTGACGGTTCAATGTCGTACCTTGCCGGTCAAATCGTCACCCCGCCGTCGAGCACGATCGTCTGCCCGGTCATGAAGCTCGACGCTTGGCTCGCCAGGAACACGACCGCGCCGGCGATTTCGTGCGGCTCGCCGATGCGGCGCAGCGGCACGCTCTTGTTCGCGGCCTCGATCCGCACCGGATCTTCCCACAGCGCCTTGGCGAAATCGGTTTTAATGAGGCCCGGCGCGATGCAATTCACCCGCACGTTATCGGGCCCGAATTCATGCGCCAAATTGCGCGCGAGCTGCATATCGGCGGCCTTGCTGATGCAATAAGCGCCGATCACGGTCGAGCCGCGCAAGCCGCCGATCGACGAGACGATGATGATCGATCCCGACCGCCGCGCGCGCATCTCGGGCGCGACCATCGCGATCAGCCAATGGTTCGAGACGATGTTGTTGTCGAGGATCTTACGAAATTGTTCGTCGCTAATACCTTCTTGCGGGCCATAATAGGGATTGGACGCGGCGTTGCAGACGAGCACGTCGATCCGCCCGAAGGCGCGGCGCGTTTCGTCGACCAAATGCTGCAGGCCCGCCTTGTCCGAGATGTTCGCCGCGACCGCGATGGCGGTGCCTTCGCCGAACTTGCCGTTCAATTCCTCGGCGACCGCGTCGCACGCATCCTGTTTGCGGCTGGAGATGACGACCTTCGCGCCATGTTCGGCGAGTTCGTAAGCGCTCGCCTTGCCGATTCCGCGCGACGAGCCGGTGACGATGGCGACTTGGCCGGTGAGATCGAATTGCGACATTACTTCCTCTCCCTTTTAGGGGAGTTTGGGGTCGGATTGTCCCCCGGACAATCCTCAACCGTGCGGGGCACGGTTGACCCCAAACTGGCCGGGGAGAGGGGCCGGTATGGCGACCGCCGCCCTGCTGCCCCGCCCCTCTCCCAACCCTCTCCCCTGAAGGGGAGAGGGCATTCATTGCCCCTACGCCCCCGCCCGTTGCGCGAACTGCCACGCCGCCGCCGCGAGCGGGCCGACGCGCTCCGCCGTCTTGGCGGCCTGCGCGCTCGAGGCGGTGCCATCGACGATGCGCTTCTTGATGCCTTGGACGATCCCCGTCAGCCGGAATAAATTATAAGCGAAATACCAGTCGAGATCAGGCACGCCATCGCGCCCCGTGGCGGCCGCGTAGCGCGCGACGGCCTCCTCCATCGTCGGAATGCCGCTGTCGGCGCCGGCGAGGCCCATGATCCCCGAACGCCCATCGGCCGGGGTCACCCAATTCATCAGGAAATAGCTGAAATCGGCCAGCGGATCGCCGAGCGTCGAGAGTTCCCAGTCGAGCACCGCGATCACGCGTGGCGCGTCGCCCGCGAAGATCATATTGTCGATGCGGTAATCACCATGGACGATCGACGTGCGCGTTTGCTCGGGCACGGTGCGCGGCAGGAAGTCGATCAATGCCTCGACATCGGGCATGTGTTCGGTTTCCGAAGCGCGATATTGCTTGGTCCAGCGCGCGACCTGACGCTCGAAATAATTGCCGGGCTTGCCATAATCCTCGAGCCCCGCCGCCGCATAATCGGTATTGTGGAGCGCGGCGAGGGTGTCGATCATCGCATGGTAATGATCGCGGCGGGCGGCGGGCGTCAACTCGGGGAGCGAGCCGTCCCACAGGTTCCGCCCCTCCACCAAAGCCATCACATAGAATTTGCTGCCAATCACCTCGGGGTCGTCGCACAGCCCATAGGGTTTGGGCACCGGAAAGCCGGTCGGGTGGAGCCCCGCGATCAACCGATATTCGCGGTCGACGGCATGGGCGCTCGGCAGCAATTTGCCGAAGGGCTGGCGGCGCAGCACGAACAACCCGTGCTCGGTGATCAGTTTATAAGTCGGGTTCGATTGCCCGCCCTTGAATTTTTCGAGCCGCACCGCCCCGGCCACGCCGACATGCTCGGCCATCCAGGCGGCGACTTTGGCGGGATCGATCGGATCGTCGGCAGGCACGGGGAGCGTGCCGACCATCTGCTCTTCCGCCGTCATGCGAATTCGATCACGGAGCGCACCGTGTCCCCCTGGCGCAGCGCCGCGAGCGCGCCGTTCACGCCCGCGAGCGGAATTTTCTCGGCGACCAAAGTATCGAGATCGAGCTTGCCGTCCAGATAAAGCCGCACCAGCCGCGGCATGTCGATCGGGAAGCGAGTGGAGCCGAGCAGCGAGCCTTGCAGGCGCTTGCCGGTGAGGAAGCTCGGGCCGGGCAGGCTCACCATCTTGCCCGGGGCGATCATCCCCAGGATCGTCGCGGTGCCGCCGCGCTTGAGCAAAGTCCAAGCGAGCTCGGCGGTCTCGGGCCGCCCGACCGCCTCGATCGCATAATCCACGCCCCCCTGCGTGAGCGCGATCAGCTTCTTGAAGAGATCGGGCTCGTCGGGCGCGAAGCCGTGGGTCGCGCCCAGCCGCGTCGCGAGCGCGCGTTTCTCCGCCACCGGATCGATCGCGATGATCTGCGAGGCGCCCGCGATCTTGGCGGCGTTGATCGCGGCGAGGCCGATGCCGCCGCAGCCGATCACCGCGACCGTCTCGCCGGCGCGCAGCCGGCTGTCGTTGAATATCGCCCCCGCCCCGGTGATCACCGCGCAGCCGAGCAGCGCGGCCTGGGTCAGCGGCATGTCCTTGCTGATCGCGACACAGGCATTTTCATGCACCAGCATGGCTTCGGCGAAGGCCGACAGGTTGAGGAAGGGCGCGAGCGGGGTGCCGTCGGCGCGCGCCAGGCGCGGCGGCGCGCCCTTGGGGCGGCGGGTCGAGGGATCGACGCAGAGCGAGGGGCGCCCGGTGACGCACATCTCGCAGCTGCCGCAGAAAACGGTGAAGAAGGTGATCACATGATCGCCGGGCCGAAGCCGCGCGACGTCCGACCCCACCGCCTCGACCACGCCCGCCGCTTCATGCCCGGGTACGGTCGGCACCGGGTGGGGGAAGCTGCCGTCGACGAAATGCAGGTCCGATCGGCACACCCCGCAGGCGGCGGTGCGGATCAGCACTTCGCGGGGGCCGGGCGAATCGATGCGGACGTCCTCGATCACGAGGTCCGATTTGGGTTCGAACAGGATGGCGGCTTTCACGTAACTCCCTCTCCCCTTTAGGGGAGAGGGTCGGGGAGAGGGGCCGAACTTACACCCGCCGCTCTCTTTATCGCCCCTCTCCCAACCCTCTCCCCTGAAGGGGAGAGGGCCAAATGATACATAGGTGCCTGAGCCCTACCGCCGCACCGCCGCCTTCGCCGCGACGGCGTCGGGCAGATCGGCGAATTTGCCGAACTCGTGGCGGGCGATCGCGCGGTTGTGGACTTCGTCCGGCCCGTCGGCGAAGCGGAGCGTCCGCATCGACGCCCAGGCGCCCGCCAAGTGAAAATCGTCCGACACGCCGCCGCCGCCATGCGCCTGGATCGCGTCGTCCAGGATCGCGAGCGCCATATTCGGCGCCTGCACCTTGATCATCGCGATTTCGAGCTGCGCCGCCTTGTTGCCCGCCTTGTCCATCATATCGGCGGCCTTGAGGCACAAAAGCCGCGTCATCTCGATATCGATGCGCGCGCGCGCGAGCCGCTGTTCCCAGATCGAATGATCGGCGATGCGCTTGCCGAAGGCGACGCGGGTGAGCAGCCGCTTGGCCATCGCCTCGATCGCGGTTTCCGCGACCCCGATCGTGCGCATACAGTGATGGATGCGCCCCGGCCCCAGGCGCCCCTGCGCGATCTCGAACCCGCGCCCCTCGCCGAGCAGCAGATTGTCGACCGGCACGCGCACGTCCCTCAGCTCGACCTCGCCATGGCCGTGCGGCGCGTGATCATAGCCGAACACGGTGAGCATCCGCTTGATCGTGACCCCGGGCGTATCGAGCGGCACCAAAATCTGGCTCTGCTGGGTGTGGCGCTGCGCCTCCGGATTGGTCTTGCCCATCACGATCGCGATCTTGCAGCGCGGATCGCCGACCCCGCTCGACCACCATTTGGTGCCGTTGATCACATAATGATCGCCGTCGCGCACGATCGACGTTTCGATATTGGTCGCGTCCGAACTCGCGACCGCCGGCTCGGTCATGAGGAAGGCCGAACGGATTTCGCCGTTCATCAGCGGGCGCAGCCACGCCTCTTTCTGCGCGCGCGTGCCATAGCGCATCAGCACTTCCATATTGCCGGTATCGGGCGCCGAGCAGTTGAAGCATTCGCTCGCCCAGCCGATCTTGCCCATTTCCTCGGCGCAGAGCGCATATTCGAGATTGGTGAGCTGGGTACCTTCGAACTCGAAGCTATCGTCCACCGGCGGCGCGCCCGAATGCGGCGGCATGAAGAAGTTCCACAGCCCTTCGGCCTTGGCCTTGGCCTTTACTTCCTCGATCACCGGGATCACTTTCCAGCGTTCGCCCTCGGCTTCCTGCTGGTGATAGTCACCGTTGCGAGGGCGGATTTCGCGATCGATGAAATCGCGCACGCGGTCGCGGAAATAGGTTTCGCGTTCGGTGAGCGTGAAATCCATGGGGCCTCCTCGCAACTGGCAGGCTGCAAGGCTTAGACCATACCGCTTATTCGGTAAAGCGCCGAAAGCGGGGTATGATCCGCCCTTGCGCATACGAATTCGCGAGCGCCGTTGGGGACTGGTCCTTCGAAAAGACTTTGCTAAGCTGGCGGATGATGGGCGATATCGAAACGATCGAAACGGGCGGTAGCACCAAACGCTTCCGGGCGAAGCGCGACGCGATTCTCGCGGCGGCGGCGCAGGCGATCAACGAACAAAGCGCCAAGGGCATGACCTTCGCCGATGTCGCGCGCCGCGTCGGGCTGAATACGACGAGCGTGACTTATTATTTCAAGCGCAAGGAAGATTTGGCCGCCGCTTGTTTCGAACATACGCTCGACTGTCTGCAAGCGATGCTCGACGAGGCGCTCGCCGAGCCCACGCCCGAGCGCCGCGTCGCCCATTATCTCAGCGCCAACATGGCCCGGCTCGCGCGGATCGAGCGCGGCGAGGCGACACCCTTCGCGGTGCTCTCCGATCTGCGCGCGATGGAAGAGCCGATGCTCGGCCGGCTGATGGGGGGCTGGCGCGAGGTGTTCCGCAAGACGCGCAGCCTCTGGGGCCCCGCCCCCAGCCGCGCCCATACCGATCTCCATGGCGCGCGCGCGCATGTGCTGCTCGAGAATACGTTTTGGATTCCCGTCTGGCTCGGTCGCTACGAGCCCGATCAATATGCGCGCGTCGAGGCGCGGCTGATGGCGGTGTTCGCGCACGGCATCGCCGCCCCGGGCAGCGATTGGGCGCCGGCGCTGATCGATCTCGCCGCCGACGAGAGCGAGCCCGGGCGCGAGGCATTTCTGCTCGCCGCCACCCGGCTGATCAACGAGCTCGGCTATCGCGGCGCCTCGGTGCAGAAGATCGCCTCGCAGCTGAACGTCACCAAGGGCAGCTTCTACCACCATCTCGACGCCAAGGACGATCTGGTGATCGCCTGTTTCAAGCGCAGCCTCGACACCATCGCCGAGGCTCAGCGACGGGCGGAGGCGCTGCCCGGCAGCCATTGGCACCAATTGTCGAGCGCGATCGCGACCTTGCTCGATTTCCAGTTCAGCGAGCGCGGGCCGCTGATGCGCACCACGGCTTTGTCGGGTCTGTCGCGCGAGGTGCGCGGGGCGATGGTCGCGCGCTCGAATCGGATCGCGCGGCGCTATGCGGGGCTGATGAGCGACGGCATCGCCGAAGGATCGGTGCGCCCGGTCGATCCGCTGATCGCCGCGCAAACGCTGATGGCGCTGCAGAACGCCGCGTTCGACATGCGCAAATGGGCGGGCACCATGCCGCGCGAGCGCGCGATCGCTTTCTATGCCTCGACGCTCGCTTTCGGGCTGTTCGACGATCGGGTGTTGGCGGGCGGCTGAGCCGGGGCGAAGGCCGAGCGGGGGCGCGTCTTGGCCGAGGCCTGCCCGAATGGATTCCCGCCTTCGCGGGAATGACGATGGGGGGGCCTCTAGAATTTGGTTGGTTGAGATTTAATCCGTTCGCCCCGAGCCCCCGGGTCTTGGCTTTGCCAAGCCCGAGGACAGGCTTCGGCTTCGCCGAAGTCGAGGGGCGTGCTGCCGGCGCTGCGCTCAGGTCACGTGCCTCGACTTCGGCCCGCAGGGCCGAAGCCTGCCCTGAGCGGCTGGCTTGCCAGCCAGCCGAAGGGCTCGGCACGAACGGTGGTTCCGTTCGAATAGGACAGACTCTAGCCGTCATGCCCGCGAAGGCGGGCATCCATTCGGGCTGACTAAGCAATAACCGCGCTCGCGCGACATCAGCCGGCGCCGGCCCGCCGCTTCAGCAGCACCCCCGCGCGCCAATAATGCCAGATCGCCCAGGGCGTCAGCAGCGAGATCAGCAGCATCGAATAGCGCAGCGATTCCTCGCCGAAGCGCGGCCGCAGCCAATCGCTCACCACCCCGGCGAGCGTCGGCCCCGCGCCCAGCCCGATCAAATTGATCACCAGCAAGGTGATCGCCGCCCACACCGCGCGCATCCGCGTCGGCGCCAGGCCCTGGATCAGCGCGAAGCTCGGCCCCAAATAGCTCGAGGCGAGCA
This sequence comes from Proteobacteria bacterium SG_bin5, assembly GCA_002083475.1. Classification (GTDB taxonomy): domain Bacteria; phylum Pseudomonadota; class Alphaproteobacteria; order Sphingomonadales; family Sphingomonadaceae; genus Sphingomonas. The sequence continues at coordinate 47,739 of LWDI01000062.1, forward strand.
GATAGCTCATCAGCACCGCGGCGAAGCCGGTCACGAAATCACCCGCCAGATAAAAGGCGATGGTGAAGGGCAGCGCGGCGAGCTTGAGCAGCGCGACGAACCACGCCTGGCTGTGCAACCCCCAGCGCCGCCCACACCAATCGGCGATCCTGCCGCCGATCACCCCCCCGGCGGCGCCCGCGAAGGCGACCCCGGGGGCATAGATCAGCGCCACGCCCGTCAGGCTCATCCCCAGCGAGCGCTGCAAATAGCTCGGCCCGAAGCTGCCGACCGCATAGCCGATCAGCGAAGTGAGCGTCACCGCGAGGATCAGATGCACCGCCGGCGCGCAGCGCGCGAGGCTCGCCAGCCCCTCGCCGAGCGTCGGCTTGGCGGCGGGTGCCAAGGGCACGGGATCACTCAACCCGCGGCGGGGCTCGACCATCACCAGCCACACGATCAGCGCGAGCGCGATGCCGGGCAGGCCCAGCGCATACATGGCGGTGCGCCAATTATAGGCCGCGGCGATCGAGCCGCCGATGATCGCGCCGAACCCGCCGCCCAGCACCACCCCGGTCGAATAAATCCCCATCGCCCCGGCGCGTTTTTCGGGCGGATAGAGATCGGCGATGATCGAATGCGAGGGCGGGCTCGATCCCGCCTCCCCCACGCCCACGCCGATGCGGTAGATCAGCAATTGGGTGAAGTTGGTCGCGGTGCCGCACAAGGCGGTCATCCCGCTCCACAAGGCGAGCGCGACCGCGATGATCGGGCGCCGCGCATAGCGATCCACCGCCCAGGCGACCGGAATGCCGAGCGTCGCGTAGAAGATCGCGAAGGCGAGCCCCGAGAGCAGTCCCAATTGGGTGTCGTTCAGCCGCAGATCGGCTTTGATCGGCTCGAGCAGGATCGCCAGGATATAGCGATCCATGAAGCTGAAGAAATAAACGAGCGTCAGCAGCGCGAGCGTCCAACCGCGCAGGCGCAGCGCGCGGGCATCGGCGGCGGCTTGGTCCGCGCGGGCGCCGGTTGCGGGTTCGGCTAGGCTCGCCATGGCAATCGCTCCTTCTGTCCGAGCAGCGTATCGACCCGATTTCGCACTTACCGTCATGCCGGACTTGGTCCGGCATCCGTGCTGTCCGCGGCCTTCGCAGGACCAGGCGGCGCGGTGGACCCCCGACCAAGTCCGGGGTGACGTGTTCTTCATGGCTCAACTCATTCGGATCGAAACGCCACTTGATCCTTCTGTTAAAACAAAACCGCCGCCCGGCGGGTCCGGACGGCGGCGAAAGGGGCGCTACACGTGCCTCGCGCCTCAGAAACGCTGGGTCACGCCGACGCGCATGTTGAAGCCGAGCGGCGAGGCGGTGAAGGGATCATAGTTGAAATCGAGCCGGGCGAAGGGCGGCTGTTCGTCGAGCATGTTCTGGAACGACACGAAGAAGGTCGATTTGGTTTCCTTGAGCGCCAGGCGATAAGTGAAATCGAGCGTCTTGAACGAGCCGATATTCTGCCCCGCCGTCACCGCCGCCCCGGCGAGCGCGCCGGTGTTGGGGCCGAAGATCGCGGCGGTGCGCTGATCGGTATAGCCGTCGATATAGTTGAACTGCAGCCGCCCGCTGTGCGGCCCGCGCTGGACGTCGAAATAAGCGAAGCCCTTCACTTGCGGCAGCGGATAAGCGGTCGTTTGGAAGTTGAGCTTGCCGACCGCGTCGAACGCGGGCTGGACCAATATCCCTTCGACGAAAACGTCGCCGGTCTTATATTCCAGTACGTAAGTGCCGTTGCCACCCAACGCCAAGTCGAACATACCCCAGCGCCACTTATACTCCGCTTGAAAATCAAGGCCCGACGTCGTCACGTTGGCGTTGTTCTGCAGGAAGGTACGCAGCCGCGTGACGTTGCCGATGCCGCAAATGCCGCCGCTGAAGTTGAAGCGGTCACGCAAGCGTTCATAGCCGGCTGTCATACAATTGGCGTTGCCGCTCGCGCCGAAAAGAGCATTGACGATGCCGGCGACCGGCTCGGCCTCGATCGGCCCATTCACGTCGTAGCGGAAATAATCGACGCTGATGTTCAGCCCCGAATGGTTGATCAGGATGCCGCCGCCATAAGTGGTCGCGCTTTCGGGGTTGAGATTGGGGTTGCCGAGAATGTCGATGGCGCGGAACGAGGTGCCGATCACTTGCAGCGAGGTCACCTGACCGTCGAGATTCTGCGGTGGCGGCCCGCGGAAAGTGGTGCCGCCGCCCCCGCGCAGCGCGAGCCACGGCGTCACTTGCCACCGCACGCGCCCCTGCGGGTTGAAGGTCGAGCCGACGCGCCCGCCATAATCTTCATACCGCACCGAGAATTGCACGTTGAGCCGATCGGTGACGGGCGCCTGAAGCTCGCCGAACAGCGCGTAAATCTCGCCCTGGAAGCGCGTATTGCGGTTGGTGCCCAAGAAGCCGAGCGCGCCGGTTTGCTGCGCGCAAATCGCATTGGGGTTGACCGGCGAGCCCGGGCAGGGGTTCACCGCCAAATTGGCGTCGGCATTATAGCGCACCGCATAGGTATCGCGGCGATATTGCCCGCCCATCGCGAAGGAGAGCGCCCCGCCGGGTAGCCTGATCGGCGTCTTGCCGCTCAGCACCATATCGGCGCTCAGGTTGCTCGTGCGCGTGTCGCTGCGGCTGGTGCGGAAAAAATTGTCGATCGTCGGCAGATCGTTGATGAGCCCCGCGCCGGGAGTCAGGTTGAAACCGGCGGGCGCGCGGGTGCCGGCGAAATTGGCGTTGACTTGCCCCGTGACCGGATTGTTCGGGATCGCGGTCGAAAACGGGTTGAAATAGGTGCAGCCGTTGGTGCCCGCGAGCGCGGCGAGTTGCGTCTGGGTGAGCCCCGCGCGCGAGGCGCTGGTCGCGAAGGGGCAGTTCGGCCCGCCAAAGCCGGCGAGCGCGTTTTGCAGCAAGTCGCCGAACGTATCGGTCCCCTCGATCCCGCGATCATAGACCGAATAGACGAAGCCCGTCTCCAGCGTCAGATCGGGGCCGATATCGCCGGTCAGCCCGCCGCTGATCCGGGTGAGTTCGGACTGGCGCTGGCTGAACGCCGAGCCGCGGTCGTTGCCCGGCACCTGCTGGAACAAGGGGTTGCCGCCGAGCAGGAAGGGCCGGAACAGCACCGGGAAAGCGAGCGCGGGCGCGAGCGGCTGGCCGGCGGCGTTGGTAACGCAGCCCGCCGCGGCGCCGTAGAAGGCGCAATAATCGCGCAGCGCCGGGGCATAAGTCGGGACGGCGAACACCCCGGCGCCAGCGGCTTGCTGGATCGTCAGCGCGTTGTTGGCCGGCACCGTCGTCAGCGGCGAGGCGGCATAGCCCGAGGGCGGCAGCGTCGGCAGATAGCTCGGCGAGGTGGTGATCCGCGTCGAGGACGAGGCGTAGAGCGCGGAGAAATTGGCGGTCAGTCGGTCGGTGATCTCGATCTTGGTTTCGAGATAGGCCTGATACCGATCCTCGGGCTCGACCAGATTGTCGAACTGGCCGAAATTGGTGAAGCAGCGATCGGTGGTCGAGCCCGGCAACGAGCGGAAGCCGCCCAAATTGGTGCAGCCCAAATCGCGCACGAAGTTGAGCGTGCCGCCAAAGCCGAAATTGCCCGGGCTGCCGCCGCCCGTATAGCCGCCTTGCGGATTGTTCTGATAAGGCTGCACCGTGAAAGCGCGCTCGGTGGTGCGCAGTTCGGAGCGGCGCTGATAGCCGAACGCCGCCAGGAACTGCAGTGCGCCCTTCTTCATCCCATAGCTGACGCCGCCGGTATAATCGCCGTCCGACCCCGGGATGTAGCGATAAGTGCCCTCGACCTGGAAGCCGCGCTGCTCGCTGCGGGTGATGAAGTTCACCACGCCCGCGATCGCGTCCGAGCCGTAAGTCGCCGCCGCGCCGTCCTTCAGCACTTCGATGCGGCCGAGCGCCGCTTGCGGGATGAGGTTGATGTCGACCACCGGAATGCCGGTGCCGGCCTGCACGATCCGTCGGCCATTCAAAAGCACCAATGTGCGCTGCGGGCCGAGGCCGCGCAGGTTGACGCTCGCCACGCCCTCGGCGCCTTGCGAGCGCGAGTCGAACTGGTTGGCGTCACCGATCACGCCGTTCGAGCTCGGCAAATTCTTGATGAGATCGAGCGCGGTGGGCGCGCCGCGACGCTGGAGCTCGTCATAGCCGATCACGTCGACCGGGAGCGCGGCATCCTCGGGCGTGCCGCGGATGAGCGTGCCGGTGACGACGACATCGGCCGTATCGGGCTCGGGGGCGACTTGCGTGGGGGCGTCGGCGCCAGGGGCGGTCTGCGCGGCGGCCGGAGTGACGAGCACCAACGCGAGCGCGGATGCACCGCACGCGCCGAGAAGCGTCGATTTCTGCATCAATCTCTCCCATCTGAGCCGGGCCACTCGCGGGCACCGTATCCTATCCTCGAATAAACATCGGGCAGGCGTTGGCGTCAAGCAAAACGCGCGTTGCAAAACGCTACGTTTCTCCGGGTCGGACCAGGGGCGGTCGGATCGGAGCTATGCAACGCTCGCTGAACGATTTTTCGAAAGCCACGGCGGCGCCGAAAAAAGACGCGGGCAGCGAAAGCGCATCCGGCGCGGACGAATGGCCCGCTTCGAGCCGCACGATGTGCGTCGGTAAAAGCGCCCGTCCTTCAAATCACGCGCGCCGTCCACCCGGAAATACCCTAGGTCAACTTCCGGCCCGAACTGGGGCCTGCCGCCTGGCGACTTAGGAAGAAGCAGCGGGACCCCGGCTCGAGGCCGGGGTCCCGCGTGAATTAGCTGGCGAACCCCGTGCACGATCCATTGGTCGCCCCGGCGAAGGCCAGGGCCTTTGTGAACGGTGGCGCACCGATCGCGCCGGGCGCCCAAGTCGGTCGGCGCCGAGCCCCCACGCCACTCAATAACCGTTCAACCGCGCGAACCGCTCGCGGTGATAAGCGGCATTGCCCCACATCGCCTCGAGCACCGCCGAACGCTTGATGTAAAAGCCCGCGTCATGCTCGTCGGTCATGCCGATGCCGCCGTGGAGCTGGATCATCTCGCGGCTCACCAATTTGGCGGTGTCGCTTGCGATCGCCTTGGCGAGGCTCACCGCCTGGTCGAGATCCGACCGGCCCGCGTCGATCGCCTCGAACGCGCCCTCGACCGCCGAGCGCATCAGCTCGATTTCGGTGAACATCTTCGCCATCCGGTGCTGCAGCGCCTGGAAGCTGGCGAGCGGCTGGCCGAACTGGACGCGCGTCTTGAGATAATCATTCGTCGTCTCGAACGCCTGGGTCGCGAGCCCGAGCATTTCGGCGCATACCGCCGCCGTCGCCCGGTCGATGATCGGCTGGGTGGCGACGCTGAGCTTCTCGGCGGGCGCGGCGTCGAAGCGCACTTCGGCATGGCTGCGCGAATCCGCCATCCGGCGCGGCGCGCGCGCGACCCCTTCGTCGCCCGCCACGAGATAAAGGCCGTCGGTCGCGGCGACGACGAACAGCCCGGCGCTATCGCCTTCGGCGACGAACGCCTTGGTGCCGCTCAGCTTGCCGTCCTCGACGCGCGTCGCGATCCGGCTCGGGTCGTGGACCGGGCCTTCGTCGACCGCGAGCGTCGCGATCAGCGCGCCGCTCGCGATCTGGGGCAGATAGCGCGCCTTGGCGTCGTCCGAACCGCCGAGCACGATCGCGCTCGCCGCCGCGGCACTCGCCGCGAGCGGGGTGGCGACCAGATTGCGCCCCAATTGTTCGAGCACCAACCCGAGCGACAAATAGCCGAAGTCGCTGCCGCCGAAACTTTCCGGGATCACGATGCCCGCCAGCCCCATTTCGGCGAGCTTGCCCCAGGCGGCGCGATCGAAGCCTTCGCTCACCCCCGCATTGCGCAATTTGCGGAACGCGGTGACGGGCGATTCATTGTCCGCCCATTCGCGCACCATGTCGCGCAGCATCACTTGTTCGTCGTTCAGCACCGCCATCACGCGCCCTCTCGATTGCTGGGGAAGGACGGGCGGCGGTCTTGCCCGCCGCCGCCTGCGCCCCCCTCTCCTCCCGCGCCCCCTAGGGGGCCGGCCAAACTATTGGTGATCGAGCATCCCGAGGATGCGCTTGGCGATCACATTGTTCTGGATTTCGGTCGATCCGCCATAGATCGACACCGCCTTGCCCCACAGCCAGGTGCGGGTTTGGGTGAGTTCGGCCTCGCTGAACCCCTCGCCCTCCCAGCCGAGCCCGGCCATGCCCATGATCTCGATCGCGAGTTCGGCACGGTCCTGCGTCAGCCGCGCGCCGACATTCTTCATGATCGAACTCGCCGCCGACGGCCCCTGGTTCGATTTGGCCTCGAGCGCGGCGCGGCGCAGCGTGAGCATGAACGCGCGCTGGTCCATTTCATGGCGGACCAGGCGCATCCGCAGATCCTGGTCGGCGACCTGGCCATTGTCATTGGCGCCGCGATATTCCTTGGCGAGCTGGCTGAGCGGCTTGCCCGCGAACAGCCGCCCGGCGTTCGACCCGCCGCCCGAAAGCGAGGTGCGTTCGTGCTGGAGCAACCGCTTGCCGATCGTCCACCCTTGCCCCGGCGCGCCGACCAGATTTTCCTTAGGCACGACGACGTTGGTGAAGAAGGTTTCGCAGAACGGCGATTGGCCGCTGATCATCCGGATCGGCCGCACCTCGACGCCCGGCGACTTCATGTCGATCAGCAGGAAGCTGATGCCTTCGTGCTTCTTGCTCTTGTCGGTGCGGACCAAAGCGAAACATTTGTCGGCCCATTGGCCGCCGCTCGTCCAGGTCTTCTGTCCGTTGACCAGATAATGATCGCCCTTGTCCTCGGCGAAGGTCTGCAGCGACGCAAGGTCCGACCCCGCGCCCGGCTCCGAATAGCCCTGGCACCAGCGCACTTCGCCCTTGGCGATGGCGGGGATATGTTCGAGCTTTTGCGCCTCGCTGCCATATTCGAGCAGCGTCGGGCCGAACATCATCACCCCCATGCCGCCGATCGGGTTCCACGCGCCGACGCGCGCCATTTCCTCCTGGAGCACACGCGCCTCGGCGCGCGAGAGGCCGCCGCCGCCATATTGGGCGGGCCAGGTCGGCACGCCCCAGCCCTTTTCACCCATCGCCTTTTGCCAGCGCGCTTCGTCCTCGCTCGGGCTGTGCGGCCCCTCCAGCGTGGCGAGCGCATTGTCCTTGCCCTTCAACGCGGGCGGGAAATTCTCGGCGAGCCAGGCGCGCGCCTCGGCGCGGAAATCGTCGAGCGTTCGGGCTTCGAGTTCGGGCGCGGTGGCCATGGCGTCTATCCTTGCCGATACGAATCTGAAGATCGGGTATGGCAATGGCATAGCGCGTGCCCCTTGCCAAGAGGCGCGCCAGAGAGACCTGGCGCTCGCACGCCAGGCTGCTAGGCTGGCATGGGGAAAAGGGGGAAGCGCATGGCCACCAGTGATCGCGCCGTGCCGATCGTGCTCGCGGCGGTTCTAATCGACACGATCGGATTCGGCATCGTCATCCCGGTGCTGCCGCAGCTGATCCTGCGGCTGAGCCACGCGTCGCTCGCCGAGGCGACGCGGATCGGCGGCTATATGCTGATCGCGTTCGCCGCCGCGCAATTCCTCGCCGGGCCGGTGATCGGCAATTTGGGGGATCGGTACGGCAGGCGGCCCGTGATCCTGGCGTGCATGCTGGCGTTCGGAGTCGACTATGCGCTGATGGCCTTCGCGCCCTCGATCGGCTGGTTGTTCCTGGGGCGCGTGATCGCGGGGGTGACGGGCGCGATCTATGGCCCCGCCAACGCCGTGCTCGCCGACGTCACCCCGCCCGAGCAGCGCGGCGCGCGCTTCGGGGTGATGGGGGCGATGTTCGGGCTCGGCTTCATCCTGGGGCCGGCGCTGGGCGGGCTGCTCGCCGGGATCGATCCGCGCGCGCCGTTCCTCGCGGCGGCGGGGATCGCGCTGGCCAACGCGTTGTGGATCGCGCTGCTGCTGCCCGAAACGCTCGCGCCCGAAAACCGCCGCGCGTTCGACTGGCGGCGCGCCAATGCGCTCGGCGCCTTCGCGCCGCTCGCCAAAGCGGGGGGCGCGGCGCCGCTGATCCTGGCGGTGCTCGTCTGGCAGCTCGCGCATATGGCTTATCCCGCGAGCTGGGCCTTTTGGGCGAAGATCCGCTTCAATTGGAGCGAGGACCAGATCGGCTGGTCGCTCGCCGCCTCGGGCGCGGTGATGATCGTGACGCAAGCCCTCGTCACCAAGCGCGCGATCGCGTGGCTGGGGGAGGCGCGCGCGATGCTGATCGGCATCACTGTCGGCACTTTGTCGTTCGCCGCTTATGCGCTGATCCCGAGCCCCGGGCTGGTTTATGCGGTGATCGCGCTCGGCTTCGCGCAGTGGTTCGTCTTTCCCGCGAGCAACGCCTTGCTCTCGCGGCTGGTCGACGCGCGCAACCAAGGCGCGCTCCAAGGCGGGATGGCGAGCGTCGGCAGCGTCGCGCAGGTCTTGGGGCCGCTGCTGATGACACAGGCGCTGGCGGCGGGTGACGAGGCGGGCTTCCCCGGCGCCGCCTTCGCGCTCGCGGCGGGACTGGGGGTGATCGCGATGCTGATCATCGCGCGTTTCGTGCTACCGCGCTTGTCGCGCGCGGTTGCGCCGCCCGATCGCGCCCCCATCTAAGCGCTGCATTCGCAACGAAAGGCGCGCCATGATCGAACTCTTCTATTGGCCCACCCCCAATGGCCACAAGATCACGCTGTTCCTGGAAGAAGCCGGCGTCGATTATCGCATCACCCCGGTGAACATCGGCGCGGGCGATCAGTTCAAGCCCGATTTCCTGAAGATCGCCCCCAACAACCGCATGCCCGCGATCATCGATCATGCCCCCGCCGATGGCGGCGAGCCGATCAGCGTCTTCGAATCGGGCGCGATCCTCCAATATCTGGCCGAGAAGACGGGCAAATTCCTGCCGAGCGACGTTCGCGGCAAATATAAGGTGCTCGAATGGCTCGCCTGGCAGGTCGGCGGCCTGGGGCCGATGGCGGGGCAGAATCATCATTTCAGCCGCTATGCGCCCGAGCCGATCGACTATGCGATCAAGCGCTATGTCAACGAAACCAACCGGCTTTACGGCGTGCTGAACAAGGCGCTCGACGGCCGCGACTTCATCGCCGGCGATTATTCGATCGCCGATATGGCGGCCTATCCCTGGATCGTGCCCTATGAGGCGCAGAGCCAGAAGCTCGAGGATTTCCCGAACCTCCAGCGCTGGTTCGAAGCGATCAAGGCGCGCCCGGCGACGATCGAGGCCTATGCCAAGGGCAAGGCGGTGAGCGAACAGCCGGTGATGACCGAGGAAGCCAAGAAAATGCTGTTCGGGCAGACGGCGGCCAACCAGCCGGCCTAAACGCCGCTAATTCTTCTCCAGCAGCGACACGGCGGGCCGGCCGACCGGCTGGCTCGCCGCTTTGGGCGCGCGCGCGTCGAGCACCGCCAGCCACGCCTTGGCGCGCTCGCCGATCAGCATTTGCGGCAGCGAGGGGGTGAGCTTGCCCTGCGCCTCCCACCGCCCGATCAGCGCGGCGGCTTCCTTGCCGGCGGCGTCGAGCGACTGCGGCTTGCGCAGCGCCTGGTTGATCAGCGCATCGCCGAAAAAGGTCCAGTCGCTATCCGCCTGGCACCCGAAGGAGGTGCGATCGCCGCTCGAGGCGGTGAGGATGGCGGTATCGCCGGTCGCGAGCGCGGGGACGAAAATGCCCGAGAAGCACGCGCTCACCATCAACAGCCGCCGCTTGATCCTGAGCGCATCGAGCAGCGCGTCGAGCCGCGCCGGGCTCACCACGCCCCAGCCTTCGTCGCCATAATTATAAACCAGGCCAAAGGGCGCGCCATGGCTGGTGGTGTAGAGGATGAGCACGTCTTCTTGGCGGTCGATTAGCTCGGCGACGCGCGCGAGCGCCATGTCGAGATGCGCGGGCGAGCCGCGGGGCAAGGTCGCGCCGCCGCGCCCGTCCGGCCCCGCGAGCGTGATCGTCCGCCCTTGCGCGCCATAACGCTGGGCGAGCACCCGCCCCGCCTCGCGTGCCTCGCGCGCGAACACCCCATCGCTATCGAGCGCGACCGCGATCACATAGGCATCGACCTGCCCCTTGCGCTGCGGCTGGAGCGCGGCGAGCTGTGCCTGGAGCAGTCGCGCCTCGGCGAGTTCCTGCGCCGCATCGCGGTGATGCTCCACCGTCGCGCCGCCGGCCGCGTAAAAGGCGCCTTGCTCGGGCGTGACCCCGTTGAAGAAGGGCGGCGGCGCGCCATGCTTGGGCGGCTCGGCGGCGCGCTGCGCGGGCGTGGGGCCGGCGAGGAACGCGAGCGCAGCGGCGAGGATCGGGAGATGAGGTCGGGCCATCGCCCGGTCGTCACGCGGGGCGCGCCCGGCTGTCAACGGGGAAAAGCGAGACAAAAGCGATACAAGGGCGAGGGCATCTGCTATGTTCGGCGGCGATGTTCGAATTCGACCCCGAAAAGAGCGCGACGAACAAGGCCAAGCACGGGATCGATTTCGTCGAGGCGCAGCGGCTGTGGGAGGATCGGAACGCGCGCTACGGTCGCGTGATCCGCGTCGGCTTGACCGAGCAGCGTTGGCTGGTGGTCGGGCGAATTGACGATCGCTTATGGACGGCGGTCGTTACCTACCGAGGAGAGGCGACGCGGATCATTTCGGTTCGCCGCGCGCGCGAAGATGAGGCAAGGCACTATGACGAAACAGATTAGCGTGGAAGAATTCGACCGCTTGTTCGACGATGGCGAAGATATCAGCGACTATGTCGACTGGGAAAACGCCCGTCGGCCAGGCCTCGAACCGCAGCGCGTCGAGATCGACTTTCCGGCGTGGATGGTCAAGCAACTCGACGACGCGGCCGAGCATTACGGCGTCGATCGGGCGTCGCTGGTGAAGCTGTGGGTGGGCCAGCGGCTGGAAGCAAGAGGCTAGCGCGCGGGGCGGGCGATCTCGCCGTCCGCGTCACGAGCATTATATTCGCGAAGGTTTGACCAAGGAGCCTAGCATGACCGAGACGCGCATCGTCATCGACCCGGCAGTCTGCGGCGGGCGTCCGGTGATCGCGGGCACTCGGCTGCGCGTCGTCGATATCCTGGAGATGCTCGCCGGCGGCGCCAGCGAGGCCGAAATCCTCGCCGATTTTCCCTTCATCGGCGCGGCTGATATCCGAGCGGCGCTTGCCTATGCCGCGCGCGCGATCGACCACAAGGTGGTGCTCGCCGCTTGATGCGCTTCCTGGTCGACGCACAGCTGCCGGGCCGGCTGTGTGACTGGCTGATCGATCGAGGGCATGAGGCGGTTTACGTGCCGATCGTCATGCCAGGCATGGCGGCGGATGCCGAGATCGCCCGCTAGGCAACCGAACAAGAACTCATCCTCGTCTCCAAGGACGAGGATTTCGTGAGCCGCCATCGGCCGGGACCATATCGGCTGGTCTGGCTGAGGATCGGCAATGCCAGCAATCGCGCGTTATTCGCCTGGCTCGAACCACGTTTTCCGCAAATCCTGGACGCCTTACGAGCCGGCGAAGCGGTGATCGAAGTTCGCTAACGCCTCAATACACCCGCTTCTTCGGCTTGATATATTCCGCATCATCGGTGAGCGTATAATCATGCACCGGGCGGTAATCGATGCTCGTCGCCCCACCCTTGCCGCCCCAGCCTTCGAAGCTGGCGATGGTGTGCTTCATCCAGTTCGCATCGTCGCGCTCGGGATAATCCTCGTTCACATGCGCGCCGCGGCTTTCGTGGCGATTGGCGGCGGAATTGACCGTCACCACCGCCTGGGCGAGCAGATTGTCGAGCTCGAGCGTCTCGATCAAATCGGTGTTCCAAATGAGCGAACGGTCGCTCACCCGTACGTCCTGGAAGCCGCGATAAATCTCGCCGATCTTGGCGACGCCCTCGGCGAGCAGCGCATTGTCGCGGAACACCGCGCAATGTTTCTGCATCGTGCGCTGCATCTCCAGCCGCACCTTGGCGGTGGGCGTGGCGCCGGCGGCATGGCGGAAATGATCGAGCCGGGCGAGCGCCATCTCCTCCGAACCCTTGGGCAGCGGGTTGTGCGGCGTGCCGGGCTTCAGCGTCTCCTTGATCCTGAGGCCCGTCGCGCGGCCGAACACGACCAGGTCGATCAGCGAGTTCGACCCCAGCCGGTTGGCGCCATGCACCGAAACGCACGCCGCCTCGCCCACCGCGTAAAGGCCGGGCACCACCGCATCGGGGTCGCCGTCCTTCAGCCGCACCACCTCGCCATGATAGTTACAGGGAATGCCGCCCATATTGTAATGGACGGTCGGCACCACCGGCAGCGGCTGGCGCGTCAGGTCCACACCCGCGAAAATCTTGCCGGTTTCGGTGATGCCGGGCAGCCGCTCGGCGAGCACCTTGGGATCGATGTGATCGAGGTGGAGGAAGATATGGTCCTTCTCCTTGCCCACCCCGCGCCCTTCGCGGATCTCGATCGCCATGCAGCGCGAGACGACGTCGCGGCTGGCGAGGTCCTTGGCGCTGGGGGCATAGCGCTCCATGAAGCGCTCGCCCTCGCTATTGGTGAGATACCCGCCCTCGCCGCGCGCGCCCTCGGTAATGAGGACGCCCGCGCCGTAAATGCCGGTCGGGTGGAATTGGACGAATTCCATGTCCTGCAAGGGGAGCCCCGCGCGCAGCACCATCGCGTTGCCGTCACCCGTGCAGGTGTGCGCAGAAGTCGCGGAATAATAGACGCGGCCATAGCCGCCCGTCGCCAGCACCACCGCATGCGCGCGGAAGCGGTGGATCGAGCCATCCTCCATGCACATCGCGATCACGCCGCGACACGCGCCATTTTCCATGATCAGATCGAGCGCGAAATATTCGACGAAAAAGTCTGCGTCGTACTTCAGGCTCTGCTGATAGAGCGCGTGGAGCATCGCGTGCCCCGTGCGGTCGGCGGCGGCGCAAGTGCGCTGCACCGGCGGGCCTTCGCCCATATTCTGCATATGGCCGCCGAACGGGCGCTGATAAATGGTGCCATCGGGGTTGCGGCTGAACGGCACGCCCGCGTGCTCGAGCTCGTAAACCGCCTGCGGTGCCTCGCGCACCATATATTCGATCGCGTCCTGGTCGCCGAGCCAGTCGGAGCCCTTCACCGTGTCATACATATGCCACGACCAGTGATCGGGGGTGTTGTTGCCGAGCGATGCGGCGATCCCGCCCTGTGCCGCCACCGTATGGCTGCGCGTCGGGAACACCTTGGTGATGCAGGCGGTCTTCAGCCCGGCTTCGGCGATGCCCATCGTCGCGCGCAGGCCAGAGCCACCCGCGCCCACCACCACCGCGTCATAGGTGTGATCGATGATCTTATACGCGCTCATGCCGCGCTGCCTCCGGTGAAAGCGATTTTAAGGATCGCGAAGACCGCCGTCGCGCCCGCGCCGATCACGAAGAAATTGACGAGCAGCATCAACGCGGTGCGCGAGGCGCCGTGCTGATAATCCTCGATCACTATCTGCAACCCCAGGCGGAAATGATAGAAGGTGTTGAGGACCAAGAGCAGCATCGGCACCGCCGCCCAGGGCGAGGACAGCCACTGGCGCACGCTCGCATAATCATGCCCGGGCAACAGCGCGATCGAGGCGAGCAGCCAGGTGACGAGCAGCAGATTGCCCCCCGCCGTCAGCCGCTGGTGCCACCAATGATGCGGCCCGTGCTTGGCCGCGCCCAGCCCGCGCACCCGGCCGAGTTGCGTTCCCGTACCCATGATCATTTCCCCGCCAGCAGCAGCGCCCAATAGGCCGCCGTCGCGATGATCGAAAAGAAGAAGGTCATCTGCGCCATCCGCTTGTTCGCGCCCAGTTCGTAGCCGGCGCCGGTATCGAGCACCAAATGCCGCACCCCGCTCGCCAAATGCTGGAAGAAAGCGAGCGTCAGCCCGATGCCGAACAAATAGCCGAGCGGGTTCAGCCGGCCATCGGCGAGGGTGAACACGCCCAGGAACGCATCATAGCTTTCCTTGCCGCCCGCCAGCGCCGCGAGCCACCAGACGAACAGCACCGTGCCGACGATCGCCATGCCGTCGCCGGTGACGCGGTGGAGGATCGAGACCAACATGTGTGGGCCCCATTTCCAGATGCTGAGATGGGGCGAGAGCGGGCGCGCGCTACGCGGGGCTACCAAGGCTTGGTCCTTCCCTATGGTTCTTGTGCCGCTCCTATTAGTCCGCAAACGCCCGGTTGCAATGGGCATGGCGGCGGGCGTGCGCGAGCGGCCGATCACTAACCAGGCCTTAACCAAAAGCGCTTACCCCCGGAAAACACAGGAACCAGCGCGCCGCCGCACGCGCATCGGGGGAGACAAGGCGTTGAGCACGAAGGAAATGCCCGTGATCGGCACGGTGGCCGCCAAGATCGACATCGCCGCCCGGCTGCGCGTGTTCGACGTCGACGGCTCGCTCGCCAGCAGCGCGCGCGATACCTGGGCGGTGCTCGAACCCGAAATTCGCTCGATTTCGGAGGCTTATTGGGCGCAGTGGCTGCATTGTTTCCCAGAAGAGCGCAGCTGGGCGCCGATGGACACGCAGCGGATGATCGACGTCGGCTGTATTTTCCTGCGCAACCGCTTCCTCGATACCGCCGGGCGCGCCTGGATCGAATCGATCGAGCGTTCGGTCGCCGCCGCGTACAAGGGCGATGCCTCGCCGCTCGCGCTGCTCTCGATGATCTCGGCGAGCGACCGCGCCGCGCTCGACGTGCTCATGCGCCGCGTCGATCGCGGCGATCACCGGCTGCCGGTGATGATCGACACTTTGCTGCGCCTCTCCGCGCTCGAAGGCGAGATCACCGTCGCCATCTACAATGCCTATAACGACCATGGCGCCCAGCTCGCGCGCGACCGGCTCGCCGCCGATTTCCGCGAGGGCATTGCCAAGATGGTCGAAAGCCTGACGCACGAGGGCACCGCGCTGCGCACCCAGGCGAGCCGCACCAGCAGCAGCACGCGCGGGATGCTCGGCAAGACGAGCGAAGTCGCGGCGGCGGCCGAACAATCGGCGGTCGCGATGCGCGAGGCGGCGCAAACCGCCGCCGGGCTGATCCGCGCGATCGAGGATGCGCGCAGCGAGGTCGAGGCCGCCGCTCAGATCGCGACGCGCGCCGCCGGCCAGGCGGGCGCGGCGGTCGGCATGTCGGAGACTTTGTCCGACCATGCCAAGTCGATCGAATCGATCCTGGGCCTGATCCGCGACATCGCGGGGCAGACCAATTTGCTCGCGCTGAACGCCACGATCGAGGCGGCGCGCGCGGGCGATGCCGGGCGCGGGTTCGCGGTCGTCGCGCAGGAAGTGAAATCGCTCGCCAATCAAACGGCGCGCGCGACCGACGACATCGCCGCCAAGATCGCCGCGATCCAATCCGCCACCCGCTCGACCGTCGAGACCAACGCCTCGATCCGCGCGACCGTGGCGGAGGTGCAGCAATCGGCCGAGAAGATCCGCGCCGCGATGGAAACCCAGGCGCAAACCGTGACCGCGATCACCGCGAGCGTCGACGAAACCGCGCTCGCCGCCGATTCGATGTCGCACACCATCGCCGCGATCCGCGAGGATACCGAAAGCGTGGCGAGCGACATCGACCGCGTCGGCCAGGGCTTCGATGCGTTCGACGCGCGGCTCGGCACGCTGAAGTTCAGCGCCGATGATTTCGTCTCCAAGGTGGCGGCCTGAACCCGTGTCCGCCGCCCCGCTTTGGAGCCCCGGCGAGCGCAGCGCGCGCGAACGGATCGCCAATTTCGACGCCGATGGCGCGATCGCCGCGCATCACCGCGATCTTTACGCGCTGATCGCGCCGCAGTTCGAAGGCATCGCCCGCAACTTCTGGATCACCTTGCTCGGCCGCCCCGAAGCCGCCGCCTTGCGCGCGGCGGTGACCCCGGCGATGGTCGACGCGCGGGTGAGCCGCGACATGCGCTATCTCGAGGCCAAATTCGGCCGCCCCTTCGACGATGATTGGATGCACGGCGCCGCCGAACGCATGGCCGAGGCGGTGGCGGCGGGGCTTCCCGCCAACCCGGTGCTCGCGAGCCTGACATTGTGCCACAGCGATATTCTCGCCCGGCTGCGCGTCGCGCTCGGCGCTGACGTCGAGCGGCTGGCGCGGCTGGCGGACGTCAACATGCGGCTGAGCGCGATCGAGGCCAAGATCGTGCTGCTCTGGTATGGCGCGCACCAGGCGGAGCGCGAACGCGGCGCGCGGCGCGAGCAATCGGGGCGGTTCCAGCATGACATCGCCGCCAGCGTCGCCGAGGGCGCGGCGCTGGGGCAAAAGCTGCGCGGCCGCGCGCAGGGCGCGGTCGCCGCGACGCGCGCGATGCTCGACCGCGCGCGCCAGGTGACCGAATCGGCGCGGGCCTCGGCCGAGACGATGCGCGACGCGGCGCGCACCGCGATCGACCTGATGCAGGCGATCGACACCGCCCAGGCCGAGGTGCAGGCCGCCGGCCGCGTCGCGATCCGCGCGACCAGCCAGGCGACGACCGCGCTTTCGACCAGCGAGGCGCTGTCCGATCATGCCCAATCGATCGAATCGATCCTGGGCCTGATCCGCGACATCGCCGGCCAGACCAATCTCCTTGCCTTGAACGCGACGATCGAGGCGGCGCGGGCGGGTGACGCGGGCCGCGGCTTCGCGGTGGTCGCGCAGGAAGTGAAGTCCCTTGCCAACCAAACCGCGCGCGCGACCGACGACATCGCCGCCAAGATCGCCGCGATCCAGGCGGCGACGCGCTCGACCGTCGAGACCAATGTCTCGATCCGCGAGACCGTGGCCGAGGGGCAGAAGAGCGCGGTGCGGATCCGCGAGGTGATGGAGCAACAGGCGCGCACCGTCCGCGCGATCGGCGCGGCGGCGACGCGCACCGCCGAGGCGGCGGAGGCGATGGCGGGCACGGTCGGCGCGATCCAGGGCGAGACGCACGACGTCGCCGCCGAGATCGAGGCGCTGCAAGCCGAATTCGCCGCGATCGACGAGCGGCTGGCGGGCTTGCGCGCGGCCGCCGAGCATTTCTCGGCGAGCGTCGCGGCTTAGATCAACCGCCAAGAATAAGCGCCACCCCGGCGCAGGCCGGGGTCTCGCGCGCTGGCGCTCCGGCACGATCACGTCCCCGCGCCATGGCGACAGGCCCAGCCGGTTGATCAAACGCCCCCAAAGCTGCTTTACCCATCGCCATGACCATTCTCCTCACCGGCGCGAGCCGGGGCATCGGCGCGGCGATCGCCGCCGAACTCGCGCGCGCGGGCGCCGCCTGCATCGGCCAAGCGACGCGCGCCGCGCCCGGGCTGATCGCGGCCGACTTCGCCCAAAGCGGCGCCGCCGCCACGCTCTGGCGCGACGCGCTCGCCGCCGCCGGGGGCGAAATCGACGTGCTGATCAACAACGCCGGGGTGTTCGAGGCCAATCCGATCGACCGCGACGAGGCCGACTGGGCGGCCGATTGGGCGCGCACGCTCCAGATCAACCTCGTCGCCGCCGCCGAGCTCTGCCGGCTGGCGATCCTGCATTGGCGGGCATGCGGCAGCGGCGGGCGGATCGTCAACATCGCGAGCCGGGCGGCCTATCGCGGCGATTCGCCCGATCATTGGCATTATGCCGCCGCCAAGGCGGGGATGGTCGCGATGACCAAATCGATCGCGCGCGGCTATGCCCGCGAGGGGATTTACGCTTTCGCCCTCTGCCCCGGCTTCACCATGACCGGCATGGCCGAGGACTATCTGGCGAGCCGGGGCGGCGACAAATTGCTCGCCGACATTCCGCTCGGGCGCGTCGCCGAGCCAGCGGAAGTCGCGGTGATGGCGCGTTTCTGCGCGCTGGAAGCCCCGCCCTCGATGACCGGCGCGGTGCTCGACGTGAATGGGGCCAGCTATGTCCGCTGAAAAAACCGTCGCCCACGGCGCGTTCGCCAGATGGACGATCTATGCGATGGCGGCGATCGGCGTGCTGGGCTGTTTGGGGGTGATCGCGATCGTCTCCATGATTTATGGGAGCATTCGCCGATCTGAGCCACCGGCGGTCGTGCGCGCCGGCGAAACCGCGCCGGCGTTCGAAATCGACCAAGTCGAGCGCGTTCCAGGCACCTCGCTGATAAAGATCGAAATCTTCGCAACCGATGGCCGTCGCTCGGGCGGCGGCGCGTCGTTGACTTCGGGCGGTCTCGGGTATCGAAGCGAAGATCGACGCAACATCCTCTTGCTCGATACGAGCACCGGCAAGAGCCGGCGGCTGCTCCCCGACAATCGGCGCAACGTCGCCGCGTTCGGATTGCTGCCCGAAGATCGGGACAATACAGCTCCATGTTGCTATTATCTTTTGGTCAACGGGGAAAATGCCGTTCGTCGCCAGGAGGTGATATTGGGTGTGCTGGCAAGCGGCGATCAGGCAACGGTCTTGCCCGCAGTGGATGGAGTCGATTCGATTTCGATGCCCGATAAGGATCATGTCGCGTTGGTCGTCCGCGATCGCCAGCGCCTCTTCTTTCACTTCGTCGATGTCGTGACACTCAAACGAACCGCCAGCCACGCGATTGCGATCAACTAATGCCTAGCAGCTGGAAACTCACCCTGCCCTGCACCCGCGCCGAGGCCGAGGCGATCGATGCCGAGGCGCTGGGGGTCGATCCCGCACCCGTGCTCACCGTCCGCGAGGAAGTGGTCGACGATCCCGAGCGCTGGCGGCTCGACGCTTATTTCGAGACCAAGCCGAGCGCCGCGTTGCTTCGCGCGGTGCGGGCGCTCGTCCCCTCCGCCGCGGGCGTCGCGGTGGCGGCCGAGCCGGTGCCCGAGGAAGATTGGGTGACGCTGAGCCAGGCAGGGCTCGATCCGGTGCGCGCGGGGCGCTTCTTCGTGCACACCAGCGCTTACCAGGGCGCGGTGCCGGCGGGGGCGCGCGGCTTTCTGATCGAGGCGAGCCGCGCCTTCGGCACCGGCCATCACGAGACGACCACCGGCTGCCTGACATTGCTCGACGCGCTGCGCCGCCGGGGCACGCGGGTGCATAATCTCATCGATCTGGGGACGGGCACCGGGCTGCTCGCTTTCGCGGGGCTCGCGCTCTGGCCGCGCGCGCAGGCGACCGCGACCGATATCGACCCCATCGCGATCGAGGTCGCGCGCGAGAATGCGGGGGTGAACGGCGTCGCGCTCGGCCGCCGCCCCGGCGCGCTGGCGCTGGGCGTCGCGGACGGGGCCGCGAGCCCGCTGATCGCGCGACGCGGGCCTTATGATCTGGTGATCGCCAATATCCTGGCGGCGCCGCTGATCGAGCACGCGGGCGACTTCGCCGGCATGTGCGCACCCGGCGGGCAATTGCTGCTCGCGGGGCTGTTGACGCGCCAGGCCGACGCGGTCGCGCGCGCCTATCGCCGCCAGGGCTGCTCTGTGGCCGAGCGGCTGGTGCTGGGGGACTGGACGATCTTGCGGCTGAGGAAGCGCGCCGCTTGGCGCGGGCGTAGGGGATGAGCGTGCCGGTTGGGGCGGCGCGGTGGTGAGGAAGCTTGAGTGACTTATCTAGCGTGATTTCAAGTTGATTTGATCTACTGAAAGACGATGAATACAGAGGTATACTCGTGACCATTAGCCTTAAGACTCAGAAAATACTTTGGGGAAAGGCGGCTGGTCGCTGTGCGTTTCCCGATTGCCGCCGTCAGCTCGTGGAAGATATCAGCGAGACCGATGACCCTACTCTGGTCGGTGAGAATTGCCATATAGTTGCCGAGAACGACGGCGGACCGCGTAGCGCACCGAATATGGACAAGAGTTCTAGACAAAAGTGCGCTAATCTCATACTGCTTTGTAACATTCATCATAAAATCATCGATGATAATGAGCTTGTATGGACGGTTAATCGCCTAAGAGAATTGAAATTGGAGCACGAGAAATGGGTCGAATGCTCTCTCAATGTAGATAAGGATAAGATCCGGGATGATACGCTCTATGCGGATTATGCCGATGAGTGGGTCCGCCTTGCGCATATAGACAAATGGATGATATGGACAAGCTGGGTTCTCAGCTCTGGGCAGCCAAGTATATCGGTCGTTGTCGACGATGATCTTAGAGCGTTACGCAGATGGCTACTTGGTCGTGTATGGCCCAATCGTTACCCTTCACTCGAAAAGGCCTTTTTTAACTTTGGACGGGTTCTTAACGACTTTCAGGAAGTTTTACACAAACACCTTAAGCTGCAAAAGAGCCAAAACCAGCTATTTACAGAGAAGTTTTATAAAATTCCAGATTGGGACCCTGCCCGCTACCAGAAATTGGCGGATGAATACGATTTTCACGTCGATCTCGTTTCTGATCTTGTACTAGAATTGACGCGCGCCGCGAATTTTATTTGTGATGAAGTGAGAAGGGCTATTTTTCCCGGTTTTCGTATCAAAGAAGGAAATTTAATTGTTCAGAGAGGGCCAGACTTAGAAATGCGTTTTACCGAATTTGTCCCAGTTTATTCAAACATCGAACGTTCTTCGTCTCAAATTTACGCTGGGCTAGTACAGTTCTATGAGGATCGTGGACGGCGAGATTGGTATATAGGAACAGGAAAGCCTGCTTAACGAAACCTTCCAACTCAACTTTGATGTAGGCTGTCTTTAAGGATAAAATATATACGCCAAAAGGCTGCAACAGCTCTTACCGCTCGACTACCCCAAAACCGCCACACCACCCTTGGCCGACGCATATTCCTGCGTGCCCCTCGTCAGCACCCGATCGCCCTCCACGATCTCGGCGATGCGAATATCGGGCAGCCCCGCCAATTCCACATAAATCGGCGCGAAATCGGTCTCCACCGTCACCCGCAGCAGCTCATCGAAGCTCGGGATCACGAAATAATTCTGCTGATAATCGTCGATCCGATATTCGGTCCGCATCACCCGTTTCAGATCGAAGCCGATCCGGTTCGGGCTCGGATCGTCCAAGGCGAACACGCTTTCGCCGCCCGAGGAGACGATCCCCGCGCCGTAAATCCGCAAATCCCCGGCTTCCTCGATCAGCCCGAACTCGACCGTGTACCAATAAAGCCGGGACAGATTCTTCAGGCCCCCCAGCTTCAGCGCGCGCTGCCCGCCGCGGCCATAAGCCTCCATATAATCGGCGAAATAAGGATCGGCGAGCAACGGCACATGGCCGAACACGTCGTGAAACACGTCGGGCTCTTGCAGATAATCGAGCTGGTCCGCCCGCCGAATGAAATTGCCCGCGACGAAGCGGCGGTTCGCCATATGATCGAAAAACACGTCGTCCGGCACCAGCCCCGGCACCGCAACGACTTGCCAGCCGGTGAGCTTCATCAGCCGTTCGGATAATTCCTCGAAATTGGGGATGCCGCTTTCGGAGAGTTTCAGCAGCTCGAGCCCGCGCAAAAAGGCCCGGCTCGCGCGGCCGGGCAGCAATTTCGCCTGGCGCTCGAACAGCACGTCCCACACCCGGTGCTCCTCGGGCGAATATTTCTCCCAGCTTTGCGGGATCAGCCAATCGGGACCGGCGCCGGGGGGCGGCGCGTTATGGACATGGGTGTCGCTCATGCCGCTGATATAGCAACCGCGCGGGCGCGCACCAATGCGACTTTCGGCCAACAAGTCACAATCGCGGCCGGGCGACATCGCCTAAGCGTGGTCAGGGCAGCGCGTAACTTCTGCCGCGATGCAGCGAAAATCGAAGGACGAGCAGGAGACGAACATGAGCAAGACACGGATCGTGGTGATCGGCGCGGGGTTCGGCGGGCTCGCGGTCGCGCTCGGGCTGCGCCAGGCGCGCGATGTCGAGCTGACGATCGTCGACAAGCAGAACCACCATCTCTTCCAGCCCTTGCTCTATCAAGTGGCGACGGCGGCGCTGTCGCCTGCCGAGATCGCCGCGCCGATCCGCACCATCTTGCGCGGCCAGCGCAACGCGCGGGTGTTTCTGGACGAGGTGATCGGCGTCGACACCGGCGCCAAGCGCGTGCGGCTCAAAAGCGGGGTCGGGCTCGATTATGACAGGCTGGTGATCGCGACCGGCGCGCGCCACAGCTATTTCGGGCATGACGATTGGGCCGAATTCGCCCCCGGCATCAAGACGATCGACGATGCGACGCGGGTGCGCGCGCAAGTTCTCTCGGCGCTCGAACGCGCCGAGACCGAGCGCCAGCAAATGCCCGAGACGCGCGGGCGGCAGCTGAGCTTCGTGGTGATCGGCGGCGGACCGACGGGGGTCGAAATGGCAGGCGCGATCGCCGAGCTCACCCGCCACGCGACCGAGATGGAATTTCGCTACATCACCGGGGCGTGCGTGCGCGTGCTGCTGGTGGAAGCCGGACCGCGCCTGCTCGCCGCCTTTCCCGAGGCGCTCTCGGCCAAGGCCAAGGCGTCGCTCGAACAATTGGGGGTGGAGGTGCGGCTCGGCGCGCCGGTGACGGCGATCGACGCGACCTCGGTGACGGTCGCGGGCGCGCGCGTGCCGGTGGCGGCGACGATCTGGGCGGCGGGCGTGCAGGCGTCGCCGGCGGCGAGCTGGCTCGGGGTGATCGGCGATCGCGCGGGGCGCGTGCCGGTCGGCCCCGATCTGACCGTGCCGGGCCTGCCCGATGTTTACGTGATCGGCGATACGGCGGCGGTGACTGGGGCCGACGGCAAGCCCGTGCCTGGCGTCGCGCCGGCCGCCAAGCAACAGGGGCAATATGTCGCGCGCGCGATCAGGGCGCGGGGCGCCGGGCGCGCGATCACGACGCCGTTCGCTTACAAGAATTACGGCAATCTCGCGACGATCGGCCGCCAGCGCGCGGTCGCCGATTTCGGCTGGACGACGCTTTCGGGCTTCGCCGCCTGGTTCGTCTGGTCGACCGCGCATCTTTATTATCTCACCGATTTCCGCAGCCGGTTGATCGTCGGCGCGCAATGGGTGTGGAGCTATTTCACCTTCGATCGCGGCGCGCGGCTGATCACCGGGATCGACGGCGAGATGCCCAAGCTCGGCTGGTCGCCTCCCGTGAAGCGCGCGGCGTGATCGGGGCGCGGGCGCCGCTCACGCCCGCAGCGTTCGGCTATAGAGCCAGCCGATCCCGATCAGGCTGAAGCCGAGCGCCATGAAGCTCGCGATCCGCAGCAACCCTTGCAGCCCCGCCGCGTCGAACAAGAACACCTTCGCGACCGCCAAGCTCATCAGCACCAGCGACGCGAGCCGCCAGATGCGCCGCCCGCTGCGAATGCCCCAGAGCAGATAGCCGATCGCCAGCAGGATCGCGAGCACCGAACGCAGCACGTTTTCCGTCGGATCTAGCCCGGGCAGATCGAGCAGGCCGCCGACGAAAATCTGGCGCAGCGACGCATAGGCATAGAGCAGGATCAGCGCCATCGCCCCCAGCTGCACCGGCTGGTCGACGAACTCGCGCGCCTCGGGCGCGATCCGCAGCGCGCCCCAAGTGGCGAGCACGGGCACCGCCATCATCGGCAGCAGCAGATTGACGATCGGCAGGCCGCCCACCGCTTGATCGCTCCAGAGCGGATCGTGGAGCAACAGGGTGAACCAGCCCCAATGCGCCGCCGCGACGGCGAGCAGCGCGAGCGCGGCGCGCCGCCAAGCCCACACGCGCCACAGCAGCAACGCGGCGGCGATCAGCAGCAGCTCCCACAGGCTGCGCTCGGCGAGGCCCCAGGTGGTGAAGCGCGCGGGGCCGTCGATCATGAAGACCAGCTTGTAGAGGCTGTGGACCGCGACCAGCCCCGTGACCGCGAGCGGGGCGACGCTCCAGCCGCGCGCGAGCGGGGGCAGCGCGCGCCAACCGCGCGCGAGCGCGGCCGCCAGCAGGGCGGCCGGCACGAGCAGCCGCCACAACACCATCCCCGGCGCGGGCACCCCGGTGACGAGCATCGGCACGCCGAGCAGCGCGCGCAGCCCATGCGTCGCCCAAAAGGCGAGCGGCCACACCGCCCAGCCAAAGGCGATCAACGCCAATATTTGCCGCGCGCCGAGCGCCGGACCGACCCATCGGCGCTCACCGAATTCGGTGACCGCGAGCAGGCCGAGCGCGGTCGCGACCGGCAGCCAGGTCGCGGGCACGATCTGCGCGACCAGGCCATAGCCAAGGAACGCGGCGGCGAATTCATAGCTCGGGTCATGCACCGCGCGCGTCCCCCGCGCGTCGCGGATGTGCCGCGCGGGGTGGAGCCGCTCGCGCCGGGCGAGCGCGACGGCGATCGCCGTCACCGCGCCCCAGCGGAGCAGCGCCTCGCCGAGCGGCACGGCCGGCGCGGCCATGAAAAGCCGCGCCAACTCGCCCTTGACGAGGCCGCTCGCGCCGAGCAGCACCAGCGCCGCGCCGAAGCTCGCGCGGACGATTACTCCGGTCAGCGGCGCATCGTCCAGGCGCCAGGCGGCGAGCAGCGCGGCGGTGATGAGCGCGGCGGCGACCGGCGCGAGCCAAAAGGGCAGCCCCAGCAGCGCCGCCGCGAGCAGCAGCAGCGCGGTCGCGGCGAGCAGCACCGAAAAGCGCGCGTCGCCCGGGCGGCTCGGGTCGCGCCAGCGCAAGCCCACGCCGAGCGCCGACGG